>NZ_JAYMRY010000007.1:0-239882 GCF_038900695.1 Paraburkholderia sp. JHI2823 | reverse complement strand
CCCCCCTACAAGATCCCACCACCCCTGCCGTTAACCCAGTTGCGGCGCGCTCGCTCGCCAGGCGCGCTGGCGGGAAGCCGCGCAGGACACACTAGAGATCGAGCCGGCCACGGGTGCTACGTGCACGACACGCACCACGGCAACAAGAGGGGAAGCAGGTATGGACTATTCCCAGGCGGTGGGAGCGTCCGGCGCAGCGGGATCACGGGGCGCTCAACGTAAGGCGTCGAAAGAGACGAACGCAACAGCGAGCGCTGCAGATGAAGCGCTCGCATGAGAGCGCAACGTACTGCGGCTTGTGTCACGTAACCTGCCGCTGCAGGAACTGCTCGCCGAGGTCTGCTGCCGCGCCGAGCGGCTGCTGGGCGCGGGCGCGAACTGCTCGATCCTGCAACTGGACGCCGACGGCCGGCGCATTCACATCGGCAGCGCGCCGTCCTTGCCGGCGCAGTATCACGCGGCGTTCGATGACACGCCGGTCGGCTCCGGCACCAGCCCGTCCGGCACGGCCATCGCCGAGCGGCGCACCGTTTGCGTCGAAGACTACGAGGGCGCGCACGAGTGGGGCGAGTACCGGCGCATCGCACTCGAGAGCGGCCTGCGCGCAGGCTGGACCACCCCGATCGAGGACCTCGACGGCGGCGTGCTGGGCGCGCTCGCCGTGTACCAGAGCCGGCCCTGGCGGCCCACGGCGGCCGAGGAGGCGTTGTTGTGCGACATCGCCAGCAGCGTCGCGGCCTTGCTGATCCCAGCAGACGATTGCCGAGCGGCTCGCGCAAAGCGAGGAACATCACCGCCTCGTGGTGGATCACCTCAACGAAGGCATCGTGATGCAGTCGCGCGACGACATCGTGCTCGCCTGCAACCGCAGCGCGCGGCGTCTCCTGCGCATGTCCGAGGTTGCCATCGGCCGCAGCATCATGAGCGTCATCGGGCGTGTACTCGACGAAAACGGCGCGCCATTGCCCAATTCGATGCGCCCGAGCATGCGTGCGTTATAGACCGGCCAGCCCGTGATCGGCGAGACGGTGGGATTCGAACTCGCCGATGGCGAGGTCGTCTGGGTGAGAGAAAACGTGCTGCCGATCTTCCGCGCCGGCGAGCGCGAGGCGATTTCCGCGGTGGTCTCGTTCACGGACATCGGGCCGGTGCGCGAGGCGCAGCAGCAGTTGCGCTACCTCGCCACGCGCGACGCGCTCACGGGCCTCTACAACCGCACCTTTCTCGCCGAGCGCATGCAGGCGATGCTGGGGCGCGCGACCTGCGCGGCGAAGCCCGCACTTCTCTTCGTCGATCTCGACGGTTTCAGGAAGGTCAACGACACAGGCGGCCACGAGGCGGGGGACGCGCTGCTGCGCGACGTGGGACACCGCCTTGCAGGCTGCGTGAGCGAGGCGGATACGCTCGCGCGCGTGGGCGGCGACGAATTCGTGATCGCGGTGTGCTGCTACGAGAAGGTGGACGACCTCAGCGCGCTCGCGCAACGCGTGCTCGACGTCATCGCCGCGCCGTTCGGGGTGGCGGGCAACGAGTACTACCTGGGCGCTTCGATCGGCATCAGCCTCTATCCCGACGATGGCCGCAGCGCCGCCGCGCTCATGCGCAACGCCGATTCGGCGATGTATGCGGCCAGGCAGCGCGGCGCCAATCAGTTCCAGTTCTTCACGAACGAGCTGCGCCAGCGCCTGCAGCGCCGCTTCCAGATCGAACGCGGCTTGCGCCGGGCGCTTGCGTCGGGCGAGCTGCGCCTCGCTTTTCAGCCGATCGTGGATGGCGAAAGCGGCCGCGTGATCGGCGCGGAGGCGCTGTTGCGCTGGGAGAGCGATGAGCTGGGCGCGGTTTCGCCGGTGGAGTTCATTCCCGTGGCCGAGGACACGGGCATGACCATCCCGATCGGCCAGTGGGTGCTGGAGCACGCGTGCCGCCAGGCCGCGCAATGGCGGCGGCTTCTCGCGCCCGACTTCGTCATGGCGGTCAACTTCTCGCCTCGCCAGATCGCGGACGGGCTGGTCGAGCAGGTGGCGGGCTGCCTCGCGCGAACGGGGCTGGCGCCCGAGGCGCTCGAAGTGGAAATCACCGAAGGCATCCTCATGCGCGACTGCCAGAGCGTGCAGCCCGTGCTGCGCGCCCTCAGCGACATAGGGGGTGCGCATTTCGGTGGACGACTTCGGCACCGGTTATTCGTCGCTTTCGTACCTGAAGCGCTTCCCGCTGCACCATCTGAAGGTCGATCGCACGTTCGTGGCGGGCCTGCCCGCCAACCGCGACTCGGCGGCGATCACGCGGGCCGTCGTGGCGATGGCGCACTCGCTCGGCATGCGCGTGACGGCCGAGGGCGTGGAGACGCCCGAGCAGGCGTCGCTTCTGCGCTCGCTCGCCTGCGAGCGGCAGCAGGGCTACCTGTTCGGCAGGCCGGTGAGCGCCAGGGAATGCGCGGCGCTGCTGCGCGAGCACGCCGCCAGCCGCCTGCGGGAGGATACGTGAGGGTGGCTTGATCCAGAACGACCGTGCGTGGAATGAGGGCTCAAGATTTCCCGCGCCAGGCCGTAGACGATGGCAGGCAGCGGATGCCGGACGCATCGCATTCCACCAGACGGTAGACGAACAGCACACGAGGGAACCATGGATAGCGGCTTCGCAATCGACGAACGAACCCGCCTCACGAGCACGAACCAGTTCGAGCTTTTGCTTTTCCGGCTCGGCGCGGCGCCGGGCAGCGAGGTTGGCGAAGTCTTCGGCATCAACGTGTTCAAGGTGCGGGAAATCCTGACCATGCCGACGATCACGCCGATCGCGGCGTCGTCCCCCTACGTGCTCGGCGCGGCGAACATCCGCGGCCAGGTGATGCCCGTGATCGACCTGCCGAGGCTCATGGGCTGCGAGCCGGCCACGGGTCTGAACATCCTGCTCGTGACGGAATTCGCGCGCTCCACGCAGGGCTTCGCGCTCGAAAGCGTGGATGAGATCGTGCGGCTCGATTGGAGCCAGGTGCTGACCGCCGACGTCACGATGGGCAACCGCGTGACGAGCATCGCGCGGCTCGAAAACGACCCCGAGAGCAAGAAGCTCGTGCAGGTGGTGGATGTGGAGCAGGTGCTGCGCGACGTATTCCCGGCGCAGCACGGCGCGGTCGTGCCCGAAGAGGTGGGCGAGCCCGCGGTCATTCCGCCGGGCGCGAAGGTGCTGGCCGCCGACGACTCGGGCTTCGCGCGCGAGCTGATCGGCCAGAGCCTCAAGGCGCTCGGCGTGGAATACACGATGGCCAAAACGGGCCTTGAAGCCTGGAAGCAACTGGACGAGATTGCGACGAAGGCGGAACGCGACGGCGTGCGCGCGAAGGATCGCATCGCGCTCGTGCTCACCGACCTCGAAATGCCCGAAATGGACGGCTTCACGTTGACGCGCAAGATCAAGGCGGACCCGCGCACCGTGGATATTCCGGTGGTGATTCATTCGTCGCTCACGGGCACCGCGAACGAAGCCCACGTGAAGAATGCCGGCGCGAGCGGCTACGTGGCGAAATTCGCAGCCGGCGATCTCGCGGGCGCGATTCGCAGCGCGCTTGCCGGCAAGCCCATTTACGCCTGATCCATCAGCGACGCTGAATCGGGTTGCGCACCAGGGTCCATTAACGCGCGAACAATCTGCCGAGCTGCGGCTCGCTATCCAGCACCCCCGCGAGCCGTAGCGCGTGCCACGCCATCGCGTAGTTGCTCGACAGCACCGGCTTGCCGACAGCGGCTTCGAGTTCCGGCACGAGCGCGGCCACACGCAAGCTCGTGCAGGACACGAACACCGCGTCGGCGTCATCGTGCCGCGCGAGTTCTTCTATCGCACTGCGAATCGAATTCGCATCGATTCGCGCCACTTCGTTGTCGTCCGCGTGCTCGAACGAGGCCATGCGCGTGACAGCCACGCCGCGCGCCTCGATATAGTCGCGCATGAAGTCGTTGATGGTTCGCACATACGGCGTGAGCAGCGCCACGCGCCGCACGCCGAGCGCGTTTAGCGCGGCGAGCGCCGCCGTGATCGGCGTGGTACAGGCAATCTCGGAGCGTGCCTCGCGAATGCGCGCAAAGACCTTCGTTTCGCCGATCACCATCGAGGCCGAAGTGCAGCCGAACGCCACTACGTCGAGCCGCTCCCCTGGCAGCAGCAGGCCCACGGCCGGGGCGATGCGCGCCTCGATTTCCGCGAGGCGCGGCGGCGTGATGTCCGGCGAATTCTCCAGGCGGCTCTCGTAGAACGCCACGCCGGGCTGACGCAGCAAGCCGCGCCATTCGTATTCGATCGTATGGTCGGTGGCGAGCACGACGAGGCCGATCGACGCGCGGCGCGCAATGCCTTCGTCGAGCGAGAAATCGAGCTTCGTGTAGGTGTCCGTACGATGTTGCGGTGCAGTCGTGGTCATTTCAGCGTCAATCCCGTCATGTCGAGTTCGGGCTCGCGTCCAGCCATGATGTCGGCGAGCAGTTTTGCGGTGCCGCACGACATTGTCCAGCCCATGTGCCCATGCCCGGTGTTCAGAAACAGGTTGCGGTGCCGCGTGCGGCCGATGAGCGGGGTGCCCTCGGGCGTCATCGGCCGCAGTCCGGCCCAGTAGCCCGGCTGCGTGTAGTCGGCGCCATCGGGAAAGAGTTCGCGCGCCGCCTGCATCATGGATGTGAAGTCCGCTGGCGTGTGGCGCGTGTCGTAGCCCGCGAAGTCGGCCGTGGCCGTGAAGCGCAGTCGCGCGCCAAAACGCGCCCAGGCGACGAGGTGGTTCTCGTCCACGCCGCCCACTTCGGGCGGGCGATGTCCGGGGCCACAGGGGAACGTCGCCGAGTATCCCTTCACAGGATAGATCGCGAGCCGGTAGCCGAGGGGCCGCGCGAGTATCGGCGACCATGAGCCGAGCGCGAGCACGTAGTCGTCGCCTGCGATCACACCGGCGGTCGTGCGCACGCCGGCGATGCGATCGCCGGTGGCTTCGATTGCCTGAATCGGCGCGTCGAACACGAAGCGCACGCCCATACGTTCGCAAACCTCCTTGAGCCCGCGCGTGAAGCGGTGCGCGTCGCCGCTTTCGTCGCTGGGGCAGTAGATCGCACCTGCAATGCGCTCGCGCGCGTGGGCGAGCGCGGGCTCGCGTTCGGCGACGGCGGCGGCGTCCAGCGTCTCCAGCGGCAGCCCGTTCTCGACAAGGATGGACATGTGTGCGCGGCCGCGTTCGAAGGAGGCGGCGTCGCGGTAGAGATAGAGCAGGCCGCGGCTGATGCGGTCGTATTCGAGCTGCTCGCGCGCGGTGAGCGCTTGCAGCTGATGTTGCGAGTAGCGGCACAGCCTCACCTTGCGCGACGTGTTTTCGCGCGAGCGCGCCTCGGTGCAGTTGCGCAGGAACTGCGCGCACCATGCCCACATATGCGGATCCGCCCTGAGATGCAGGCGCAGCGCCTGACCTTCGACGAACAGCGACTTGAGCAGGATCTTCGGCGCGCGAGGCGAGGCCCACGTGTATGAATGTCCCGGCGCGACGAGTCCGGCGTTGGCGAAACTGGTTTCGAGCGCAACGCCCCCGCGTCGCTCGATCACGGTGACGTCGCGGCCGTCGCGCGCGAGATAGTACGCGCTCGTCACGCCCGCAATTCCGCCGCCCAGCACGATGGTCTTCATCGGCGCCCTCCCTGCGTGTATACAAATTAGCGTCCCGCTGCCGCGAGCGCACGCGATTTGTATACGCGCATACCCTATAGGCGTTAATCGGTCACGTGGACCTATCATGGATAAGTCGTTATGCGCCGGTCCCCATGCAAGCTGCGCGCCATGAGCGCGATAGACGTGCAAGGCGTCGCACCGGACGAATTATTTCGTTTCGCTAACTGACCGCGCGGGCTCGCCTGCGTTGCGGCATCGCCCGGTCGGGTCCACGCTCAGGAGCCGCTCACATGAATCATCAGAACAATGGCACGCCCGACGCCCCCCGCCTGACGGGCACATTGCACGCAACGCTCGCGCTTGCGATCCTCTCGCTCGCCGCGCTCGTGCCTGGCCTCGGGCAAGCCCAGACCATCAAGATCGGCGTACCGGTGCCGCTTTCGGGCAGCAGCGCCGCAGCGGGCACGGACATCGTCAACGGGGCGAAGCTGGCGGCCGCGAAGATCAATGCGGCAGGCGGCGTGCTCGGCAAGCAGATCGAACTCGTGCCCGAGGACGATGCCTGCGACGCGCAAACGGCGGTCCAGGCGGCGCAGAAGCTCGTGGACGCAGGCGTGGTTGCCGTGGCGGGCGGCTATTGCTCGAGCGCGGCGCTGCCCGAATTGACGGCGTTCCATCGCGCCGGCATTCCCTATGTGCTCGACGCTTCGACCAATCCGAAGCTCACCGAAATGGGCTACGACAACGTGTTTCGCACGATTGGCCGTGACGACGAACAAGGGCCTTTCGCCGCGAATTTCATGAAGAATTCGCTGCATGTCAAGCGTGCGGCCGTCATCGACGACAACACGACCTATGCCAAGGGCCTCGCGCAGAACACCGTCGAATCGCTCAAGAAGATGG
Organism: Paraburkholderia sp. JHI2823; assembly: GCF_038900695.1. Classification (NCBI taxonomy): domain Bacteria; kingdom Pseudomonadati; phylum Pseudomonadota; class Betaproteobacteria; order Burkholderiales; family Burkholderiaceae; genus Paraburkholderia; species Paraburkholderia sp. JHI2823. The sequence goes on along the minus strand of NZ_JAYMRY010000007.1, from coordinate 233,345 downwards.
GCGTGGATGTGGTCTACGCCGATTCGATCACGCCGGGCCAGATGGACTATTCGCCCACGCTCACCAAGGTTGCCTCGCTCAAGCCGGACGTGATCTATTACACGGGCTACTTTTCGGAAGCGGGTCTGCTCGTGAAGGAAGCGCGCCAGGTGGGCCTCAAGATGACGTTCATGGGCGGCGACGGCACCAACGACCCGACGCTGATGAAAACGGCGGGGCCGGCCGCGGACGGGATGATCATCACGACCGCGCCGCTCGCACAGTTCCTCGCGGGTGCGCACGACTATGTCGACCAGTACAACAAGTCCTATGGGCAAGGGCCCGGACCGTACTCGGTGTACGAGTACGACGCCGTGGGCGTGACCGCCAAGGCCATCGCCGACGCGAAGTCGACGAAGCCCGCGGACATCAGCGCCGCGCTGCACAAGATCACGAACTATGCGGGCGCCACCGGCACGATCGGCTTCAATCCGAAGGGTGACCGCAGCCGTGCTGTGTACATCACGGTCATCGTGCACAACGACCAGTTCGAGCCGTATCAACGCCAGGATGCCAGCGGCAAGTGGGTGGCGATGAAGTAAGCATCGCGGGCCGCCCATGAGCACCTTTTTCCAGTTCGTCGTCGAGGGGTTGACGATCGGCTCGTTCTACGCGCTCGTCGCCCTCGGCTACACGATGGTCTACGGCATCATCCGGCTCATCAACTTCGCACACGGCGATCTTTTCATGGTGGGCGCGTTCGTGGGCTGGACCGCGCTCGCCTCGCTCACGGCGGGGCGTCTGCCGCTCGCGCTCGCGCTGTTCGTGGCCTTCGCGGCAGCCATGCTGGCAACCGGCGTGCTCGGCGTGGTGATCGCGCGCGTGGCGTATCAGCCCTTGCTGCGCGCGCCGCGCCTCTCCATCCTCATTACCGCGCTCGGCATTTCGCTCGTGCTGGAGAACGCCGTGCTGATCGGCTATGGCGCGGGCTTCCGCACGTATCCGCATCTGCTCACGCATACCGGCTTCGAAGTGTTCGAGGTTCATATTACGTTCGCGCAGATCGGTATTGTCGCGGCCAGCATCGCGCTGATGGCCGCGCTGTATTTGTTCGTACACCATACCTTCATCGGCACGGCGATGCGCGCGCTCGCCATCGACCAGGACGCCGCGCGCCTGATGGGCATCGACGTCGAGCGGCTCATCCAGCTCACGTTCTTCATCGGCTCGGCGCTCGCCGCCGTGGCGGGCGTGATGGAGGGGCTCTTCTACACGCAGATCAACTTCTTCATGGGCTTCGTGCTCGGGTTGCGCGCGTTCACGGCGGCGGTGCTGGGCGGCGTCGGCAATATTCCGGGTGCCATGGTGGGCGGCTTCCTGATCGGCTTGCTGGAGGCGTTCGGCGCGGGCTATGTGTCGTCGCAGTGGACCGACGTGTTCGTGTTCGGCGTGCTGATCGCCGTGCTCGTGGTGAAGCCGACAGGGCTGTTCGGCGAGCGCGTGGTCGAGAGGATGTGAGCGATGCGCGCGCGGGCGCTACGGTCATCGCGGACCTCGTGGCTCGTCGCGATCGTGCTCATCGCGGCGGCGATCGCGTTGCCGGCGTTCGCGAGCGGCTATCTCGTCGACGTCGGGCTCACCATCATCACGTATGCGATTCTCGGACTCGGGCTCAATATCGTCGTGGGCTACGCCGGGCTGCTCGACCTCGGCTATGCGGCGTTCTTCGCCATTGGCGCCTACACGACAGCGCTGCTCGAAACGCTGCTTCATTTCACTTTCTGGGAGACGCTGCCGTTCAGTCTCGCGTTCGCGGGCGCTTCCGGCGTCGTGATCGGCTATCCCACGTTGCGGCTGCGCAGCGACTATCTCGCGATCGTCACGCTCGGCTTCGGCGAAATCACGCGCATCATCGCCACGAATCTGGACATCACCGGCGGGCCGAACGGCATTTACGGCATCGAGCCGCCGAGCTTGTTCGGCTTCGAGTTCAATTCGCCGCGCGCGGTGTACGAGCTGGGCATGGCCTTCTTCATTGCGGTGCTGGTGTTCGCGGTGCGGCTCGGGCGCTCGCGGCTAGGCCGTGCGTGGACCAGCATCCGCGAGGACGAAGCCGCCGCCGAGGCGGTGGGTGTGGCGACGCTGCGCGCGAAGATGCTCGCCTATGTGATGGGTGCGCTGATCGGCGGGCTCGCGGGCAGCCTTTTCGCCGCGCGCTTCGGCACGATCGACCCCACGGCGTTCACCTATCTGCAATCGGTCACGATCCTCATCATCGTCGTGATGGGCGGGCGCGGCAGCATTCCCGGCGTAATACTCGGCGCGGTGATCGTGGCCGGCCTGCCGGAGTTGCTGCGCTTCCTGAACCTGTGGCGCATTCTCGGCTTTGCCGTGGCGCTCGTCGTGCTCATGTTGTTGCGCCCGCAAGGGTTGTGGCCCGCGCGCGTGAAACGCGCAGCGCCGCGACCGGAAGAGGCGACCGTGGCCCATGAAGCGGAAGCGGCCGAAGCGGCGGGCAAGGAAAGCGCGGCCGCCGTTTCGCTTGCCGATAGCGGCGGCATCGAAGCCGCGGCCGCGCATGAAACGCTGCTGGAGGTGCACGAGCTGGAGCGTCGTTTCGGCGGCGTGCGCGCCATTGGCGGCATCAGCTTCCAGGTGCGCAGCGGCGAGATTCTCGCGCTGATCGGCCCGAACGGTGCGGGCAAGACTACGGTGTTCAACTGCCTGACCGGCGTGATCCGCCCGAGCGGCGGGCGCCTCGTCTGGCGCGGCGAGCCGCTGGGCGGCGGCGCGCCGCATCGCAACGTCCATCGCGGCATTGCGCGCACGTTTCAGGGCATCCGGCTCTTCAATCACATGAGCGCGTTCGAGAACGTATTGATCGGCATGGACCACCGGTTGCATACGCCGCTCGTGGCGGAACTGGCAGGCACGCGCGCCGCGCGCGCCGAGGCGGCCGAGCATGGCGCACTCGGGCAGCGCTGGCTCGATCTCGTGGGGCTGGGCGCGCGCGCGAGCGAATATGCGTCGGACCTGCCGTATGGCGATCAGCGCAGGCTCGAAATCGCGCGGGCGCTCGCGAGCCAGCCGCGCCTCCTGCTGCTCGACGAACCGGCCGCCGGCATGAACCCCACCGAAAAGCACGCGCTGATGGCGCAGATCCGTCACATACGCGACCTGGGCGTGACCGTGCTGCTGATCGAACACGACATGGCGCTCGTAATGGGCGTGTCGGACCGCATCATCGTGATGGATCACGGCGAGATCATTGCCGAGGGCACGCCCTCGCAGATCCAGAACGATCCCGTGGTGATCGACGCGTACCTCGGCACGGCCGACGAGGACGACGGCCCCGATGCCGCGAACGGGGAGAAGTCGCTATGGGGGTGAACGCGGAACCGGGCACGACCGGCAAGCTGCTCGACGTTCGCGACCTGCGCGTGAACTACGGCAACATCGAAGCGTTGCACGGCATCTCGCTCGATGTCGCACCGGGCGAGATCGTTGCGCTGCTCGGGGCCAACGGCGCGGGCAAGACCACGACGCTGCGCACTCTCTCCGGGCTGCTGCGGCCGCGCGCGGGAACCATCGCGTTCGGGGGACAGGCGATCGTCGGGTTGCCGTCGCATCGTATCGTCGCGCTCGGTATCGGGCACGTGCCCGAAGGGCGGCGCATTTTCGGCGGGCTCACGGTGGAGGAGAACCTGCGCCTGGGCGGATATTTGTTGCGCCGCGACGCCGCCGCGCTCGAACAAGGCATTGCACAGGCGTACGAAACGTTTTCCCGGCTGCGCGAGCGCAAGGACCAGCTAGCCGGTACGCTGAGCGGCGGCGAGCAGCAGATGCTCGCCATTGCGCGCGCGCTCATGCTCGAGCCGAAGCTCGTGCTGCTCGACGAACCGTCGATGGGGCTGGCGCCGAAGCTCGTGCGCGCGATATTCGAGGTGATCGCGCGCATCAGCCATGCGGGCACGGCCGTGCTGCTCGTGGAGCAGAACGCGCGCCAGGCGCTGCGCATCGCGAATCGGGCCTATGTGCTGGAAGGCGGGCGTGTGGCGCTCGCGGGGGCGGCTCGCGAGCTGGCGGTCGATAACCGGGTGCGTGCCACCTATCTCGGCGGCAGTGCGGTGCAAGGCGGACCGCCGGACGCGGCGTGATGCCTTGAATGTGGCATCGCCGGCAAGGAGCCGCGCTCGCGCATGCGCCCGATTCACATCTGCCGGAACAGGTGTGCGTATTGCCTGCTCACGTCGAGCGCGCCGGCGTGGCCGCGCAGCCGCAGCGTCATCTTGCCGAGTGCGCTGACCGACGCGCTTTCCACCTGGTCCACGTTGACCACCGTGCTGCGGTGGACCTGCCAGAAGCGCGCGGGGTCCAGTTGCGCACACAACTCGCGCAGGCTCGTGCGGATCAGCAATTCGCCGCTGCGTGTCGTGACCACTACGTACTTGTCGGCTGCTTCGAAGTACAGCACATCTTCCACCGGCACCATGCGGATATCGTTGCCGCTGGAGGCGCGCAGATAACGCAGCGGCGCCTCGCGCGCGACGGCCGTCGCACTGCCGCCAGGCGAGCCCGCGCGTGCTGCCCGCACGTCCTGCGTGATTGCTTCGAGTTGACGCAGCACGTGTTGCAGGTCCGCTTGCGTCTGCGGCGCTTCGGCGCCCTGCGCGGCCGCCCGTGCGAGCCGGGCGCGCAGTCGCTCGACCGTGCGCGCGAGCCGCGCCGTTTCGACGGGCTTGAGCAGATAGTCGATGGCCGCGGCCTCGAACGCTTCGAGCGCGTAGGCGTCGTATGCGGTCACGAACACGATCTGCGGTGGCGCGGCGAGATTCGCGCACGCGCGCGCAACGTCGAGGCCCGTCGCGCCCGGCATCGCGATATCGAGGAAGGCGATATCGGGCTCGAGCGCGGCTATGCGCTCGATGGCCTCGTGGCCGTTGCCGACCATCGCCACGATGCGCAAGTCCGGCCACGCGGCGGCAAGCTCGCGTTCGAGCGCGGCCGCGATGAGCGGCTCGTCTTCGGCGATCAGCGCGGTCGGGGTGTCGGGCGAGCGGTGCGCGTTGCTGCTGTGTTGTGCCGTATCGGCGGGCATGCGGCGTTTCATGATTTGCGCGCCTCGCCGGCTGCGCCAAGGCCAACGCCGACGTCAGCACCGGCAGGATCGAACAGAGGCAGCCGGACGCGCGCCACGAGGCCATGCGGCACGTTTTCGATCAGCGTGAGCGAGGCCCGCTCGCCATAGAGCGCCGCAAGCCGCTCGCGCACGTTCACGAGGCCGACGCCCGCGCCCTGCGTGCCTGGCGTGACGCCAAAGCCGGGGCCCGTGTCGGTCACGGTCAGCACGACATCCTGGCCGTCGCGCCGCGCGCCGATGTCGATCCTTCCGCCTTGTACCAAGCCCTGGATGCCATGCTTGAGCGCGTTCTCGACGAGCGGCTGCAACAGCATGGGCGGCACCGGCAGATCGGCGCAATCGCGCGGCAGATCGAGCGCATAGGCGAGGCGAGGGCCAAGGCGCATCGCATGCACGGCGAGCATCGAGTCGAGCACCCTGAACTGCACCGCGAGCGTTTCGCTTTGCGCGCGCGAGGCTTCCAGCGTCGCGCGCAGGAAGCGGTTCAGGCTGGCGAGCAGTTCGCGCGCACGCGAAGGATCGGACGCGATCAGGCTGTCTAGCGTCGCCAGCGTATTGAAGAGGAAGTGCGGCTCGATCTGTGCTTGCAGCGCTTGCAGGCGGGCGGTGAGCGCCGTGCGTTCGGCGGCTTCTTTCTGCCATGCCGTGCGCGCGACCTGCTCGCTCAGCTCCGCGATGCGCGTGCGCGACCAGCCATACCAGGTGACGAGCAGCGTGGCCGTGAGCGCGATCCAGCCGGTCAATTCGAGATCCTTTGTCGCGAAGGCGTGGCTCAGGCCGATGCCGAGCAGCATGCTCGCGATGCCGCGCCCCAGCGCGGTGCCGAGCACGAGGGCTAGCACCATCGCCACGGCGAGCCGGGGGACGGTGAGCGCGCTGCGACGCTGCAGGAAAAACCGGCCGGCGTCGAGCAGCAGCATGATCGAGAGGCCGATCGACTGGCTGAACACGAGGTTGTCGACGAAGCCCTTGCCAACGCCGACGGCGGTGAGCGCGAGCGCGATCAGCGCGTTGCCGATGACGACGATCACCGCCTCGCGCGCGAATCCGGCGACGAGGACATGCGCCGCCGGCGCGGGCAGGCGGGCCGAGGCGTTCGGAAACTCGACGTGCGTCCAGGGAATCATGCGATCCAGCTCATGACGATGAGATTGAGCAGCCGGTGCGGCGTCGCGATGGCGGCGAGGCCTGCCACGACGAGCGCGAAGAACGACCCGCGCATGGCGAGGCGATGGCCGCGGACATTGCCGTGGCGGATCGCCCAGATGGCGCGTCCGACGCTCGCGAACGTCAGCAGCGAAAGACTGTGCACCCAGGAAAAATGCCCCGGATTCAGCTCGCGGATGTCGAACGAGCTGAGCGCGGTTGCGCACATCGTGAGCGCCCAGAGGCGGCCGAGCCACTTGTGTCGCGCGCTGCCTTTTTCGGCCAGCATGACGGCGCTTCCGAGTATGACAGAAAGCGTCGCGGCGACGACGTGCGCCGCAATGATGGCAGGCATGCTGGCCCTCCTTGGCAGGTCGAGCGGAGTCGATGGCTGCAGTGTGGAGAGCGGCAGTCGGGGAGACGACGGGAATGCGACGAAGGGCGGGGAAGCGGGCGCGAATGGAAATCCGGCGGCGCGAACGGTGGCGAACGGTGGCTTCTCAGACGGGCGCGGCTGGAAGCGCCTTCGCCATCTCGGTCGTCCCGATCCAGCCTGGCCGCTCGTAAAGCGGCCGCCCTTGCTCGGTCGCGTGCAATATCGCGTACGTGACACCGCGCCTCGCGAATTCGTCGTCGGCGAGCTGCATGAGCCGGCGTGCAAGACCGCGGCGCCTGGCGCGCGGCTCCACGTAGACATTGAGCACATACCCGCGCAGACCGGTTTCCGGATGCATCGGATGCGGGGGCCAGTCGATCAGCATGAGCCCGAGCCCGCGAGCGCCACAGCCTGCTCACTCAGCACGTAGCCGAAATACGCGCCATTGGCGAGGCGCGGCTCGAGCCACTCGCGGAAGTGTGTGGTCATCGTGCGCAATGTGGCCTCGTCGCGGCCAGCCTCGCGAAACATCGCTTCGCGATGGCGGCAGATCAATTCGAGATCCTGGGCATCGAGTGGGCGGACATCCATGCGGTTCTCCAGAAGCGCACCGCACAGGGTAACTCAGCACGGGGGCGCGCTCGCTTTGTTTCGCGGCCGGTGGCATTCCGGTTTTCCGCCTTGCCGTGACGCGCGTGTCGTTTTTACAGAGCCGGTGCGGCTAGGGGCCCCCTGCGACGCAAGCCCATCGAGAGACCGCCAGGATGGAATGGGTCTTGCTAGACTTCGCGCCGACTCGCCCGGAGGCGGGCCCGCCGGAGGACGCGCATGCGCGAAGCAGCATGAAAGGCGCAGCGACCCGACCTGCGCGCGCGCAACCCGCTAGACTAAGCGCTGGCGAGCGGTTCATGCGGTTCGTACGATATGCAATTCATGCGATGCATCCGGGGCCCGGCGTTAGAGGGCCTCGCGCAACGGCAAGCAGCGTGACGCTGGCCGTCCCGCTCGTCGAATCCCGCCGCATCGTCGTTCCCGCCATTGCCCAGAGATATCGATGACAAGGTCATTCCGCATCACCGCGCTGCTCGCGTGCTGTCTGTCGCTCCTGCCCGCCACGGCGGCGCTTGCCCAATCGCCCCAGGTGGACCAGTCGGACCCGCAGGCGCTCATCAAGACCGCCACGCAGCAGGTGCTCGACGAAGTGCGCACCAAAGCCATTGCGCCAGACGACATCGCGCGCATTCAGGACATCGTCAACCGCGACATTCTTCCGTATGTCGATTTCCGCCGCACCACGCGGCTCGCCATGGGGCCGCACTGGCGCACGGCGACGCCCGGGCAGCAGGAGCAGGTCGAGCAGCAGTTCCAGTTGCTGCTGATCCATCTCTACTCGGGCGCGATCGCGCAGCTGAAGCCCGACCAGAAGATCGACTACCCGCCCATGCGCAACGCGCCCGGCGACACCGACGTCGTGGTGCGCACGCTCGCGCAGACGAACAGCAACCCGGTGGAAATCGACTACCGCCTCTACAAGACGCCGCAGGGCTGGCGGCTCTACGACCTGAACGTGCTCGGCGCGTGGCTGATTCAAACCTATCGCCAGCAGTTCAACGAGAAGATCCAGCAGGGCGGGGTGGACGGGCTGATCCAGTTCCTTGCCGCGCGCAATCAGGAGCTCGTGTCGGGCAAGACGCAGTCGCAGTGACGGACGGCCGCGACGCGCGGTTTCTGCACCCCGGCCTCCCCACCTGCGAAAATCGGATTTTTTGTGCTGCGCTCCCGGCCGCGCGGGCGCTGTACCATTTCGAGACATGCCGGGTGCATGTCACCGGTGCGTGTGGCCAGTTCGCAAACTTGTTCGCAAATGGACCGTGCGCTTGCCCGAGCTGTCACGGCCCCGTTTTTCGCTTCCCTTTCTTGCCGATCTGATCTGACATGAATTTCCCGCTGCCGCCGCAGGGCCGCCGCAACCGGGTGTTTCCGCCAAGTCCGCCCACGCTGCATAGCCTCGCCTCCGTCATTACCGGCGTAGTCGTGGTGTGCGGCCTGTATTTCGGGCAAGCGGTGCTGATTCCCATCACGCTCTCGGTGCTGCTGAGCTTTCTGCTGGCGCCGCTCGTCACCGCGCTGCGGCGCTTCCACGTGCCGCAGTTCATCGCCATTCTCGTCGCGGTTCTCTCCACCGTGCTCGCGCTCGCCGGTGTGGGCGCGCTGATCGCCGCGCAGGTCTACCAGCTCTCCGCCTCGCTGCCGCAGTACCAGGAAGAGATCGAGCAGAAGGTGCAAACGGTGCAGCAAAAGACCGTGGGCCGCGCCGATTCGCTCATGGCCCGCGCCGCCGCCACGCTGCAGCGCGTCACGCCCACGCCGCCGCCCGCGCCGCTGCAGCCGCGCGGGCGCGCGGCGCGCAACCAGCCGCAACAGCCCATGCCCGTGGAGGTCCACACGCCGGCGCCCACGCCGCTGCAGCTCGCGCAAAGGGCGCTCGCTCCGGCGCTCGCGCCGCTCGAAACGGGCTTTATCGTGCTCGTGGTCACGATCTTCATCCTGTTCCAGCGCGAGGATCTGCGCGACCGGCTCATCAGCGTGTTCGGCTCCGAGGACCTGCACCGCACGACGACCGCCATCAACGACGCCTCGCAGCGGCTCTCCCGCTACTTCATCGCGCAACTCGGCGTGAATGTCTCGGTGGGCGGGGTGATCGCGCTGGGGCTGGCGGGCATCGGCGTGCCGGGCGCCCTGCTGTTCGGCGCGGTCGCGGCGCTCATGCGGTTCGTGCCCTACATCGGCATCTGGATCGCCGCGATCATGGCGACCATTGTCGCCGCAGCCACGCAGCCGCAATGGACCATGGCCGTCACGACGCTGATCTTCTTCATCGTCGTGGACGTGGTGGCGGGTCAGTTCGCCGAGCCGATGCTGTATGGACGGCGCTCGGGCCTCTCGCCGCTCGCCGTGGTGGTGGCGGCGATTTTCTGGAGCTGGCTGTGGGGGCCCGTGGGTCTCGTGCTGTCCACGCCGCTCACGCTGTGCATCGTCACGCTCGGCCGTTATGTGGACCGTCTGCACTTCCTCACCATCCTGCTCGGCGACCAGCCCGCGCTCACGCCCGCGCAAACCTGCTACCAGCGCCTGCTCGCCGACGATCCGCACGAGGCGTTGCTGCAGGCCGACCGGCTGCTCACGAGCATGCGGCTCATCGACTACTACGAGCAGGTGGTGTTCGAAGGACTGCGCTTCGCGCGCAACGACGCCTTGCGCGGCGTGCTGCCCGCCGAGCAGGTCGCGCGCATCAACCAGGCGCTGCTCGATATCGTCGAGGATCTCGAATCCGTGGACGATTCGCGCCACGCCGCGCCCGAGGGCAGCGGCGAGGAGTCCGCTGCGCGCGCGGACGAGTTCACGCTGTCGCCGGTTGCGGGGGAAGTGCTTTGCGTGCCCGGACGCGGCGCGTTCGACGAGGTGGCGGTGGCGATCGTCGGCCAGTTGCTCATGCGGCGCAATATTCCCTGCGCGGCGACCACCTACGACGAGGTGCGCGCCACACGCGGGGCCGTGATCGACGAACGCGCCCCGGTCATTTGCGTGGTCTCGCTCGACGCGCCCGAGTCGGCGCCTTACCTGCGCAATCTCGTGCGGCGGCTGCGCGAGCGCGCGTCCGACTCGACGATCGTGGTGGGCATCGGTGCAACGCTGCGCGACGACGGCGCCGGCATCGCCGACGATCCCGGCACGCTCTTTCCCACCTCGCTGGGCAACCTCGTGGAGGAATGCGGCGCAGCGCTCCTGCCGACTCACGCGCCGCGGGCCGGGAAGACGGAGACAACGCCGGCAATACAGGATCCCTACCGCGCCGGCGCGAAATTGTGACAGTCATCGCAGTGACACATTGAACCCTGAAGATATGCGGCCCTGTGCCCCTGGTTGCGGCATTCGAGTTACTGGGAGACGACATTGCTGAGTCCGCATGAATTCGCCACGCTAATGCTGGTCCGTCATTCGCCGGAGCAGATCGACATGAACCGCGAGGAACTGGACACGCTGCTTGAGCGCCAGCTGGTTGCGCTCGAGCAGTGGACGGAAGGCCACCGCCGGCTGTCGCTCACGACCGCGGGCCGCTCGCTGCTCGAAGCGATGGGGCGGCTGGACGATGTGACGGGGCTGCCCGAGACGTTTGGCAGCGGGCGTTTTGCTGATTTCGCTGCCGGCGTTTGATGCCCTTTCAACGAGCCTGCAGGTAGCCCGCGCGGCGCGGGGCTGCCTGCGCAACTATGCAAAACGCATTTCCTGCTCATTCATTTATTGAGTTATGCCAGGTATCTGTGTGATCGCGCACACCTGACAGCCTGCTTCCCTTGTGTCCCCATAAGTCCGCTGTTAGGCTGAATCGTTTCCCGGACGAGTTCAGCAGCCGCACAGCGGGCGTTTCCCATTACGGGTTTATCCCCATCGCCCGGCTTGTAGGTGGTCGTCAAACTGACTCCATCCTCCAGAGTCTTCCCCACTCACCTACTCCCTAAAGCAAAAGGAGGATTTATGGCAAAGCGTATTGCCTACGTGACCGGCGGCATGGGCGGCATCGGTACGGCCATCTGTCAGCGTCTGCACAAGGACGGCTACACGGTCGTCGCGGGCTGCGGCCCGAATTCGCAACGCAAGACGCGCTGGCTCGACGAGCAGAAGGCGCTCGGCTACGAGTTCGTCGCGTCCGAAGGCAACGTGGCCGACTGGGATTCCACGGCCAAAGCGTTCGAAAAGGTGAAAAAGGACGTTGGCGAGATCGACATTCTGGTCAATAACGCGGGCATTACACGCGATGTCGTCTTCCGCAAGATGACGCATGAAGACTGGATCGCCGTGATCGACACCAATCTCACGAGCCTTTTCAACGTGACCAAGCAGGTGATCGACGGTATGATCGAGCGGGGCTTTGGGCGCGTGATCAACATCTCGTCGGTGAACGGGCAGAAGGGCCAATTCGGCCAGACGAACTACTCCACGGCCAAAGCCGGCATTCACGGCTTCACCATGGCGCTCGCCCAGGAAGTGGCGACCAAGGGCGTGACCGTCAATACCGTTTCGCCGGGCTATATCGGCACGGACATGGTGAAGGCGGTGAAGCCCGAAGTGCTTTCCAAGATCGTGGACAGCATTCCGGTACGGCGCCTCGGCGAGCCATGGGAGATCGCCTCCATCGTGGCGTGGCTGGCGTCCGATGAATCGGGCTTCTCGACCGGTGCGGACTTCTCGCTCAATGGCGGGCTGCATATGAGCTGAGCGTCGCGGCGGCATGCGAGTCGGTCGCGAGTCGCACGCCGATTAGAAGCACGACGAAGTGATCTGGCGGGAGCGGCGTCGAGCCGGCTCCCGCTTTGTTTTTTCGTGGCGGCTTGTTGCGGTGCTGACTACGCGCGAACAACCGGCGTGCTGGCCGCGATTTCGACGCGGCAGCTGTACCCGCTGCGCAGACCGGCGGACGGGTGTCGCCGCGTGAGTTCGCTTCCACAGCGCATCAACGCGTTCCGGATGGGGGCGGCTTTTCGTCGGCACCCACGATCCGTACCGCCTGCGTCGCACCGCGAACGGCGTGAGTCGGATCGCCCGTCAATATCGTCGAACCCAATCCGGAAGCACTGTCCTTGAACGCTGCGCTCCATGCCATGAAGTCGCGGTTCAGGCGGCTCTCCGTATCGGTTACGGCATCGACGACCGCGCCGAGCAGGATCTCGTTGACGTGCCGCCAGTAGGCCGCAGCCTTCGCGGTGCCCGCTAACGCATAGCTTGCATTCAAACGCCATGCGTCGAACGGCGAGCGTTCGCTGGCTGCCTCCAGCGCGATTGCGCGCTGCTCATCCAGGGTTGTACTGAGCGCACGGCTGTTGAGCTCTGCGATGCGGCCAGCGGTGTCGGCGCACAGCCGTGCGAAGTCGTTTATTCCAGTGTCCGGCGTCGAAGCGCCTTGAGACCCTTTGCCTGGGCCTGCGTCGGGTAGTGCGATCGTGGGTTCAGTCATCATGGCTCCGCTCGAGGGGTTCAATTGGGGACGCGCATCGGTCGCGCGCCTTGGTGCAGTGCCGCAATCAATATTCCCGGGTTCGCCCAGGGGTGGGGGAGCCGAACGGATTTGCCCGCTCGGCCGGCCCATGGGTGATCCAGGCCGGGCAAGCCGTTGCGGGAAACCGGGCAAGTACAGCGTGGCACGGCAAGCTGCGGCCGTACCAGCAGGCATCGATTGATAACCAGACAACATCAATCGTTCCGAAAATTGCACTTATCGTTGTGCCGGTTCCGGGCGAAGATTGCCAAAACCAAAACGACCGGACCACGGCATATTTTCTGGATCTCTGGAGACACCTCGATGCACCCCTCGTCTAGCCTTTCGACCGCACAGTCGAAGGCCGCTGCGGTTTTCCGCGTAACGGCCGGGAATTTTCTGGAGCAGTTCGACTTCTTTCTGTTTGGCTTCTACGCCACGCAGATCGCCAACGTCTTCTTTCCCGCCCAAAGCGAATTCGCTTCGCTGATGATGACGTTCGCGGTATTCGGCGCCGGCTTTCTGATGCGGCCGCTGGGCGCGATCGTGCTCGGCGCCTATATCGACGACGTCGGCCGCCGCAAGGGCCTCATCGTCACGCTCTCCATCATGGCGAGCGGCACCATCCTGATCGCATTCGTGCCGGGTTACGCCACGATCGGACTCCTGGCGCCCGCGCTCGTGTTGCTCGGTCGGCTGCTGCAGGGCTTCTCTGCCGGCGCGGAACTGGGCGGCGTCTCGGTGTATCTCGCCGAGATGGCCACGCCGGGCCGCAAGGGCTTCTTCACGAGCTGGCAGTCCGCGAGCCAGCAGGTGGCGATCGTCGTTGCCGCGGGCCTCGGCTTCGCGCTCAATCAATGGATGAGCGCATCGGCCATCGCCGCGTGGGGCTGGCGCGTACCGTTCTTCGTCGGCTGCATGATCGTGCCGTTCATCTTCATGCTGCGGCGAAATCTGGAGGAAACGCAGGAGTTCAAGGCGCGCCAGCATCGTCCGTCCATGAAGGAAGTGTTCGGCACGCTGGGGCAGAACTGGACCGTCGTTATCGCCGGCATGATGCTCGTCGCGATGACCACCACGAGCTTCTATCTCATCACGGTCTACGCGCCGACCTTCGGCAAGACGGTCCTGCATCTGAGCACCGCCGACAGTCTGCTCGTGACGCTGTGTGTCGGCGTGTCGAACTTCGTGTGGCTGCCGATCGGCGGGGCGCTCTCCGACAAGATCGGCCGGCGGCCGCTCCTCGTCGCCATGACGGTGCTCGCCATGGCGACCGCGTACCCGGCACTGTCGCTGCTCGCTCACGCGCCGAGCTTCATCAACATGCTGCTCGTGCTCCTTTGGCTCTCGTTCATGTACGGCATCTATAACGGCGCGATGGTCGTCGCGCTCACGGAAGTCATGCCGGTGCAGGTGCGCGTTGCAGGCTTCTCGCTCGCCTACAGCCTCGCTACGGCCGTGTTCGGAGGCTTCACGCCCGCGATTTCGACGGCGCTCATTCATATGACCGGCGACAAGGCCGCCCCCGGCTACTGGATGAGCTTCGCCGCGGCGTGCGGCCTGCTGGCGACGTTCGCACTCTATCGCCGCCGCGCGGTGACGCTGACTCCGGCGCACTGATGCCAAGGCGCGGTCCCGCATGTTCCCGCAATCATCACTATCCCAAACGACCCTCAGCATGAGAAACCTGCTTCGGAAACTTTGCGCGGCAGCGCTCGTCGCAACCTCGGCCGCTGCGGCGAACGTGCAGGCCGCCGACCTGCACGTCATGAGTTCGGGCGGCTTTACCGCCGCATACAAGGTGCTCGGTCCCAGGTTCGCGTCCCAGACGGGCAACACGCTCGACACCGCATACGGACCGTCAATGGGCAAATCGCCCGAAGCGATCCCGAACAGGCTCGAGCGTGGCGAGCCCGCGGACGCCGTCATCATGGTCGGCTACGCGCTCGACGATCTGATCAAGCAAGGCAAGGTCATCGCCGGATCGCGGGTCGAACTGGCCGATTCGCGCATCGGCATGGTCGTGCGCGAAGGCGCGGCGAAGCCCGACATCGGCTCGCCAGAAGCGCTCAGGCTGACGCTGCTGCATGCGAAGTCGGTCGCCTACTCGGACAGCGCGAGCGGCGTCTATATCGAGCGGGAGTTGTTCAGGAAGCTCGGCATCGAGGATCAGGTCAGGCCGAAGGCGAAGATGATTCCGCGGATTCCTGTGGCATCGGTGGTGGCGAACGGCGACTACGAAATCGGCTTCCAGCAGGTGAGCGAGTTGCTGCCAATCCAGGGCGCGACCTTCGTCGGAAAGATTCCCGAGTCTCTGCAGTCGGTCACGCGCTTTGCCGCAGGCATCCCCGTCGGCGCTCAGCATCCGAAGGAAGCGAAGGCGCTGCTCGACTATCTCGCCTCTCCCGGCGTACAGGCAGAAGTGAATTCGACCGGGCTCGATTCCGTCTCGGCGCATTGAGACAGAGCCCCGGGAAGGGCAGCCTTCCCGTCACGCCCGGGTGTCTGTCGCGGCGTCATCGGCGGTGTCATCGGCACCGCCCCGGCAGCGCGGCCCGGCCGCGCCGAGCGCGCGAGCGAGACGCGCTCGATCGCAGGCGCCTTCCCACAACGACACGATGATCGCCGCACAGGCGTTGCTGATCACGCTCGTCAAGGCGCGCGCCTCGGACATGAAGCGGTCGATGCCGACCAGAAGCGCGACGCCGGCCACCGGCAGATCGGGAATCACCGTGAGCGTCGCGACGAGCGCGACGAGTCCGCTGCCGGACACGCCGGCCGCGCCCTTCGAAGTGAGCAACATGACGGCGAGCATCGTTGCGATTTGCGGCGCGGAGAGCGGCACATCGCACGCCTGCGCGATGAACAGGGCGGCGAGCGTCAGGTAGATCGCGGTGCCGTCCAGATTGAACGAATAGCCCGCGGGCAGCACGAGCCCCACGACGCCCTTGTCACAACCGAGCGCTTCGAGCTTCACGAGCAGGCGCGGCAGGACCGGCTCCGTCGACGAAGTCGCGAGGACGATCAGCAGTTCCTCGCGCAGGTAGCGCAAGAGTCGCCAAAGCGCGAAACCGTGCAACCGCGCGAGCGAGCCGAGCACGAGTGCGACGAACACGAGGCATGCCACATAGAAAGACACCATCAGCATGCCGAGCGAGCCGACCGAGCGAATGCCGAAGCGGCCCACCGTGAAAGCCATCGCACCGAACGCCCCGAGCGGGGCGAGCCGCATGATCATCGCAAGGATGCGAAAGAGCACCTGTGCTACGCCGTCGATCACCTCCAGTAAGAGCCGGCCGGCCTGCTGATGCGAATTGAGCGCGAAGCCTGCGAGAATCGCGAGCAGCAGCACCGGCAGCACGTCGCCCTTCTCGAAGGCGCCGAGTATCGTGTCCGGGATCGCGCTCAGCGCGAGCGCCACGAGCCCGGTTCCCTGCGCGGGCTTCGCATAGGGCGCGAGAATGCTCGAATCGAGATGACGCACGTCGACGTGCAGGCCGGCGCCGGGTCGCATCACGAGCGCGGTGACGAGGCCGATCGCGAGCGCGACGGCCGTCAGGACATAGAAGAGCGCCAGCGCCCGGATGATCGTGCGGCCGATGGCCTTCCCGTTCGCAAGCGAGGTGATGCCGAGGACGATCGTGCAGAAGACGATTGGCGCGATCGTCATCCGCACGAGGCCGACGAACGCGTCGCTGAGGGGCTTGAGCAGCGCGCCGGCCGATGGCCAGAAGTGGCCGACGGTCATGCCGAGCGCCATGCCCAGCAGGACCTGCACATAGAGCAGACGAAGCGGTCTTGTCAAACTCACGACGCGGTCTTCCTTCGTGTCTTGCCTGTCGTGGCGCTGTTGCCTCCCGCATCGCTGCCTGCGACTCTGCCGCGCTTCGTTTCGATGATGGCCCGGTGAAACTCCTCCGCAGCGGGCGTGAGTGGACGCCCGCGTCGTCTCACGATGCCCACGCGTCGTTTGACCACCGGTTCGACGAGCGGCACGCTCGTCAGGACAGGGTGGTCCTCGCCGGGCATGGCCATCGACGGCACCGCGGCAACGCCGAGCCCCGCTTCGATCAATCCGAGCATGGTCGTGACGTGCCGCGTCTCACAGACGCTCGGCGCGCGCGGCGGCACGGCCGAGAGCGCCTGGTCGAGCAACAGGCGATTGCCGGAAGTCTTGTCGACCGAGACGTACTCGTGCTCGTAAAGCTCGCCCCAGGTCACGCGACTCTTGCGCGCGAGCGGATGGTCGCGGCGGCAGGCGGCAACGAACCGCTCCTCCAGCAGCAACTTGAACTCGATCTCGGGCTCCTGGCTGCCCATGAAGCTCACGCCAAAATCAGCCTCGCCGCTGATGACGGCGCCGAGCACGTCGTTCGCGCTCGAATCCAGCAGCTTGACCCTGATGCGCGGAAAGCGGCGATGATAGCTCGCGATGACGTTCGGCAGAAAGTAGTACGCCACCGAAGGCACGCACGCGATCGTCACGTGACCGAGGCGGCTCGATGAAACGTCGCGGATGCCGAGCAGCGCGACGTCGAGATCATCGAGCAGTTGTTCGGCGCTCGGGGCAAACACGCGGCCGACGGTGGTGAGGGTGACGCTGCGCGTGGTGCGATCGAAAAGACGCACGCCGAGCGCTTCCTCGAGCTTGTCGATCCGGCGGCTCAAGGCAGGCTGGGAGATGCTGACCGCCTCGGCGGCTTTTCGGAAGCTTCCCAGCTCGACCACCGCGCGAAACGCTTGCAAGTCGTTCAAGTCGAAATTGATGCCCACGGGCGGTCTCCGCATCATTGGATGCCGCGTATTTTGCATGATTCAGCCAAAGTACCCATCGGGACAACGCCTGTGTGCACTGCCTCGAGGCGCAACGCCTAAGTGAAATGCGACCGGCTGGCTTTTGCACCGCCAGGGAAGCCGCCTCCTCTGCAAGGCGGTCGAGCGCTGCATGACGGTCGACAATTGCGTGAACTCGGCGCCATATTGGGCTCGTTTCGGGCAATTGGTTCATCGCGTCCAGGTCTACACTGGTTTTCATGGAGCGAGTCGTTGGCTCCATCCCGGGATTCCCCTCCTGCGGAAGAGTTGGACCATACCATGTACCCGTTGCAAAAAAGCAGTCCGGCGGTAGCAGTCGTATCTGGCAAGGCTAACCGGTTTTTGTCGAAGTACAACGCTATTGAAATAATGAGGAGTGCAGGGTAATACGCCGTTGAAGTACCGCTTCATCAAGGCATGATCCGCAGGTCCAGGCCGCTTGCATCGGAAAGGATGCGGGCGGCCTTTGTTCGTCCAGCGCGCTACTGACGCGAGGCTCGGGGCTCGTCGGGCGCGTCGACGAGCGTGCGCCGCCCCGCGTCGAGGATTTCGTCGGCGAGGGCCGGGTCTGCGCCGGCGATCGCACGCGACAGCACGATTGCCCCCACCATTTCACTGAACGCTGCGATCGCGTCGCGACGGGTTTGCTCCGGCGGCGTGCCGTCCGTCGCCATCATGTCTGCCAGGCGGTCGAGATAAGCGGCGAGCCCGCGCGCGTAGCACGCACGCGCCGCGTCGGTCATCCGGGGAGCATCGCCCGCGAAGCCCGAGAGCGGGCACCCCGCCTCGATGTTGTCGCGGTGCGCGCTCGACAGGTAGCGCGCCGTCTGCTTCGCGAGGCTCCCGCTGTTCGGCGAATCCGCATAGTCCTGCATCGCCTTTTCCATCACCGCGGCAACCAGCGCGTCCTTTGACTTGAAGTGGTTATAGAAGCCGCCCTGCGTGAAACCGGCTTCCTTCATCAACTCCGTGAGCCCCACGGCGTCGACGCCGCGCGCCCTGAACAGCCGCTCGGCGGCCGCGACGATCGCGTTGCGGTTCTCGGCGGCCTGCTGTCGTGATACTCCCATCGGTCCCTCCCTTCTCCCTTCTCCCTGATCCAGGCGATCACGTCGATTGATAAACACAATGTCGATCACCATTGACATGCGTCAATGGCATCGACACAATGCCACGATGGTGATCGACATTGACTGAGTGTAGTCGACTTCCGCGTGCAGCGCGACGCCACGCCGGCGCGGTGCTGCGGCCGGTCCAGATTCATTGCGCTTCAATGCACTGGCTGGCCAGACGAGCTTTCACGGGATTTCAAGCGCGCGCGAAGCCGGGCGCGCATGCGATCCATCAGACGAAAGGATGGGATATGAAGATCGAAGGTGCGGTTGTTTTCGTCACGGGCGCGAACCGCGGGCTTGGCCGCGAGTTCGCAAAACAGGCGCTTGAAAGAGGGGCGCGCAAGGTCTACGCCGGCGCGCGCGATCCGGCTAGCGTGACGCTGCCGGGCGTCGTCCCCGTGAAGCTCGACGTCACCGATCCGGCGGCCGTGGCCGCTGCCGCCGACGCGGCGCGCGACGTCACGCTGCTCATCAACAATGCGGGCATCGCGCGGCTCGGCAGCCTGACGGACGACGGCGCGCTCGATGCGTTGCGCGATCACTTCGAGACGAACGTGTTCGGCGTGCTGGCGATGGCGCGGGCGTTCGCGGGCAACCTCGCCGGCAACGGCGGTGGCGCGATCCTGAACGTGCTGTCGGTTGCGAGCTGGGTGAACCGGCCGATCCTCTCCGGTTATGGCGTATCGAAGTCGGCCGCGTGGGCGGTGACCAACGGGCTTCGTCATTCGCTGCGCGAGCAGCGCACGCAGGTCGTCGGGCTGCATGCCGGCTTTATCGATACGGACCTGACGCGCGGGCTGGAAGTGCCGAAGGCGACGCCGGACGACGTCGTGCGTCAGGCGTACGACGCGATCGAGGCCGGAGCGGAGGAAGTGTCCACCGACGCGTTCACGCGGGAGGTGAAAGCCGGGCTGTCGGCAGGTGTCTATCTGAACGAGCCGGCTACTCACTGACTTCGCAGGAGCGGCTACGTTTCGCGAACGGGTTCGCGCGGCATCGAAGCGTCGGTTCAGGTTGCGGCCTGGTCGATGTGCGCGTCCCCTCGCCAACCGTTTCTGGCGATGTTGAGGTTCCGTTCGCAAGCGCTCGCCCTGGAAGCGAGGTTCATTCGTTGATCCAGGCTCGCGCCTGTTCCAGCTCGTCGATACGGAACGCCTTGATTTCAGCCTTTGTAAAGAATCGCGCCAAATGCATCGAGGCGCGAATCCAGCCCGCGTCGGCGACCACCGCCGCGCGCTTGACCTTGCGCGCCACTGAAACGCCGAGCGTCAGGTCAGTCCACAGCGCTTTAGGCTCCATACCGGTGAAATGCTCGATGCGTTCGAGTACACGGGTCTTTCCGTTCAGATCAAGGTCGTCACGCATTCGCTCGATGGCTTCGCGCAGTTCGCCGTCTGTGATTTTGCCTTCGACGGATATTTCGATGACCGATGAATCGTGAGTGGTGTGATAGAGAATCATGACGGAACCCGAGCCAGTGAGAGGTTAGAGGCTGACGCACCGATAAACCCGGCGTCCGGTGGCTTTCGCATGGTACCGCTTTGCACGCCCGATTAGCCTCGAGTATTTGCTCATCATGCACTGAGCGCCTCCTCCGGTGACAGGTCTAAGGCAGAATAAACACTGGAAGTCACGCGCGACCGTTGGCGTCGCACTGCTTGCGCCGCGCCAATCAGACCTGTGGAGATGCGCTATGGAAACCCTTGCGAGAAACCGCTCGGCGCTTGCTGCGTTGACGCTCCTGCTGACGGCATGTGTCGTCGGCGGCGTGCCGCAAAGCGGGCCACATCTGAGCCCGACGGAGTGCCGCGACCTGGCCGCGCTCAAAACCAATGCGCCTCCGACCAAGGCGCAACGCCAAAGCGAGCTTTCGGCCCTGCGCAAAGCGGGCTATGACCCGTCACCATGGAACGACGATCCGAACTACCCGGACGACCTGCATGCGGCGCAGCAACTCGTCGACCATTGGTTCCAAACCGAGTGCCCGCAGTATCAACCCGGGTGAGAAAGGCGGCTTCGCTGGACTCATCGGTGACAACTTGAAGTCCGTTACCGGGTCTCGTGCCGAGGTTTGATGGAGCCGGTGGCGGCGTGCTATTTGCACGCGCGTGAACTATTCTGAAGGGACGACTCGCGGTTGGTTTTCTTCTACGCATTCGACAGGAGGTGTGCCATGTCGATGTCGACCACTTTGCAGGAGCGCCTGCGCAGCAAGGGCTCACGCTACGAAATCGTGCGCCACCCATACAGTCATTCGAGCATGGAAAGCGCTGCCGCGGCTCACATTCCCGGCGACCGTCTTGCCAAAACCGTGCTGCTGGAAGACGAGCACGGCTATGTAGCCGTCGTGCTGCCCTCGACTTATGCCGTGCAATTGTCCGAGCTTTGGAACAAGACAGGACGCAGGCTCGCCCTTGCTACGGAGGTCGAACTGCGCGAGCTCTTCAAGGACTGCGATGCAGGGGCGTTGCCGCCGATCTGCGGGGCGTATGGCATGAAAACCTACCTCGATACGAACCTTGCCGATCAACCGGACATCTACTTCGAGGCGGGCGATCACGAAGAACTGGTTCATATGGAAGCGGACCAGTTTCTGGCTCTGATGGACGACGCGGAGCGTGCCCATTTCGCAAGGCGCATGCGCGGCATGAGTGGCCGCGCGTAAGTGAGCGGAGCGGGGCCAACGGCCGCGAAAGGACGCGCAGCGATCACTCAAAGGGGCAAACAATGAAGTTCTATGCGCGTGAGCACGAAGGGCGTCTCGAGGTTTTTAGCTTCGACGGTGTCTACAGAATTCGCATTACGCAATTGTGCGGCGCGGCGAAAAATGCGTTCGTGGATACCGTCCAGCTATGGATCAGCGATGGCGTGTCACCGGACGAAGCCATCGCACGGGAGGCCGAGTCGTTGGCCCGATTGATCGAGGAATACTAGAAACTGACACGAACGCTTTCCGGAGTGAGCCGTCGAAAAGAGCCGCAAATTGAAGCGCCATTGCACCGCATGTGCGTGCAATCGTTCGAAGCGGATCCGGTTGAGCCGGAATCTGCGGCGTCAACCATGGGTGTCCACCCACGCGCGTGCCCAGGCTAACCCCGCTTGCTGTGCGTCGTCCTCCGAATTAAATAAATCCAGAACGCCCGAAGCGCTGATGAGTTTATGGTCCCGGGTCACCGTGCCGCCTCCGGCATAGCGCTCGGGCGTGAGGATGTCCGCCTGTTGGGCGATGGCGTGGCCCCACAAAACGTATCCTTTATAGGTTTCTCGTACCATGGATTTTTCCAGATGCGGGAGTTACGGAAGCTGCTCGCCGAGCCAATCCGTAAACGGCATTACGTGAGTTGGTCAGCAATGGACAGTAATATTTCTCGCTGACGAGCGCAAAGGAATTCAAAACCAGATATTGTATTTGCCGTCCGATGTGGCATAGTGCCGGAAAACTATCTTTTCAAGGGAAAAAACACGAATGGCTACGCTCGAATCGATTCAGGCAAGGATCGCAAAGTTACAGGCTCAAGCAGAAGCATTGGCGACAACGAAATCGACAGCGGTGCTCGAAAAGATTCGTGGTCTCATGAGCAAGCACGCGGTGACGCTCGCCGATATCGAAGCATTTGTCGGCAAACGGCTCGGACGCAAAGCGGGAACTACCGCTGCGGCCCGGCAGGGCTCGTCGGCCGCAAAATATCTCGATCCGAAGACGGGTGCAACCTGGTCGGGCCGCGGTCGAGCGCCTGCCTGGATTGCCAATGCGAAGGACCGAAGCAAGTTTCTGATTACGGGCGCAACGCCGAAAACCGCTGCTGATGTGAAAGCGCCGAAGGCGGGGAATTACGTACGTGGCCCGCAGCCGCCGAAATACCGTGATCCGAAAACCGGCGCGACCTGGTCCGGCCGTGGCACGGCACCCGCGTGGCTCGCCGGCGCAAAAGACCGGTCGAAGTTTTTGATCGAAAACGCAGAACCTGCAAAGAAGGCGTCGAAGGCGCCGGCAGCCAAAAAGTCCGCCGCAAAGAAGAGCACCGCGAGTAAGAAAGCCACTGTGAAGAAGGCCACTGCAAAGGCGGCAACGCCGGCGCGCAAGGCCGCTCCGAAGAACGGTGCGGCGGCGAAATCGCCGGTCTCCAGAAAGGCACGGGCACCGAAGGTCGCGGTGAAGTCAGCGGAACCTGTCGAAGTAGCGGCGCCGCAGGCCGCCACTGAGGTTGCGAGTTCGGCCGCCGCGGCCTGAAGATCCACTCAGGCGCCACGCACCGGGCCTCGGAAGCATTCCCGAGCCCGGTTCGGCGCTTGTACTCGTTGCGGTGACCAAGGCAGCCGTGGTTTGAGGCCTGGCCGGCGCCCACCTGAGTCTGCCAACTGCAGCGCGTGCAGCTGTCTTCAGGCTTTCGATTTGCGACACACCAGGCGAGAGCGCTTCCTGGAGTATCGTCATGGCCTCACCCCGCGACCGCGACCCGGCGGCTCCGCCGCTTTCCCGTTATGGCAAAAAGCGGGATTTCCGCATCACGCCCGAACCGGCGCCATCGCCGCCCGGCGGAACCGCCGACCGGGAGCATCCCTGTTTTGTCGTTCAAAAGCACTGGGCAAGCCGGCTTCACTATGACTTTCGGCTCGAGCTCGATGGCGTGCTGCTGTCGTGGGCGGTACCGAAGGGTCCATGCTACGACCCGAAGGAAAAAAGGATGGCTATCCACGTGGAAGACCATCCTGTCGAATACGGAGGCTTCGAGGGCACCATTCCGCCGAAACAATACGGCGCCGGCACGGTGATCGTGTGGGACCGCGGGACATGGGAGCCCGTCGGCAATCCCCAGGAGGGAATGGCAGCCGGCAAGCTGGTCTTTCGGTTGCATGGCGAAAAGCTTGCAGGGCTCTGGGAACTGGTTCGCATATCGAAGCCCGACGACAAGCAGGACCAGTGGATGCTGTTCAAGAAGCGCGATGCGTGGGCGCAGCCGCTCGCGCAATACGATGTGATCAAGGCGTTGCCCGACAGCGTCACGACGAAGCCGCTGGGGCTCATCGAAGAACGCGAGCCGAAGGAAGCGAGGTCAGTCCACAATGAGGCGTCCGGGATAGACCTCTCCGCGGCGGTGTCTGCGCCGTTGCCTGCCAGACTCGAGCCGCAACTCGCCACGCTGGCGGCTTCGCTTCCCACAAGCGGTGACTGGATAGCGGAGGCGAAGCTCGATGGCTATCGCATGCTGGCGCGCATCGCCAAAGGGCATGTGCGGCTCATTACGCGAGGCGGCCATGACTGGACCGCCAGGTTCCCGACGCTCGCAGCGGAAATCGAAGCGCTTCCCGTCACGAGTGCGTGGCTCGATGGCGAGATCACTGTCATAAAGAACGGCATTCCCAGTTTCGCCGCCTTGCAGGATGCGATAGACGGCAACGCCAACCAGCACATCGTCTACTTCCTGTTCGATCTGATCTACCTCGACGGGAAGGATCTCAGGAAGGTGCCGCTTTGGGCGAGACGCGCGCGGCTAGCGCAGCTGCTTGAAAAGCCCGGCGAGCATATCCGTTTCAGTCAGGACTTCGAAGCACCTCCCGCCCAGCTGTTCGAGGCCGCCTCCGGACTGGGCCTTGAAGGGCTCATGCTCAAGCGCCGCGATGCGCCCTATGAATCGGGGAGGACCCAGACGTGGCTCAAGGCGAAATCGCGGCTGCGGCAGGAGTTGGTGATCTGCGGCTTCACGGCCCGGGGCGGCAAGGACGGCGAGGTTGGCAGCCTGCTGCTCGGCTACTACACGGACGGCAAGCTTCGTGACGCCGGAAGCGTCGGTACCGGCTGGGACGCCAGGACCGCGCACGACTTGTGGGCACGGCTCTCGCTCCTTGAAGTGGATGCGGCGCCCTTCGACATGGCTGTCGACAGGCGCCGCCGCTGGGGGCGGCGCTCCGCGGGCAGCGAGCGCTGGGTTCGCCCCGAACTCGTCGCGGAGGTCGAGTTTGCGGAATGGACGGCCGATGGCGTCATCCGGCAGGCCTCCTTCAGAGGACTGCGAATCGACAAGCCGCCCGGCGGTGTCGTCCGGGAGGGCGGCAGAACCCAGGCACCGAGCTCTCAGCCGAAGCTCAAGATCACGCATCCGGAGCGCATAGTCGATCCTTCGGCTGGCATCACGAAGGCAGATCTCGTCCGCTACTACGCGAGTATTGCGGAACGCATGTTGCCTCACTTGAAGGCTCGCCCGCTCGCCATGGTCCGCGCACCCGAGGGCATCGCGGGACAGCTGTTCTTCCAGAAGCATGCCGAGAGAACGAGCATGCCCGGGCTGACGGCCCACGACCGCGCGCTATGGCCGAACCATCCGCCCTTGTTGACGGTCGACACCGTCGACGCTTTGCTTTCGGCCGCGCAAATGAACACCATCGAATTCCATACGTGGAATTCGACGGTCCGACAACTCGACAAGCCCGACCGTGTCATTTTCGATCTGGACCCGGGAGAAGGCGTGAAATGGGGGCACGTTCAAGAGGCCGCGCTGCTCGTTCAAACGCTGCTATCGGAACTCGGTCTGCAAGCGTGGCTGAAAACGAGTGGCGGGAAGGGCTTGCATGTCGTCGTGCCGCTGGCGCCGCGCCTGGGCTACGAGCCCGTGAAGGCGTTCTCGCAGGCTTTCGTGCGGCACCTCGCGAAGTCCATTCCGGAGCGCTTTTCGGCGACGTCGGGGGCTTCGAACCGGGTCGGCAAGGTCTACGTCGATTATCTGCGCAACGGCAAGGCGCAGACCACGGCCGCCGCGTTTTCGGCCCGCGCGCGGCCGGGGATGGGCGTTTCGATGCCCGTGTCCTGGGAGCAACTGGCTGCCCTCAAGAGCGGGGCGCAATGGACGGTCCAGACGGCCCGCGAGTACCTGAGCTTCCAGCCGCTGGACCCGTGGGCGGATTACGGGTCGACGCGGCAGTCGTTGGCGTCGGCGATAAAGCGCCTAGAATGAAACCACCGCTGGCCGGCGGCGGCATGCGCTTTGCGTAAGCGACATGCTGACCGTGCAAATCGCGAGGAGGAGTCCATGCCCGCCCGCTCAATCGCTTCTTTGACCCTGTCTTTCGGGCTCGTTTCGATACCGGTGAAGCTCTATAGCGCGACCGAGACTTCGTCGGACGTCAGGTTCCACATGCTCGCGCCGGACGGCTCGCGCGTGAAGCAGCAGTACATCTCGGAGAAGACGGGCGAGGTGGTCGACCGCTCGGCCATGAACAAGGGCTACGAGTTCGAAAAGGACCGCTTCGTGGTCTTCACGAGCGACGAACTCAAGGCGCTGGAAGACGCCGCCAGCCATGTCGTGGAGATCATGGCCTTCATCCCGAAAGAGGCGATCAATCCGGTGTTCTACGACAAGGCGTATTTCATCGCGCCCGACAAGCGCGGCGGGAAGCCGTACAGCTTGTTGCAGCAGGCGCTCGCACAGAGCGGCCGGTGCGCGCTGGCGAAATGGGCGTCGAAAGGGCGAACGCGAATCGTGCAGGTGCGCCCGGAAGAAGATGGGCTCGTCTTTCAGCAACTGCGCTATGCCGATGAGGTTCGATCGCTGGCCGAGCTGCATATCGAGCGTGTTCAAGTATCCGATACCGAAATGAAACTCGCGCTGCAGATCATCGAGCAGGGTGCGCAAGACAATTACGACCCGAATGCCTACGAAGACGAGGAAAAAAAGCGCATCCTCGCTGCCATCGACGAGAAGATCGAAGGCAAGCAGGTCGTCATTCACGAGCCCGAGGAAGAGCAGGTTGGCGGTGGACAAGTCATCGACCTGATGGATGCCTTGCGCGCGAGTCTGAAAGGAGGCGCAAAGGCGAAAGCGGCTCCGGCGCCGAGGCGCAGCAAGAGCGAGGAACCCGTTGCCGAGCTG
Organism: Paraburkholderia sp. JHI2823; assembly: GCF_038900695.1. Lineage (NCBI taxonomy): Bacteria > Pseudomonadati > Pseudomonadota > Betaproteobacteria > Burkholderiales > Burkholderiaceae > Paraburkholderia > Paraburkholderia sp. JHI2823. The sequence goes on along the minus strand of NZ_JAYMRY010000007.1, from coordinate 206,875 downwards.
CCCGTCGCGCCCAAGACGCGCAAGCCACCGGCGCGTGCAGCCAAGGCTCACGCTGAAGCGCCTGCGAAGGTTCGGGCACGCAAGTGACGTCACGAGCCGCCGCGCGCGAGATTTCGATGCGCGAATTGCAGGCCATGCTGGGGGTCTCGCGAAGCGTGGTTTCAGGCCTCGTCGCGGCGGGATTCGTGACACCGTCGCGAGGGCCGGGCAACGCATACCGCTTCACGTTCCAGGATATCGTGCTGCTGCGCACTGCGTTGCAGTTGCGCGAGGCGCGCATCCCGCCGCGCAAGATCATCACGGCCCTCACTCGGCTCAAGGACGCATTGCCCGATGCGTTGCCGCTCACAGGGATTCGCGTATCGGCGGTCGGCAGCGATGTCGCCGTGCGAACCGGCACTTCGCAGTGGGATGCCGTTACCGGCCAGCTTCTGCTGGACTTCGAAGTCGCGCAAATCAAGGGCGATGTCGTCTTTCTCGACTCGGCTCCCGCGCAGAAGAACGTCGCGCACCAGGCGCAGGAGTGGTACGAACTCGGCGAGCAACTGAGAACGTCCGATGCAAGCGGTGCTGAACGCGCGTACAACAAGGCCATCGAGCTATCGCCGCAGCCTTTTTATGCCGCCTATGTGGACCTCGGCGCGCTGCTGTGTGAACTCGAAGGACGCTGCGAAGATGCGCTGCATCTATTCGAGAAGGCGCTCACTCACTTCCCCGACGATGCCGTGTTGCACTTCAACCGCGCGATTGCGTTCGAGGAGCTGGGCCGCCTCGAAGACGCCGAGCGAAGTTATCAACGCTGCCTTGCGCTCGACCCGTCGTACGCGGATGCTCACCACAATCTGGCGATACTGCTCGAAAGACGCGGCGATCCACAGGGGCTGGTCCGCCATTTGAACGCGTATCGCCGGCTGACGACATGAACTGCACACAACATGTGCCGCCGATCCTGCCGGACCTATCCCCGGGCGGCGTTGCCGTTCAAACCGTCGCCACCAGAATCGACTCCCCGCTCGCGGGCCGCAGCCCATCGCGACGTCCTGAGAAATAACGCGCGGTGAGATCCGCGGTCGAAACATGTTGCGCCTCGCGCAGCCCCGCTTCGCGTGCGAGCGCAAGCATCTCGTCCGGCGCGAAGAAGCTCACGAACGGCGTGCCCGCCGCTCGCGCGCGCTCGTACACGGCGGCGTGCTGCGAGCGCTCGGGCCCGGCGATGAGATCGAGCGGCAAGAGGAACGTCATGGCGAGCGTGGAGCCCGGTGCGAGCCGTGCGATCTGCCGCAGCGTCGCGAGATTCGCTTCGCGCGTGAGATACATGGAAACGCCCGTGGACGCGATCACCGCAGGTTTCGCCGCGTCGAATCCCGCCGCGGCGAGCCGTTCCCACCACGCCTCGCCGGCTTCGAAGTCCACGGGCACGAAGTGCAGCCACGCCTCTTCGCGATAGCCAAGCTCCGTGAGCCGCTGGCGCTTCCACGCCTGCGGCCCCGGCTTGTCCACCTCGTACACCTGCAGCCGCGAAGCGATCTCCGGGCGGCGTTGCGCGAACGTGTCGAGACCCGCGCCGAGAATCGCGTATTGCAGCGCCAGGCCTTTCGCGGTCTGTTCGGCCACGAGATCCTCGACGAAGCGAGCCCGGCCGACGATCGAAGCGCGATAACCGCGCGTGCCTTGCGGATCCATATCGGGCCGCTCGCGCCAGTTCGTATCGGGCGCAGCGATCTGCAGACCGGTTTCGTCTTCGAGGACGTGAGGCGCATCGTCGACCTCGATGTGCAGCGCGCGCCATAGCGCGACGCGTATGGCGGTGCTGTCGGGCGCTGCGGCATGGCTGGCGTGCATGGTTCCGTCCTCGGGCACGAATTTCCTCGCGCGATTATCGCGCGGTTTGCGCTCCGTAGATCTCGGCGCTCACTTGCCGCAACGTCTCCATCATCACGCTCGCCGCGGGCGTGAGCAGGCCGTCCGCGCGCGTGATGATGCCGAAGTCGTCCATCTGGCAGTCCATCGGCACGGGCAGGATCGCGACCATGCCGTGCGCCGCGTAGTAGCGCGCCACGTCCTCGGTGAGCACGGCGATCATGTCGCTTTGCTCCAGCACGCGCGTGATGAAAAGCAGCGCGGGCGTTTCCACCACGTTCGAAGGGGGCGCGAGGCTGGCGCGCTGGAACATCAGCTCGAAGCGGTGGCGCAACACGCTGCCCACCGGCGGCACGACCCACGTGTCGCGTGCGATGTCGGCGAGCGCGATAGACCGGGATTGCCCGTCGGCGAGCATCGGATGCCCGGGCCGCACCACGGCGCAGACGGGCTCGCCCGCGAGCCGCTCGTAGCGCAGCTGGAGCTTGTCGTGCTCGGCTGAGAGGCGTCCCAGCACCACGTCGAGCTTGTCCTGCGCGAGATGCTCGAGCAGCACGTTGCTCGCGTCGATCTCCACGCTCACGCGCAGGTTGGCGTGCGTGCGCTTGACCGCCGCGACCGCCGCCGGCAGCACGCGCACGCCCGGCGACGTGATCGCGCCCACCGCCACGTGGCCGAGGCGCCCGGCCTTCAGGGCGCTCAGCTCCTCCTGCGCCTGGTCGAGGCTGCCGAGCACGGCGCGCGCGTGGCGGATCAGCGCGTCGCCGTACAGCGTGGGGCGCATGCCGCGCGGCATGCGCTCGAACAGCACCGCGCCCAGCATGTCTTCCAGCTCGCGCAGCAGCTTCGAGGCGGCCGGCTGCGTCATGCTGAGCACCGCCGCCGCCCGGTGGATGTTGCCTTCTTCGGCCAGCGCCACGACGAGGAGCAATTGCCGCGTTTTCAACCGCGTGCGCACATACCAGGGGCTTGTGTCGAGCATGATTTCGCTGGAAATCCCAAATAGTATTAGGTGTTTATACCAATGCCTGTTTCGGTATCGGATGCGTCCATTTTTTCATTAGAAGGTTATCAGAGTTCTCCATAGACTGTGCTCAATCCATTGCGCGAATGACTCGCCCCAAAAGACGATCACGATGTCGGAAACCAAATTCAAGCTGCGCTCCCAACAGTGGTTCGGCACCACGGACAAGAACGGCTTCATGTACCGAAGCTGGATGAAGAATCAGGGTATTCCCGATCACGAATTCGACGGCCGGCCGATCATCGGCATCTGCAACACGTGGTCGGAACTGACGCCCTGCAACGCGCACTTCCGCAAGCTCGCGGAGCACGTGAAGCGCGGCATCTATGAAGCGGGCGGCTTCCCCGTCGAATTTCCCGTGTTCTCCAACGGCGAATCGAACCTGCGCCCGTCGGCCATGCTCACGCGCAATCTCGCTTCCATGGACGTGGAAGAGGCGATCCGCGGCAACCCCATCGACGCCGTCGTGCTGCTGTGCGGCTGCGACAAGACCACGCCCGCGCTCCTGATGGGCGCGGCGAGCGTGGACGTGCCCGCTATCGTCGTGACGGGCGGCCCGATGCTCAACGGCAAGCACGAAGGGCGCGATATCGGCTCGGGCACGGTGGTCTGGAGGCTGCACGAGGAGCTGAAGGCGGGCGAGATCAACCTGCACCAGTTCCTTTCTGCCGAAGCGGGTATGTCGCGCTCGGCGGGCACCTGCAACACCATGGGCACCGCCTCGACGATGGCCTGCATGGCCGAGTCGCTGGGCGTTTCGCTGCCGCACAACGCCGCGATTCCGGCTGTCGATGCGCGCCGCTACGTGCTCGCGCACATGTCGGGCATCCGCATCGTGCAGATGGCGCTGGAGGATCTGAAGCTCTCGAAGATCCTTACGCGTGAGGCGTTCGAGAACGCGATCCGCACGAACGCGGCCATCGGCGGCTCGACCAACGCCGTGATCCACCTGAAGGCGATCGCCGGCCGCATCGGCGTCGATCTCGAACTGGAAGACTGGCAGCGCATTGGCCGCAACACGCCGACCATCGTCGACCTGCAGCCGTCGGGCCGCTTCCTGATGGAAGAGTTCTATTACGCGGGTGGCCTGCCGGCCGTGCTGCGCCGGCTGGGTGAAGCGAACCTGCTGCCGCATCCCGATGCGCTCACCGTGAACGGCAAGTCCATCTGGGACAACGTGCGCGAGGCGCCGAACTACAACGACGAAGTGATTCGTCCGCTCGACAAGCCATTGATCGCGGACGGCGGTATCTGTATCCTGCGCGGCAATCTCGCGCCGCGCGGCGCGGTGCTGAAGCCTTCGGCGGCCACGCCCGAGCTGCTCAAGCATCGCGGGCGCGCCGTGGTGTTCGAGAACTTCGATCACTACAAGGCGACCATCGGCGACGAATCGCTCGACGTGGACAAGGACTCGATCCTCGTGATGAAGAACTGCGGCCCGCGCGGCTACCCCGGCATGGCCGAGGTCGGCAACATGGGCCTGCCGCCCAAGCTGCTGCGTCAGGGCGTGAAGGACATGGTGCGAATTTCGGACGCGCGCATGAGCGGCACGGCTTACGGCACGGTGGTGCTGCACGTCGCGCCCGAAGCCGCCGCGGGCGGGCCGCTCGCGGCCGTGCGCAACGGCGACTGGATCGAGCTCGACTGCGAATCGGGCCGGCTGCATCTGGACATCAGCGACGAGGAACTCGCGCGCCGCTTGAGCGACGTCGATCCGGCCGCGGCGCCAGGCGTGTCCGAGCAACTGGGCAAGGGCGGCTATGCGCGCCTCTATGTCGATCACGTGCTGCAGGCCGACGAAGGATGCGATCTCGATTTCCTCGTGGGCAAGCGCGGGGCCGCGGTGCCACGGCATTCGCACTGATGCGCGCTGAAGGCTTTTGATCATGACAATGCAAATCACTGGCGAACTGTTGATCGGTGGACGCGCGAAGCGCGGCGAAGGCGTGGCGTTTCGGGCGATCGATGCCGCGAGCAATGAACCAATCGAGCAGCCGGTCTTCCATGGCGCGCTCGACCGCGATGTCGAAGCGGCCTGCGATCTCGCGGACGAAGCGTTCGACATCTATCGCACGCTGCCTGCCGCGAAGCGCGCGCAATTCCTCGACGATTGCGCGGCGCGCATCGAAGCGCTCGGCGACCCACTCGTGGAACGCGCCATGGCCGAAACCGGCCTGCCGCGCGCGCGGCTGGAGGGCGAGCGCACGCGCACCGCAAGCCAGCTGCGCATGTTCGCGTCGCTCGTGAGAAGCGGTGACTCGCTCGACGTGCGCATTGAGCCCGCACTGCCCGAGCGGCAGCCGCCGCGCACCGATCTGCGCTTCTGGCGCATCGGCGTGGGTCCGGTCGCGGTGTTCGGCGCGAGCAATTTTCCGCTCGCATTCTCGGTCGCCGGCGGCGATACGGCTTCGGCGCTGGCCGCGGGTTGTCCCGTGGTCGTGAAGGCGCATCCCGCGCATCCAGGCACGTCGGAACTGGTGGGCCGCGCGATCCAGCAAGCGGTCGCGGCGGCGGGCTTGCCCGAAGGCGTGTTCTCGCTGTTGTTCGACGCGGGCCACGACGTGGGCAGCGCGCTCGTGCGCCATCCGGCGATTCGGGCGGTCGGCTTCACGGGCTCGCGCGCGGGCGGTCTCGCGCTGATGAAACTCGCGGCGGCGCGCGCGGAGCCGATTCCCGTCTATGCTGAAATGAGCAGCGTGAATCCGAACTTGCTGCTGCCCGGCGCGCTCGCCGCGCGCGGCGAGACGCTGGCGCGCGAATTCGCGGCATCGGCGACGCTGGGCTGCGGCCAGTTCTGCACCAATCCCGGCCTGATGCTCGGCGTCGCGGGCGAAGCGTTCGACGCGTTCGCTGCGAACGCCGCGCGCGAGTTCAGCGCGGCCGCGGCGGGCGTGATGCTGACGCCGGGAATCCTGCGCGCCTACGAGCTCGGCATCGACCGTCTCACGCGGCATCCGAAGGTCACGACGCTCGCACGCGGCGCCGCGGCGCCCGGACGCGCGCAAGCGGCGTTGCTGCGCGTGAGCGCCGGCGATCTGCTGGCGGACGCCGCGCTCGGCGAGGAAGTGTTCGGCCCGAGCAGCGTGCTGGTCGAATGCGCGAACGAAAGCGAACTGCGCGCCGTGCTGCGCAAGATCGAAGGGCAGTTGACGATCACGCTTCACGCGCAAGCGGATGACGCCGACCTCGTTCGCACGCTCCTGCCGCTCATCGAGCGCAAGGCGGGCCGCGTGCTCGCCAACGGCTTTCCAACCGGCGTGGAGGTCTGCGATGCGATGGTCCATGGTGGCCCGTTCCCGGCCACCTCGGACGGACGCAGCACATCGGTGGGTACGGCGGCGATCGAGCGTTTCCTGCGGCCGGTCTGCTACCAGAATCTCGCCGATGCGTGGTTGCCCGAGGCGCTGCGCGAAGCGAATCCGCTCCACGTGAGGCGGCGCTACGCAGGCAAGGCCGAAGGACAGCAATGACAGCAGCTCGCGCCGTCGGGCGCAGCGGGCATGCGCCACGAGCAGGCATCGAGCGGATCGTGAAGGCGCGGCCCGCCCCCTTTTCCAAGCAGGACTGAAGACATGACTACGAGCCGTACGCCCCGCTACCAGGGCATTTTCCCCGTCGTGCCGACCACGTTCGCCGAAACGGGCGAGCTGGATCTGGCAAGCCAGAAACGCGCTGTCGATTTCATGATCGACGCGGGCTCGGACGGCCTGTGCATACTCGCGAATTTTTCGGAGCAGTTCTCGCTCTCCGACGACGAACGCGAGACAATCACGCGCACCGTGCTCGAGCACGTGGCGGGCCGCGTGCCCGTGATCGTGACGACCACGCACTACGGCACGACCGTCGCCGCCGCGCGCAGCAAGCGCGCCCAGGAGCAGGGCGCGGCGATGGTCATGCTCATGCCGCCGTATCATGGCGCGACCTTCCGCGTGCCCGAGCAGCAGATCTACGACTTCTACGCGCGCGTGTCCGACGCCATCGACATTCCCATCATGATCCAGGACGCGCCCGCGAGCGGCACCGTGCTCAGCGCCGCGTTCCTCGCGCGCATGGCGCGCGAGATCGAGCAGGTGTCGTACTTCAAGATCGAAACGCCGGGCGCAGCGAACAAGCTGCGCGAGCTGATCAAGCTCGCGGGCGAAGCGGCCGAAGGCCCGTGGGACGGCGAGGAAGCCATCACGCTGCTCGCGGACCTGAACGCGGGCGCAACGGGTTCGATGACGGGCGGCGGCTTCCCGGACGGCATTCGCCCGATCATCGAAGCCCACCGCGAAGGCCGCGCGGACGACGCATTCGCGCTCTACCAGAAGTGGCTGCCGCTCATCAATCACGAGAACCGCCAGGCGGGCCTGCTCGCGTGCAAGTCGCTGATGAAGGAAGGGGGCGTGATCGAGTGCGAACTGCCGCGCCACCCGCTGCCCGCGATGCATCCCGCGACGCGCGCCGAGCTGATCGATATTGCGCGCCGCCTCGATCCGCTCGTGCTGCGCTGGGGTAAGTGAATCGTTCGTCATCCAGAATAAAAATCACCCTGATTCCGTGACAACGCGACAGGGACGGAGAAACCTCATGAAAGCGTCCTATACCCTGGGCATCGTCGGCGTAGGCAAGATCGCGCGCGACCAGCATCTGCCCGCCATCGCGGGTAATCCCGGCTTCGAGCTGGTGGCGAGCGCGAGCCGCAACGCTCAGGTGGAGAACGTGCGCAACTACACCGACATCGGCGCGCTGCTGGCGGCCGAGTCCGACCTCGACGCGGTCTCGCTGTGCGCGCCGCCGCAGGTGCGCTACGCGCAGGCGCGCGCCGCGCTCGAAGCGGGCAAGCACGTGATGCTGGAAAAGCCGCCGGGCGCGAGCGTGAGCGAGATCGAGGCGCTGCGCGAACTCGCGCAAAAGCGTGGCCGCACGTTGTTCGCCACGTGGCATTCGCGCTGCGCGAGCGCCGTGGAGCCGGCGCGCGCATGGCTCGCCGGGCGCACCATCCGCGCCGTGCACGTGCGCTGGAAGGAAGACGTGCGCCGCTGGCATCCGGGCCAGCAGTGGATCTGGGAACCGGGCGGCCTTGGCGTGTTCGATCCGGGCATCAATGCGCTTTCCATCGTCACGCGTATCCTGCCGCGCGAGGTGCTGCTGCGCGGCGCGACGCTGCACGTGCCGGCCGATTGCGCCACGCCGATCGCCGCGGAACTCGACTGCATCGACACCGATGGCGTGCCCGTGCGCGCCGAGTTCGACTGGCGCCACGGCCCCGTCGAACAATGGGAAATCGACGTGGAAACCACCGATGGCCTGCTCGCGATCACCGAAGGCGGCAAGCGCCTGGCGATTGCGGGCGAGCCGGTCGCGCTCGAAGCCGAACGCGAATATGCCGCGCTCTATGACCGCTTTCACTGGTTGATCGCCCACGGCACCGACGACGTCGACGTGCGCCCGCTGCGCCTCGTGGCCGACGCGTTCCTGCTCGGCAGGCACGTCGAGGTCGAGGCCTTCGGCCACTGATCGCTTTTTTGCCGCAGTTGCATCGATATGCAACAACCACACCTGAGGAGACAGGAGCATGACCAGCAAGATCCGCCGCTTGACCCTTCGTGCCGCGTTCGCGGCGATGTGCATCGCGCCGCTCGGCATGAACATGGCGGCGCACGCCGACTCGCCCGTGAAGATCGGCTTCCTCGTGAAGATGCCGGAACAGGCATGGTTCATCAACGAGCAGAAAGCCGCCACGGCGCTCGGCCAGAAGGAGAACTTCTCGGTCGTGAACATCGGCACGCCGGACGGCGAGAAGGTGCTCGCCGCCATCGACAACCTGGGCGCGCAAGGCGCGCAGGGCTTCGTGATCTGCGCGCCCGACGTGCGTCTCGGACCGGCCATTCAGGCGCGCGCGAAGCGCTACAACATGAAGTTCGTGACGGTGGACGACCAGCTCGTCGACTCCGCGGGCAAGCCGCTCGCCAATGTGCCGCACCTCGGCATGTCGGCGTTCAAGATCGGCAACCAGGTGGGCCAGGCGATCAGCGACGAAATGAAGAAGCGCGGCTGGAAGCCGGAAGAAGTGGGCGCGCTGCGCATCACCGACTATGAGCTGCCGACGGCGAAGCTGCGCACGGACGGCGCGACGCAGTCGCTGCTGGCCGGCGGCTTCAAGAAGGAAAACATCTTCGACGCGCCGCAAAAGACCACCGACGACGAAGGCGGCTTCAATGCGGCGTCGCCCGTGCTGGCGCAGCATCCGAACATCAAGAAGTGGGTGGTGTTCGCACTCAACGAGGAAAGCGTGCTGGGCGCCGTGCGCGCGACCGAACAGCTGCACATTCCGGCTGCGGACGTGATCGGCGTGGGCATCAACGGCGCGGGCGAAGCGTTCGCCGAATTCCAGAAGAAGCAGCCCACGGGCTTCTATGGCACGATCGCGGTCAGCTCGACGAACCACGGCAAGGAAAGCACCGAGAACCTCGTCGACTGGATCCGCAACGGCAAGCAGCCGGCCGCCGACACGCAGACCACCGGCAAGCTGATGACGCGCGACAACTGGACGGCCGTGCGCAGCGAGCTGGGTATCTAAGGACTGCGTAGCAGTGCACAGGAAAGGGCAGGGATGCAATGACTGAAACGATGACACACGCGAGCGCGCAGGCACGAGCGAACGCGGCGCGGAACGCGAATGCGGGCGCTCAACAGGGGAATCGCGCCTATCTGGAGCTCGACGGCATCACCGTGAGCTTCCCGGGCGTGCGCGCGCTCGACCGCGTGGCGCTCGACGTGCGAGCGGGCGAGGTGCACGGCCTGATGGGCGAGAACGGCGCGGGCAAGTCCACGCTGCTCAAGGTGCTCTCGGGCGTGAACCAGCCACAGGAAGGCACGCTGAGGCTCGGTGGCGAGGAGCATCGCTTCACGACCACGAAGGCCGCGCTCGACGCGGGCATCGCGATCATCTATCAGGAACTGCATCTCGTGCCCGAGCTGACGGTGGCGGAAAACCTGATGCTCGGGCAATTGCCCAACCGCCTCGGCGTGCTGGACGAAGGCACGCTCGTCAAGCGCGCGATGGACGAACTCAAGCGCCTCGGCGAGCGCATCGATCCGCGCACGCCCGTGAAGAACCTCTCCATCGGCCAGCGGCAGATGATCGAGATCGGCAAGGCGCTCATGCGCGACGCACGCGTGATCGCCTTCGACGAACCGACCAGCTCGCTTTCGGCGCGCGAGACCGAGAACCTCTTTCGCATCATCAACGCGCTGCGCGCCGACGGGCGCGCGATCATCTATGTCACGCACCGCATGGACGAAGTCTATGAGCTGTGCGACCGCGTGACGGTGTTCCGCGACGGCAAGCGCATCGAGACGTTCGACTCCGTGGCCGATCTGGACCGCAACCGTCTCATTGCCGCGATGGTGGGCCGCTCGATCGAAGATGTCTACGGCTACCGTCCGCGCGAAGCGGGCGACGTGCTGCTCGAAGCGAAGGGCCTGCTCGGGCCGGGCCTTGCCGAGCCCGTGTCGTTCGCGGCGCGGCGCGGCGAGATCGTCGGCTTCTTCGGCCTGGTGGGCGCGGGGCGCTCGGAGTTGATGAAGCTCATTTACGGCGCCACGCGCGCGAGCGCGGGCCACGTCGAGCTGGACGGCAAGCGCGTGAACTTCGCGAGCCCGCGCGACGCGGTGCGCGCGGGCCTCGCGCTGTGTCCCGAGGATCGCAAGCAGGAGGGTATCGTCGCGATCGCCTCGGTGGCCGACAACCTCAACATCAGCGCGCGCCGCCACTTCAGCCCCGCGCGTTTCCTCCTCGACGCGCGGCGCGAGCGCGACCTCGCGCAGGATTACATCAAGAAACTCGCGATCAAGACGCGCAACGGCGAAACGGCCATCGGCACGCTATCGGGCGGCAACCAGCAGAAGGTGATTCTTTCGCGCTGGCTGGCCGAGCGCATCGAAGTGTTCCTGATGGACGAGCCCACGCGCGGCATCGACGTGGGCGCGCGCGCCGAGATCTACAACCTGCTTTACGAGCTCGCGGAAGCGGGCAAGACCGTGATCATGGTGTCGAGCGACCTCGCCGAGGTGATCGGCGTGGCGGACCGCATCATCGTGATGCGCGAAGGGCGCATTGCGGGCAGCGTGCCGAAAGCCGAGGCCTCGCCCGACGAGCTGATCAGGATGGCGCTGCCGCGCTGAACGAACGCTCTTTGTTTTTGCCTTGCCGGTCGCGCGCGAAGCGAATGCTAGCGAAGCCGTGCGACCGATCCGAAACGATGAACCAGAAATGAGTGAAGCCATGCAGCCACAGGGCACTCCCGTAGTCAACGAAGCCGCCGCGCCCATTACCGCACAGCGCGCGCGTGCGTGGGACATGATCAACAAGTCGGGCATCGTGGTGGTGTTCGTGGTGCTGTTCGCGGTGCTTTCCGCGACGGTGCCCGACTTCCTCACGACCCGCAACATTCAGGGCTTGCTGCTCTCCGTCACGCTGATCGGCTCGATCGCCGTCACGATGATGTTCGTGCTCGCGCTGGGCGAAGTCGACCTTTCGGTCGCCTCGATCGTCGCGTTCTCGGGCGTGGTGGCCTCCACCGTCATCACGCAGTCGCATAGCGTGCTGCTCGGCATTACGGCGGGCGTGCTCGCGGGTGGCGCGGTGGGCCTCGTGAACGGCGTGCTGATCGCGCGCTTCAAGATCAACTCGCTGATCGCCACGCTCGCGATGATGGAAGCGGTGCGCGGCCTCGCGTTCCTCACCTCGAACGGCGACGCCGTGATGATCTCCGAAGAGCGCTTCTTCGACCTGGGCGGCGGCTCGTTCCTCGGCATCTCGTTCCCGATCTGGAGCAACATCATCGGATTCGTGCTGTTCGGCTTTCTGCTGAAGAAAACCGTGTTCGGCAAGAACGTGCTCGCGGTGGGCGGCAACAGCGAAGCGGCGCGGCTTGCGGGTCTGCCCGTCACGCGCATCAAGATCACGGTATTCGTGCTGCAAGGGCTCGTTACGGGCTTCGCGGGCGTGATGCTGGCCTCGCGCATGAGCCTCGGCGACCCGAAGACTTCCGTGGGCCTCGAACTCGGCGTGATTTCGGCGTGCGTGTTGGGCGGCGTTTCGCTCACGGGCGGCGTGGCGACGATCTCGGGCGTGCTCGTGGGCGTGCTCATCATGGGCGCCGTGCAGGACGCCATGAGCCTCATGAACGTGCCGACGTTCTACCAGTACCTGATTCGCGGCGGGATTCTGCTGCTCGCGGTGCTGTTCGACCAGTTCCGCCGCAGCAAGCGGGCGGTGTGAGCGGGCAGCGCTTCGATGGGCCGCCATGCGCTTCCAGCGCGGCGGCCCGCTTGATCGAGCGGCTAGGTGTCCAGTCCGGCACCGCCGAGAATGGACTTGGCGTCGGCCCGCGCATTGTCGAGCTGCACCACGCTCGCCTGCCGCGCCGCCAGTGCGTCGCCGTGCTCGATGGCCGTGAGAATTGCCTTGTGGCGCGGCAACGAGAGCGCATGCGTGTTGGGATGGCGGCTCGTGAGCTTGATCGACTCGGAAAGCGCGAGCGAAAGCATGTTGCCGATGTACGCGAGCATGTCGTTATGCGTCGCCGCCATGATCGCGCGATGGAATTCCAGATCGGGCTCGAGCAGGTCGGCGGCGGTTTGCGCCTTTTCCATGCGCGCAAACGCGGCGGAAATGCGCGCGCGGTCTTCGCCGGTGGCCGAGATCGCCGCGAGCGCCGCGGCCGCGGGCTCGATGATCTGCCGCACCGTCATGAGCGAGCGGAAGAACTCGCCTTCGGGAATGCTGTTGACGGTCCAGTACAACACGTCGGGGTCGAGCATGTGCCATTCTTCGCGCGGGCGCACCACACTGCCCACGCGCGGCTTCGAAACCACGAGGCCCTTGGCGACCAGCACGCGCGTGGCTTCGCGCAAGACCGGCCGGCTCACGCCGTAGGTTTCGCATAGGGTGGGCTCGGCGGGCAGGCGTTGCCCGGGCGCGAGCGCGCCGCCCACGATCTGCATGCCGAGCTCCTGCACGATGCGCGCGTGCATGCTCTTGCGTTTCTCTAGTTTGCGGTAATCCATGATGGTCCGGCCGGGGCTACCCGATCGGAATGTTCCCCCTGTAGTGGGCCCTTAGTGGGCTCAATTCGCGCTGGTGGCGCGCATGGCCCGGTATTCCCGCCGCACGATATCCATCAGTTCAGCGACCGAGGTATTGGCGCTGCGCTGCTCGTATGTCACGCGGCCTCGCTGCATCAACATGATGCGATCCGCGATATCGAGCGTCTGCGCATAGTTGTGCATGATCATGATAATCGATAGGCCGCCTTTTTCCTTCAACCGCATGACAAGATCGATGATGAGGGCCGCCTCGCGGGCCCCCATCGCGGCGAGCGGTTCGTCGAGCAGGAGGATTCTGGCGTTCGAATGCACGGCGCGCGCCACGGCGATGGCCTGGCGCTGGCCGCCCGAAAGGCGCTCCACGGGGAGGTCCACGGAGGGGACGTGCACGCCGATGTCATCGAGGAGTTGCGCCGCGCGCGCCCGCATCTGCTTGTGGTCCAGCAGTTTGATCGGACCTTTGCGGACGATCTCGCGGTTCAGAAACATGTTGTGGTAAATGCTCAGCGAATTGGCGAGCGCGAGATCCTGATAAACGCATTCGATGCCGAGCGAGCGCGCATGATCGACGGACCGCAGCAGCGTTTCATTGCCGTCGATATGCAGCGTGCCGCTCGTCTGTTGGTGAAAACCCGTAAGGATCTTGACGAGCGTGGATTTCCCGGCGCCGTTGTCGCCGAGGATGCCAAGGATTTCACCTCGGCCGAGCGTGAGCGAGACGCCATCGAGCGCCGTGACTGCCCCGAAGCGCTTGACGATGTTGTCGCCGCGCAGCGCGAGCGGGGCGTCGGCCGTGGGGTTGGCCGTGCCCGGGCCCGCAGGGGAGGCCTGCGATTCGTCCATCATCGGCTCCCTTTGCGGCGCAGGCGCCCTACGTGAATATTGAAGACCATGGCTGCGAGAATCGCCGCGCCGAGGATGATGTTGAACGTGAAGGCGTTGATGCCGATGAGCGTGAAGCCGTCGTTGAGAATGCCGAGCACCGCCGCGCCGATCAGGCCGCCCACGATCGTGCCCGAGCCGCCCGTGAGCGGCGTGCCGCCGATCACGGCCGAAGCCACGGCGAGGAACATGATCTGGTTGCCGCCCGCCTGCGGGTCGATCGAGGTGATGCGAAAGCCTTCCAGAATGCCGGTGAAGCCCGCGAGCACGGCGGCAAGAATGAAGTTGCCGAGGCGCAGCCGGTTCACATGAATGCCGGCCTCGCTCGCGCCCAGCGGGTTCGCGCCCGCCGCCTGGGTATGCAGGCCCCAGCGGGTGTGCCGCAGCAGCACGTGCATCGCGAAGGCGATCACGACCGTCCAGAGGATCTCGCTATAGCCCCAAGCGCCCATGAAGGCCGCGAACTCGGGCGAGCCCGGCGTCTGCACCGGCGTGCCGCGCGAAACGGTGAGCGTGATGCCGTTGATGAGAAAGAGCGTGCCGAGCGTCGTGACGAACGAGGGCAGGCGCAGCCACACGGTCACGGCGCCGTTCACGAAGCCGACGACGGCCGCCGCCACGAGGCCGGCGATCACGGCGAGCCACATGGGCGCGCCCGCGTCGTTGGCGAACACCATCATGAACGGCGCGAACGCGAACACCATCCCGGCCGAGAGATCGATGTCGCCGCCGATCATCAGCATGATTTCGCCGAACGCGATGATCGCCACCGGCGCGATGAACTGCGAGAGGTTGACGAGGCTCGCGTTGGTGAGCAGGAAATCGCGGTTGGAGAATTCGAAGTACGCCGCGAGAATCACGGCCACGAGCAGAATGCGCAACTCGGGCGCCCACGCGGAGATCCATTGCCCGCGCGGGCGGGGCGCCCGCGCGGCAACGTCAGCCTTGCTGGTTTCGTTCACGGAGTTCATCACGCCTTTCGTTGCGCCCGGTTCGTTACGACTTGATTCCACCGCTCATCGGGACGATTTGCGGCTTGGTGGTCTTGCCTTCATAACGCGTCGAGGTGTTGAGGTACGGCTCGACGGTTTCCTTCGTCACGAACTTCAGGCCCGTGTTGGTGTCGGCGGGCCCGACCAGACCGCCCGAGGCCAGCGTCACGAACGCCTGCATCACCGTATAGAAGCCCTGCACGTACGGCTGCTGGTCGATCGTGAAGTCGAGGTAGCCTTCGTGAATGAGCTGCACCGTGGTGGGCAGCAGGTCGAAACCGCCGCCGTGCACGCCCTTCGAAGGCAGGTTCGATTCCTTCATCACCTGCGCGACGCCCTGCGTGCTGCCCGCATCCACGGCGAACATGCCCTTCAGGTCCTGGTGGCCGAGGTAGAACGACTTGATCTTCGATAGCTCTTCGTTGACGGTCGCGCCCGTCGCCACGGTCTGGATGTCGATCTTCTTGCCGGACTTCTTGATGGCGTCGCTCGCGCCATCGAGACGCGGCTGGATGTTGAGCTGGCCTGGCGTGGCGATGAAGAGCGCCACGAGTCCGCTGTCGATGAGGCTCACGATGCGCTCGCCCATCTGGTAGCCCGACAGGTACAGATCCTGGCCGATATAGGCGAGGCGCGGATTCTTCTTGCCGCGCGGCGCATCGGCGTTATAGGCGAATACCGGAATGCCCGCGTCGAGCGCCGCTTGAATGGGCTTGTCGAAGGCGGTGGGGTCGACGATCGGCACGGCGATCGCGTCGGCCTTCGCGGCGATCGCCGAATTCACGGCGCGCACCATTTCGCCAGCGTCGGAGGTGGCCGAGCCGGTCCACTGATAGTCCATGCCGAGCAGCGAGCAGGCATCCTGGATGCCGTATTGCGTCGGCACGAAGAACGGATTCGTGGTGACGTGGTTGACGAACACGATCTTCCACTTCTTGTGCGATGGGAATCCCGATTCGGCCGCCTGGGCCGACGAAATGAATCCGCCGCCGCCCACCGCGCCGAGCAGCGAGAGCGCCGCGCTTAAGCCCGCACCCTGCATCAGGCCGCGCCGGCCCGTGTCGATCAAGCTCTTGCCGTCTTTTGCATCATCCCGATCGTGCGCCATGTTTTCCTCCGGTCTTGTCTTCGTGGTCGATGTGGTCGACGTTTCGTCGAAAAGCGTGCAGATGCTGGACAGTACCGGGGAAACGCGCGCGCGGCGCTCGCGGATTCGAGCCATCGCGCGCCAGACGTCCGCAGCGAACGTGCTATCGCCGGGCGCCGACGGTACCGCAAAAAGCTTAGTGCAGCGTGATGAGGGCTCCTAATCCATGTATACCCCTAACGAATCGATGAGCGCGCCGAGGCGGCGAAAAGCGGGTTACGCACCGCCTTTCGCCCCGTGCATTCGCGGCGGCGGGCTGGCGAGCTTGGCCTGATCCATCGGTGCGGTAGCTTGCGGCCGGCGCGCCGCGCGTGGGGCGCCGCGACCGGTGCCGGTGGACTTGCGGCGCGCGGCATGGCGCTCGGTCGCGCGCTGCATGAGGCAGAACGCGCAGAGCAGGGCGCCGATCACGATGCGCGTCCACCACGAACTGAGCGTGCCGTCGAACGTAATGAGCGTCTGGATCGTGCCGAGAATGCCAACGCCGAATACCGAGCCGATCACATAGCCCACGCCGCCCGTGAGCAGCGTGCCGCCGATCACGGTCGCGGCAATGGCGTCGAGTTCCATGCCTTGCGCCTGCAGCCCGTAGCCTGAGAGCACGTAAAGCGTAAACACCACGCCGCCGAGCGCGGAGCAGAAGCCCGAGAGCGCATACACGCCGATCTTCGTGCGCGCCACCGGCAGACCCATCAGCAGTGCGGAGCGCTCGTTGCCGCCGATCGCGTAGACGTTGCGCCCGAAACGCGTGAAATGCGCGATGACGATCGCCGCAACGAGCATGGCCAGTGCAGTCAACGAGCCCGTCGTGAGCGAGCCGCTGCCCACGGGAATGTTGAATTCGGAGAGCGCGTGAAAGCCGGGGTCGTTGATCTGGATGGATTCGGTGGTGATGAGAAAGCAGGTGCCGCGCGCGAGGAACATGCCCGCGAGCGTGATGATGAAGGGCTGCAGCCGGAAGAAGTGGATCAGCGCGCCCATTGCCGCGCCGTAGAGCGCGCCGCCGAGCAGGACGAGCGGCACGACCACGGCCACGGGCCAATGCAGCTTCTCGGTGCCCACGGCGCAGAGAATCGTGGTGAGCGCGACCACGGCGCCCACGGAAAGATCGATGCCGCCCGAGATGATCACGAACGTCATGCCGATGGCGACGATCAGGAGGAACGCGTTGTCCACCAGCAGGCCGAAGGCCACCTGAAGCGAGAAGAATCCCGTGTACATGACCGAGCCGAAGCCGAACAGCACGGCGAAGAGCACGACGGTCACGACGATGGGCAGCACGCGCGGATCGACGAAGCGGATGGCGCCGCGCCGGCACGCCGCGAGCGTGTTCGACAAGGACAGGGCAGGGCGGTTCATGCTCGGCTTTCCTGGTATGGGTTCGTTGTGGGGCTCACGCGCGTGCACGGCGTGCGAGAGCAATACGCTTGAGCTGCTGGAATGCGAAGGTGCGCGCGGCGGGCGACTGGATCAGGCACACGAGCAGCACGACCACGGCCTTCACGACGAGCGTGGCCTCGGGCGGCACACCGATCGAATAGGTGGTGTAGGTGAGCGTCTGGATGATGAGCGCGCCGAGCACCGTGCCCGCCAGGCTGAAGCGCCCGCCCAGCAGCGAAGTGCCGCCGAGCGTCACGGCGAGGATCGCATCGAGTTCGAGTAGCAGGCCCGCATTGTTGCCGTCCGCGCTGCGCACGTTCGAGCTGATGAGAATGCCCGCAATGGCGGCGGTGACGCCGCAGAACGCGTATGCGCCGAACACCACGGCCTGCGACGAGAGGCCCGCAAGGCGCGCGGCCACCGGATTCACACCGATGGAGCGGACGAAGAGGCCGAGCGCGGTGCGGTTCACGATGAGCGCGGTGAGCGCGGTCACGGCGAGCGCGATCCACACGGCGCACGGCACCAGCGCGAAATAGCCGCCGCCTGCGAAGAGATAGCCGGGCGCGCCGATCGGGATGATCTGGCCGCCCGTGAGCAACTGCGCCACGCCGCGCCCCGCCACCATGAGAATGAGCGTGGCGATGATGGGCTGCATGCCGACGAAGGCCACGAGCAGTCCGTTCCAGATGCCCGCGAGCAAGCCCACGGCGAGCGCCGCGCCGAACGCCATGCCCACGCGCGAAGGATCGGCGGCGAGCACCGTGGCGGCTGCCGCGCCCGCGATCGCCACCACGGCGCCCACCGAAATGTCGATGCCGCGCGTGGCGATCACGAGCGTCATGCCGAGCGAGACCACGACGAGCGGCGCGGCGCGCATGAGGATGTCGATGGGCGCGCCGAACAGGTGGCCGCCCAGCATCGTGATCGAGAGGAAGTTGCCGCGATGCGCCACGTCCACGACGAACAGGGCGATGAGCGTCACCGCGGGCCATACGAGCGGATGGCGGATGACGAGCGAAAGCCAGGCGGGGAGAGCGGGGCGCGTCATCGACGGTCTCCGGCAATGAGGTCGTAGATCTCGTGCTCCGAGCGCGCCGCGCCCGAGAGCTCGGCCACCTTGCGCCGGTCGCGCAGCACGGCGATACGGTCGCTCACGCGCACCACTTCGCTGATCTCCGAGGAAATGAACAGAATGCCGAGGCCCTTCGCGCAGAGCGCGCGCACGCGGTCCATGATCTCGAACTTGGCGGCCACGTCGATGCCGCGCGTGGGTTCGTCGAGTATCAGGAGGCGCGGCTTCGTGGCGAGCCAGCGGGCGAGCAGCACCTTCTGCTGGTTGCCGCCCGAGAGCAGGCCGATGGGCTGCTCCGCGTCGCGCGCCTTGATGCCGAGTTGCTCGATATAGTCGTTGGCCAGTTCGCGCTGGCGCGAACGCCGGATCATGCGCCACCAGCCCAGTTGCGCCTGAAGCGCGAGCACGATGTTCTCGCGTATCGAAAGATCGGCGACGATGCCTTCCTTCTTGCGGTCCTCGGGGCAGTAGGCCATGCCGTGACGCACCGCGTCGCGCGGCGAAGCAAGCTTCACGGGCTTGCCGTTGATGTGCACCGTGCCTGCGTCGGCTTTATCGGCGCCGAAGAGCAGGCGGGCCGTTTCCGTGCGGCCCGAACCGAGCAGACCCGCGAGACCGAGAATCTGGCCCGGCTGCACCTCGAGATCGAGCGGATTGAGCACGCCGCGCCGGGCCACGCCTTGCGCGGCGAGATACGGTTCGGCATCCGAACCAGCTGTGACGGTGTGCGACGCTTCCGCCTGCGTGAGCCGCTCGCCTGCGTTCTGCAGGCCCACCATCTTCGCGACCAGGGTCTGCACCGGCAGATCGGCGGCGAGATACTCGCCTTCGCGCTCGCCGTTGCGCATCACCGTGATGCGATCGGAAATCGCGTAGGTCTGCTCCAGAAAGTGCGTGACGAACAGGATCGCGATGCCCGACGCCTTGAGCTTGCGCAGCACTTCGAACAGGCGCGCGACTTCGCCTTCGTCGAGGCTGGAGGTCGGCTCGTCGAGAATGAGGATGCGCGCATCGACCGACACGGCGCGCACAATCGCCACCATCTGCTGCATGGCGATAGGGTAAGTGTCGAGCGACTGCGTGACGTCGAGCGAGAGGTTCAGCTCCGCGAGCGCCGCTTCGGCGCGGCGATGGATTGCTTTCCAGTCGATCAGGCCGAGGCCGCGCCTGCGCGGCTGGCGGCCCGCGAAGATGTTCTCCGCGACCGAGAGGTTCGGGCAGAGATTGACTTCCTGGTAGAGCGTCTGGATGCCGGCGGCCTCCGCCATCTGCGGAGTCGGGAAATGCACGGCCTCGCCCGCGAGGCGTATCTCGCCGGCCTCGGGCTGGTGCACGCCGGTCAGCACGTTGATGAGCGTGGATTTGCCGGCGCCGTTCTGGCCCATCAGCGTGTGGATCTCGCCGGGGAACAGACGAAAATCGACCCGGTCGAGCGCGCGCACGCCGGGGAAGGTTCGGGTAAGACCGACGGTTTCGAGTATGGGGGAAACGCTCATGGGCAACCGTGGAAAAGGCCAGAGCGCGCGGCGCGCATCGCAAGTCCTTATCGTTTGATAAGGGCTACGAAGCAGGCCGCGCCGCTTGCAGCGAGTTTAGTACTTGCGCGACGGCAGCACTTGCGCCGCCACGTCCATCGGGAATACCGTTTCGTTCGTCACGATGCGCTTGGGCAACTGCTTGCCCGCCACGACGTCCTTCACGGCGCTCATGAGTTGCGGCCCGAGCAGCGGGCTGCACTCGACGTCAACATTCATCTTGCCGGCGATCATGGCCTCGAAGCCGCCCTTGGTCGCATCGAACGAGACCACGCTGATGTCCTTGCCGGGCTTCATGCCCGCTTCTTCCATGGCCTGGATTGCGCCGAGCGCCATGTCGTCGTTATGCGCGTAGACCACGTTGATCTTGTTTCCATACGTCTTGGCGAACGCTTCCATGACCTGCTTGCCGCCGGCCAGTGTGAAGTCGCCGCTTTGCGACGCGATGATCTTGAACTTCGGATCGTTTTTGATCACTTCGATGAGGCCCGAGTGACGGTCGTTGGCGGGTGCGGAGCCAACGGTCCCCTGCAACTCGACGATATTGATCGGGCCCGGATTGCTCTTGTAGTGATCTTCGAGCCACTTGCCCGCGCGGCGGCCTTCTTCCATGAAGTCCGAACCGATCATCGTCACGTAGAGCGACTGGTCTTTCACGTCGATGTTGCGGTCCGTGAGGATCACAGGAATCTTCGCGCGCTTCGCTTCCTGGAGCACCGGCTCCCAGCCCGATTCCACCACGGGCGAGAACGCGATGACGTCCACCTTCTGGGCGATATACGAGCGGATCGCCTTGATCTGGTTTTCCTGCTTTTGCTGGGCGTCCGAGAACTTGAGGTTGATGCCGGCGTCCTTGGCGGCCGCCTTGACCGACACGGTGTTCGCCGTGCGCCAGGCGCTTTCCGCGCCGACCTGCGCAAAACCTAACGTGATCTGCTTGTCTTCGGCGTGCGCGACGCCCGCCGCCAACGAAAAAGCGGCCGCCGCTGCGACGAGCCCGCTCACCATGCGAATTGCCAGTTTCATGCGTGTCTCCGATGTAGCTCTGTGCGTTGTATTTCTTTAATCCATGGCGCTACACCCGCGTCCATCACGGCCGGACAGAATCACGAGAGTATCGCGCCATCCCTGACCTCCGGGTATCCTTGCGGTACACCGTCGGCCGCCCCTGCTGACCACAATAGACAAACTATATGCAACGTCATCGACGGTTTCGATTAGCGTTTTCCCGGTAAGCTACGACCATATAGTCATGCTATTTATAGGTCTTTCTCACTAAGTGGGCAGAGCCATGAACACCCGTAAGCCCAAGCTTCGCTCGGCCGCGTGGTTCGGCACCGTGGACAAAAACGGCTTCATGTACCGAAGCTGGATGAAGAATCAGGGGATTCCCGATCACGAGTTCGTCGGCAAGCCGATTATCGGCATTTGCAATACGTGGTCCGAATTGACGCCATGCAACGCGCATTTTCGCAAGCTCGCGGAACACGTGAAGCGAGGCGTATTCGAGGCGGGCGGCTTTCCGGTCGAGTTTCCGGTTTTCTCGAACGGGGAATCGAACTTGCGGCCCACGGCGATGTTCACGCGCAACCTCGCTTCCATGGATGTTGAGGAATCCATAAGAGGCAACCCCGTCGATGCCGTGGTGCTGCTGGTGGGATGCGACAAGACCACGCCCGCGCTGCTGATGGGGGCGGCGAGCTGCGACGTGCCGGCCATCGCCGTGACGGGCGGCCCGATGCTCAACGGCAAGCACGAAGGCCATGACATCGGCTCGGGCACGGTTGTGTGGCAACTGAGCGAGCAGGTGAAGGCGGGCAAGATCTCGATGCACGAGTTCATGTCGGCGGAGTCGGGCATGTCGCGCTCGGCGGGCACGTGCAACACCATGGGCACGGCTTCGACCATGGCCTGCATGGCCGAGGCGCTGGGCGTCACGCTGCCGCACAACGCGGCGATTCCCGCTGTGGATGCACGCCGCTACGTGCTCGCGCATATGTCGGGCATGCGCATCGTGGAAATGGCGCTCGAAGATTTGCGCCTCTCGAAGCTCCTCACGCGCGCGGCGTTCGAGAACGCGATTCGCACGAATGCGGCCATCGGCGGGTCGACCAATGCGGCGATACACCTGAAGGCGATCGCGGGGCGCATTGGCGTGCCGCTCGAACTCGACGACTGGACGCGCATCGGGCGCGGCACACCCACCATCGTCGATCTGCAGCCGTCGGGCCGCTTTTTGATGGAGGAGTTTTATTACGCGGGCGGCTTGCCGGCCGTGCTGCGGCGCCTCGGCGAAGCGAACCTGCTGCCGCATCCCGATGCGCTCACCGCCAACGGCAAGACGCTCTGGGAGAACGTGCGCGAAGCGCCCATTCACAACGCCGAGGTGATCCGTCCGCTCGACAATCCGCTCGTAAAAGACGGCGCGCTCTGTGTGCTGCGCGGCAATCTCGCGCCGAACGGCGCGGTGTTGAAGCCTTCGGCGGCGACGCAGAAGCTGCTCAGGCATCGTGGACCGGCCGTCGTGTTCGAGAATTTCGACGATTACAAGGCCCGCATTGCCGACCCCCATCTCGACGTCAAGCCCGATTCGGTGCTGGTCATGAAGAACTGCGGACCCAAGGGTTATCCTGGCATGGCCGAGGTGGGCAACATGGGCCTGCCGCCCAAGCTGCTCGCGCAGGGGGTGACCGACATGGTGCGTGTGTCGGACGCACGCATGAGCGGCACGGCGTACGGCACGGTGGTGCTGCATGTCGCTCCCGAGGCGCGGGCGGGTGGCCCGCTCGCGATCGTGCGCGACGGCGACTGGATCGAGCTGGACTGCGAAAAGGGTACGCTGCGTGTGGATATCAGCGACGAGGTGATCATCGCGAGGCTCGACGAATGGGCCGCGAAACAGCAGCCGATAGCGGCAGATCGCAGCGGCTATCGCAAGCTCTATGTCGAGCACGTGCTGCAGGCGGACGAGGGATGCGACTTCGATTTCCTGGTGGGCTGCCGCGGCTCGGATGTGCCGAGTCATTCGCATTGAGACCGGGCGGTGACGCCTGCGTTGCGTCAGGCGCATTTGATTCGACATCCGAATAGAATGCGCCTGACGTATCGATTCCCGTCCCTCACGCCACCTTGGGCATGCGTTCATCGGCGCGCAGACATCCGAGACCCATGAGCGTCGCCTCCATGGCTTCGTCAAGCGGCGTATGGGGCTCGCGGCCGAGCGTCGCCACGAGCCGCGCATTGTCGAGCTGCAACGGCTCGCGCCACAAGTAGCGCATTTCCATCATTTCGCGCAGCGTCGTGACAAACGGCGAGACGGCGCGCACGATCGCCCAGGGAAACGGCTTGCGTTGCGGCTCTAATCCGTGACGCCTCGCCACGCGGCAAATCGCATCGACGATCTGCGTGCCATCGGCGTCCCAGTGCCCGGCCATGTGGAACGTCGCGAACGCGGGCAGCGAGTCGCGCCGCGCGATCAGTTCGAGCATCGTGCGCGCGACGTCGGGCACGTACGACCATGCATGGCCTACGCCGCGTGCGCTGGGCTGGCGCACGACCCGCACCGGCGCGCCCGCCTTGACGAGGCCTTGCGCCAACCAGCTATTGCCCACGTGCGGTCCGAAAAAGTCGCCCGCGCGCACGACGATCGAGTGCACGCCACGTTCGCTCGCGGCCTGCATGCGCCGCTCGAGTTCCACCCGAATCGCACCCTTGCGGGTGAGCGGATGCTGCGGCGAATCCTCGCGCAGCAGCGGGAACGCATCGGGCCCGTAGTTATAGACCGTGCCGGGCAGCACGACGGTCGCGCCCACGGCGGCTGCGGCGGCGAGGGTGTTGTCGATCATGGGCAGCACGACTTGCGCCCAGCGCCGGTAGCCGGGCGGGTTGACGGCATGCACGATCACCGTGCAGCCCTGTGCCGCGCGGACCACCGCTTCGCGTGAGAGCACATCGCCGTCGAGCCATTCGATGCCGCTCGCCGCCAGAGCCGCACTCGCGCCGGGCTCGGGCGCACCGCCGCGCCGCAGCGCGCGGACTTGCCAGCCGGCATCGCGCAACTGGCGCGCCACTTCGCCGCCAATCCCGCCGCTTGCGCCAAGCACGAGGACACGGTTCCGGGGATTCAGGGGGACGGCGATCATGCGGGTTCTCCTTGCGAGTGAGGTGTCATGCAGGCCATTCTGCGCCGCTTACGGCCAATAAAAAATCCCCTAAGGAAGGCGAGCGGCTATACATTTATGTATGGCGTCGGACTGGACGCCTGCCAGCCATACACGGGTAGTGCAGACCCGGTGATAACCACGAGACCAGAAACGATGGATGACGCTCGAAAGATGCCTGTCACGGCCGGAAACGAACCGAATTGGGAGTGGTACCGAAGTTTTCTGCGGGTCGTCGAGACCGGCTCGCTGTCGGCAGCAGGACGCTCGCTCGGTCTCACGCAGCCGACTATCGGACGCCACATCGAAAGCCTCGAAACCGCGCTGGGGCTCAAGCTCTTTACGCGCTCGTTCGATGGGTTTTCGCCGACCGACGCTGCCCATGAATTGAGGCCATATGCCGAGAGCCTTGCTGCGACCACTGCCGCGTTGCGCCGGGTGGCGAGCGGTCATGGATCGGGCGTCCGGGGCACGGTACGGCTCACGGCGAGCGAGATCGTCGGCGTCGAGGTTCTGCCGCCGATACTGGCCGCACTGCGCAACGACCATCCGGAACTGACCATCGAACTTGTGCTGTCGAACAAGGCGGACGATCTGTTGCGGCGCGAAGCGGACATTGCGGTGCGCATGTTTCGTCCCGTCCAGGAGGCGCTGGTGGCGAAGCGCATCGGTGGGATCGAAGTCGGTCTGCACGCTCACGAAAACTATCTGGCCCGCCATGGTGTGCCGAAATCGATGAGCGAGTTGTCTCGCCACGCGCTCATCGGCTTCGATGTGGAAACCGAATTCATTCGCTCCGTCCAGAAAAAGAACAAGGCGCTGACGCGAGAGAACTTCGCATTCCGGGCGGATAGCGACCTCGCTCAATTGAGTGCCATACGCGCGGGATTCGGTATTGGCGCGTGCCAGGCGGCCCTGGCGGCGCGAGATTCGAAGCTGGTTAAGGTGCTGCCGAAAGCCTTTTCCCTGACGTTGGACACGTGGGTCGCCATGCACGAAGATTTGCGCGGGAGCGCTCGCTGCGCGGTGACATTCGCTGCGCTGGCCAAAGGCCTGAGAACGTATATGAACGGATGAGCGAGCCGGGTTATCCGAACAAGCGCACCCATGCCGTGCGTATACGGCGCGCGCGGTCCTCGAACAGGTAGGACGCAGCGAGCGCGAACAGGCCCGAGATGACACCGGTCGCGATGTGTTCGAGCGCATGAAAGCGATAGTGGCTCGTGTGCGAGTAGGCATCGCCTATCGCGGTCAGGGAACCGACGAGCAGGGCGTTGCCATAGCGATTCGCGTACCACCTCGCCGCCGGCGTGAAGGTCAGCAGCAAGGCCAGCACGCCGGTGAGCAGCCCGGTCTTGAACGCGATCGCCCAGTGGGCAACGCTCATGACGTTGCCCCAGCTCCCCGGCATACAGGTCATGCACGCGCTGGTGGGTTGCCAGAAACGCTGGATGAACAGTCTGAAGCGGCGTTTCCATTCGCTTCCCATGGCGTACTCCACAATGTCCGGTGGGCGATCCCGCCGAAATCATACATCGCGAGCGCAAGGTGGCGCGGAGCCTGACGCGCGCTCCCGAGCATGCGGTGCTTTTTGGGAAAGGCGATATTTGACTGATGAATGCCTGCTGGCGCGCGTCAATGCTTCAAATAACGGTGCGCCAGGGCTTCGTAAAGCGGCGGCGCGAACAGCTTCGATATCTGGCTCGACACGAGCGCCGTCGCCATCAGCGAAATCACCAGCGCGTGCCCGTCGATCATTTCAATGACGATGACAAAGGCCGTGATCGGGCTTTGCGTGACGGCGGCGAGATAGCCGACCATGCCGAGCGCAATGAGCATCGGCAATTGCATCTGCCCGAACACCATGTGTAAAGCGTTTCCAATGCCCGCCCCGATCGCGAGGGACGGCGCAAAGATGCCGCCGGGCGTGCCCGGCAGATACGAGCCCACCATCGACGCCATTTTCAGCACCGGATAGACGGCGCCGAGGTGCGAATGGCCTTCGAGCATGTTGCGCGCTTCGGCATAGCCGCTGCCGAACAGGTGGCCGCCGCTCGCCACGCCGATTACGGCGATGAACAAGCCGCACACCGCACCGAACGCCACGGGACGCTCCCTTCGGAGTGCGAATAACTGTGGGGGCATCCATCGCCCGGTGTTGAGCAGAAGCCAGCAGAACACGCCGCCCGCAAGGCCCGTGATCAGGCCGACCAGTACGACCGCGACGGCGAGGAGATCAGGCAGTTTGCCAGCGATGGCTATCCTGCCGAAGTAGACATAGTTGCCTTGCAGCCCCAGCGAGACGACGCCTGCAAAGATGATCGCCGTGATGACGACGCCACTGGTTCTTGCCTCGAAGCTGCGCGTGAGCTCCTCGATCGCGAAGACGACGCCGGCGAGCGGCGCATTGAACGCCGCGGACAGGCCAGCGGCCGCGCCCGCGAGCGCGAGCTTGTATTCGAGGCCGACGCTGTAAATGCTGCGCAGCCGCGATGGGTAAAAGCGCCGCAGGCTGAACATCAACGCGGCGCCCACATGGATCGTCGGTCCTTCGCGGCCGATCGTGAATCCGCCGAGGATGGCGAGGAACGACAAGGCGATCTTGCCGATCAGGATGCGCAGCGTGAGCAGGCGTGGTCCGAGTTCGCGCACGTCGTCCAGCGTTGCAATGACCTGCGGGATGCCACTGCCTTCCGACCCGGGAAACCAATGGAGCGTGGCCCAGACGCTGAACGCGGCGATCGCCGGCGTGATGAGGAGCGGCAACCACCAGTTGTGGGCGGTCGCCTGCAAAAAGACGTCGAAGCCGTAGTCGATGAGCCGGGCGTAGAGGACCGCCACGAGCCCGGTGGCGATTGCGCCGAGCCAGAACACGCCGAAGTACATCCAGCGCCGTTGGCTGCGTTGAAGCGTGCGGCGGTCGATGAATCTGAGAAATCGCATGGAGGCGCCGGGAAAATGCCATTTAAGGCACATTGTGACATAAACCGCATCGACCGCCGGCGCAGGCCGCCTGCCTGGTTGGGCGGGCGTTAGCTGTTAGTTTCCTCGAACACCCAGCCAAATGCGCCATAAATCGCTTTGTGTTCGGCCGCGAGTGCGAGCAGAAACTTTTCGCCCCGCGGCGTGAGATGCACTTGCACCTGGCGCCGGTCGGCGGGATCGGGCTTGCGCGTCACGAGCCCCGCCGATTCGCAGCGCGAAACGAGCGCCGCCGTGCCGTTCGGTGCCGCCTGCAACCGCTCGGCGAGTTCGCCGACGGTCGCCCATTGCCGGTCGGGAAAGCCGCATACGTGCAGCAGCAACTGATATTGAAGCGTCGTGATGCCGGCCGCGTTGGCGATTTCCTCGGAAGCCCGCAGGAACTTGCGCAGGTCGTACCGGAATGTCGACATGGCTTCGAGGTCGCGCTTTTCCGCAAGTGTAAGTCTGGTTGATTTGCCCGAATTCATGTGCCGTTCCCGATGCATTGCCCGCCATGCCGCAACGTTCGTTGCCGGGCGAGGCGCTTGCGCGGCAGCGGGACTTTAGCGGCAGGCCCGTGGCCGAAGAGGTTATCACGCAGATGGCTGGCGGCATCCGTCGCGCGCTTGACGGGCTTTCACATCGCCACGACGAGACGGCGCACAGGGGCAGGCTGGCTATCGTGACTAGCCATAACGGGGCAGGACACGCAGCATGCGGGAATGTCGGCGCATGGCGTTCCCGCAATGGACGATGAAGGGCGGGTCGCGACCCTGTGCATCGTCTTGCGGTCGGAAGAAGGGTAATAGCCGGTCGCGCAGCGTAAGCTGAACTCAAACGCCCCCTTCTTCGAGGGGGGCGTTGATTCCAGCAGCTATCCAGCAGTTATCCAGCAGCTACCGCGGACTTCCCGGCTGGACGGCGCGCCGACTAGTGTCCATGCGCCTCGCGCAACCCGGCGTCTTTTTGAAGTCGCCGAGCGCGGGTGCCGACATGGAGCCCTGCCGAAACGACAAACAGGACGCCGGCGAAAGGCCAGATATAGATGGCGAGGGAGAAGGACAGCCAGCACGCATCCTGCGGGGGATACGTCCCTAGCGCCCACAAGAGGCAGGCAACTGGCAACATCAGCAGGCACAGCGCCGACCAATTCAGAAAAGCGGCGGCCCTTGCTTTCTTGAGCGTCTCAGTTTGCATGCCGGGCTCCATAGGGAATGGCATGGGACATAGAGTCGCACGCCGGGCATCGCGCGAATACTTGGTGAAATCCCTGGCGCACCTCGGGCCGATGCGAGCGGCACGCAATGGCATGCACGCCGCATGAGGCGCGGGCGTGCGCCACCGGCTGTAAGTCCACCGTCAAGTTGCCGTAAACGGTCCTCGCCACAAGCCGTCGCCTTGCGCGTGCGCCGGTCAGAACACCTAACGACAGATCGCGCTACGATGCGAAACATCGCGCGAGCCAAGGCTTGCGACATGTCCGGCAACGAATTCGCCCGGCGTGCACAGGGAAGGCGCCATGCTTTCCGATGGCGGACCGGCGTATCGGGAAGAGACACGGCGGACGAGACGAGATGGACAAGACGAGGCTGACATGAACGTATCGGCATCCCCCGGTGTTGCAGTGCCAGGCAATGCGCTTCCGGCCATTTGCGACATTTCGGTCACCAACGTCTGCAACGCGGCTTGCGACTTCTGCGGCTTTGCCCGCGACAAGAAACTCGTGGGGCCAAGACGCTACCTGGACCGCGAAGCGTTTGCACGCGCGTTGCCGATATTGCGGCGAAGGCATATCAAGTACGTCACGTTTCAGGGCGGCGAGCCGCTCTTGCATCCGCATATCGTCGAACTCGTCGAATCGGCCACGCAGGCCGGCATGGTATGCAGCCTCATCTCCAACGGCTGGTTTCTCACCCGGCATATCGAGGCGCTCGCGCGCGCGGGGCTCAAGCGTCTGCTCGTGTCGATCGACAGCCACAGCATGCTCGAGCATGAACTCAATCGCGGACTGAACGGGCTCGAGCGGCGTATCACCGAAGGCGTTACGGCCGCACGCGCGCACGGTATTCCCACCTGTGCCACGGTCACGGTCAGCCGCCTGGTCCGGTATGACGCGCTACCGGAAACGCTCGCGAGACTCGGATTCGACGCCGTCGCGTTTTCCTATCCGCGGCGCGAGCCGTTCGGATCGACATCGCTCGTCTACGACGAAGCGTCGACGCTGGTCGATCTCGACAAGGATGAAATAGTCGATGCATTGCACGCGATTGCCGGTATGAAGCGTCATTTTCGCGTGGTCGATCCCGCCGGCGCGCTGGCCGAGGTCGAGCGATTCGTGCGCGGCGAAGAACAGCGCGTACCGTGCATCGGCGGGCGAAAGTACTTCTATATCGACTGGAATCTCGACATCTGGCGCTGCGAGGCGTGGTCGGCGCCCATGGGTTCGGTATTCGACCTCGATCGCATGCCTGACGAGACGCAACCCTGCTACGCCTGCATGATGGCCTGCTATCGGCATGGGAGTGTGCTGATGCATGGAGCGATCGCCGCAGCCGACGCATACGAGGCTGTCAAGCACGGCCATGTGGGGGCGGCGGTGAGCGCGCTGCGTCAGCGCGGTGTGATGTACTCCTTATGGTCTCTCTCGACCGAGGCGCTGCCTAGACAGGTTTTCAGACGCAAGCCGAGAACCATTGCCCCCGCCTCCAAATAGGCAGGGAACTTTGGCTCACCAAGCCTGATCGGCGAATCGCGGTCCCTGGCGGCCGCTCGCGGCGCAACCAGGCGTCAAAGTTGCGGATCGAGCAACGCAATAGCGCGTTCCAGCAGCTTTTCGACGAGCGGGCGGCTGCGCCAGGCGTCGAACGTGATGCGTTTCGCGTGTTTCAGGTCGCTGTCGAAAATCGCCGTCTGCCGGCGCGCGAAATCGCGGTCGTAGATGTTGAGATTGGCTTCGTCGTTGAGCTTGAACGAGCGGCTATCGAAGTTGGTCGAGCCGACCGACACCAGATACTCGTCCACGATAATCACTTTGCAGTGGAACATCGTCGGCTGATATTCGTATATCTCGACACCGGCCGCGAGCAGGTCGCCCCAGCATGCGCGCGATGCCTCGCGCACGGTGTGGGTGTCGATCCGCTTGCCGGGCGTGATGATGCGCACCTTCACGCCGCGCTTCGCGGCCTCGACGATCGCGTTGATCGTCAGCTTGTCCGGCACGAAGTACGCGCTCGACAAGTCGATGGAGCAGGTCGCAGCGGTGATCGCCATGAGGTACATCAGCTCCATGTCGTCGCTGCCGCCCGAGGGCGAACTGCTGAACATGTGCGCGAGCCCGTTGCCGACCGGGTCGATCGCCGGAAAATACTGCGGGCCGTGCAGTACGTTCCCCGTCGATTTGACCCAGTTGTCCATGAACACCGCCTGCATCTGGCCGACCACCGGTCCTTCCACGCGAAAGTGCGTGTCACGCCAGTGTTTCTCGTCCTGCGCATGGCCGGTCCATTCTTCGGCGATGCCCACACCGCCCGTGAAGCCGATGTGCCCGTCGATCACCAGCAGCTTGCGGTGCGTGCGGTCGTTCAGGCGGCCGAGACCCGTCCAGTGCGGCTTGTGATACAGGACGATTTCCGCGCCCGCCTCGCGCAGCATCTGCAGATAGCGCTTGTCCATTTTCGACGAGCCGACCCAGTCGAGCAGCACATGCACCGCGATACCCGCGCGCGCCTTGTCGGAGAGCGCATGCGCGATTTCCTCGCCGATCGCGCCGGACCAGTAAATGAAGGTTTCGAAGGTGATCGTGCGCTGCGCCGAGCGAATGCCCTGCAGCATCGACGGGAAGATCTCGTCGCCATTCACCAGCACTTCGAAGCGGTTGCCCCCGATGACGGGCGGCCCGAGCAGCAGCCCCATCGAGCGGGTGAACTGGGGATCGTCGCTTGCATACAGCCGTTCGATCTTGTGCTCGATCTTCTTCTCGCCGCTCGTCAGGTTGGCGATCACGAATACGACGACGAGCGTCACCGCGATAGTCGCGACAATCAGGGCAATCGTCGGCATGCATGGGCCTCGCGTTGGCGAACATGAGTCCGGAACCGCAAGTGTACGTGCGTTCCGGGCAAGCCGTTCGCCCTGCGTGAGACGATTGCCGCACGCCCGATCGACGAGGGTTGACCATTCCTCGTCGATGCGATCGTTGGATCAGAAGTTGCTGAAGAAGCCGCGCGCCGCGACCATGCAGAAAGGCGCGACGATGTCGCCGTGATAGGCCTCGAGCACGGCGGAAAAGCCGTTATCCGTTGCGCCGGCCTGAACAGCCTGCGCGGCGACCGCGGCCCTGGCCTCTGCGAAGCCGGCCTTGACCGCGGCAAACGGGTCGTTCACGCCCGGAGCCGAATCGACGTCGAGGACGTTGGTCAGGCCCGGCGCGACGTGGGCGTTTTTCCAGTACGCCTGCTCGATCTGCGCATTGAAGAAGAACACCGTCGGATCGAGATGGCCGCCGCAGAGAAGCACCGGCGCGCGCGGCACCCAGTTGCGCAGATCGTTGCGCCTGAACGCCTGGCGCAGCGGCTGGGCCGGACTCGCAGCCGGCGCCATCGCGGCGGTCGGCGAGGGATATGCGCCATCCGGATTGACGATCTGGTCGTCGAGGATGCTCAGTCGATACGGGTTACGCACGAGATTGGACGTGCCGAATCCCGACGCGAATAGCGGCGTCAGCTCAGGGGGCGCAAGCGGCGGCGCAGCGGGCGGCGTGAGCGAAGCGAACTGGGGCGCGGGCGGCACGCTGCTGAAAAGCTGCGTGGAGGGCAGTTTGCCTTCGGCGAACAGCGCATCCATCGACGTGACGCTCGGCAACAGGTTCTCGATGCCCGGCGCATAGGCCGCCTCGAAAAAGTCGCCCGGCTGACGATAGATGTTCCCATACGCATGCTGGTAACTCATGGTCGCCAGCACCGTAAAGATCGTGGAGCCGAGGTCGACTTCTCCCTGAACGAGGGCGTCGGCCATTGCGCCGAGCGCATAGGGCCCCGAGCCGGGTGCGGACGCCGTGACGTTGATGCCGGCCGCCTGCAATGCTCGGTGCGTGGCGAGCGCCACGTAGCCGCCTTGCGAATAACCGGTCACGAACAGCTTGCCGTTTTCCCGGGTCTTGTTGCCCGGGCCCGGAAGGGCCATCGCGAGCCGCGCCGCGCGCAGTGAATCGATCACGTCGGCCGATTGCTGGTCGCCGTTCAGATAGGGGTGATACGGCAACGGTGAACCCGAATAGCCGGCATAGTTGCTCGCCACCACGATATAGCCTTGCGCCGCGTAGATCGCGGCCACGGCGATGCCTTCGCCCGCGCCGTCGCCGTTGTTCGGATCCGTCTGGGTGATGTCGGCGATGTTGTAGTTGCGATAGGTCGTCGTTCCGTGCGCGTACAGCATGAGGGGGCGCCCACCCGTGCACGCTGCCCGGCCCCCCGGGATCATGAGCGCTGCGCTCGATATCGTGGGTTCGCCCGCGCCACCTGTCGTGCGGTAACGAAAGTAGCGGATTTCGACGTCGCAGCGCGGCGTGCCGGCAACCTGGAGCAACTGTTGGCCGCTCGCGCTGCTGCCCAGCAGTTTCGTGAAATCGCTCGCGCCCAGCCGCAGGGTCGTGCTCTGCTCGACCAGCTGACCGCGGTAAAGGCAGCTCGCACCGCCGCAGGTCGAATCCGCCTGCACGATCACGCTTGCGCTCGACAAAGAGAAAGTCAGCAGTGCCAAACCCGCATTTCGCATCGCTCGTTGCATCTCACACTCCGTTCTTGTTGGTCTTCGGAAAATGGGGCTGCCTTCCAGAGTCCATGGAGTATAGGTAAACGAAAATGCCGGCTGTCAAATCGTTGTGGTGGCAATCTTCCGATGAAACGTCCGATGAGAACGTGGCGTAGCGTTGATCGGTGTGAACAATGATGGAGCGCGCCACCAAGTGGGAAGAGCCGAGCCCGAGGCGCGCTCTGGCTATCAGGAAGCCGGCGCGGCCACTTCGATGGTTGGCTCGCAAGTAATCGGAAACTTCACCGAGTTCGCGACGTAGCACTGATCGTGCGCCGCGTGATGCAACCGCTCGGCGAGGCTGCGGTCGTCGCTCGCGCGGATCGTCACGCGAGGGCGCAATACGATCTTCGTGAAGGCGCCGTGTTGCGCTGTATCGGCCATCGTGCCTTCTGCGTTGTCCTCGTAGGCGAGCACCGCGATGCCGGCATCGGCGCACAGGTGCAGATACCAGAGCTTGTGGCATGCCGCGGCCGAAGCCACGAGCAGGTCCTCGGGATTCCAGCGCGCGGCGTCGCCGCGAAAGGCCGGGTCCGCCGAGCCGGGAATATCGGGTTTGCCGCTCGCGCGGATGACGTGATCGCGGCCATACTCGCGATAGCCCGAGGTGCCGCTGCCGCGATTGCCCGTCCATTGAACCGAAACGCGGTAGGTGTGCTCGCCGTGCGCCATGTTGTCTCTCCACTAGATCGAACTTCGGGGCGCTCATTATGACAGCGTGATTCGGCAACGCGTATCGCCCTGTTTTTTACGACATTTTTTCTTGTGGCGCTTGCGGCCCAACTCTAGACTGCGTGCATCGAAACGACTGGAGGCGCCATGTCGACCTCGCGTGCAACCCAGCGCATGGATGAGCGGACTACCTTCGTTCAGCCCGGAATCGGCCGGCTCGCGCTGCGGCGCTTCGATCCGCGCCACGATTCCTGGGAGGCGCTCACGCGTTTGCTGCATCGCGCGTTTGCACGCCTCGCGTCGCTCGGGTTGCACTGTTTCTGCGCGCCGATCAGGCCGCGAGCATGACACGCGAGCGCGCGCTGGCGGGCGACTGTTTCGTCGCCGTGTGCAACGGCAGGATCGTCGGTACGTTGACGGTTGAAGGGCACGACAGCAGTTCGCATTGCGAATATTATCGCCAGCGCAGCGTTGCTTCGGTCCATCAATTCGATATTGAGCCAAAATGGCAGAGCCGCGGCATCGGCCGCGCGTTGCTCGCGTTCGCGGGGCATTGGGCGGCTGCGCGCGGCTACACGCAAATCGCACTCGACACGCCGTTTGCCGCCGATCACCTCGTTGCGTTCTATCGCGCGCAAGGCTTCAGTCTCGTCGATGTCGTGCGCTTTGCGGGTCGGGGCTACGATAGCGCCGTGTTCGGCAAGGCAGCGGCGGTGCGCGGCGGGCTGGCGCCTGCGCATCTGCCCGGCGAGACATCGCGCGCGGTGTCGTACAGTCCGCACGCATGAACGAGCACGAGACTCACGCCTTTTGCATCGGTGCGGCTTCGCGCTCCAGATAGTGCAGAAATTCGTCGGGGGGCATGGCCTTCGCATAGCGCCAGCCCTGCGCGTACTGCACGCCGCGCTCGCGTAGATAGTGCGCTTGCGCCTCGGTCTCCACGCCCTCGGCAACGATCGCGAGGCCGAGGCTGCGCGCCATTTCGATGATGTGCGGGACGATCTTGTTCAGTTCCTCACCATCCGGGAGCGGGCCGATGAACGACCGCTCGATCTTGATGCCGTCCACCGGCAGTTCGTGCAGATACGAAAGACTCGAATAGCCGGTGCCGAAATCGTCGATGAACACGCGGTGCCCGGCCGTGCGAAACGCCTCGAGAACCGGTGCCGAAATGGCCGTGTCCATGAGCGCGCGCTCGATCGCTTCGAACCAGATCTGCTCGGGACGCACCGCATATTTCGCAAGTGCGGCGTTCAGCGTGTCGAGCACGCGCATGCCGCCCAGGTCGTCGCCCGCAAGATTGATCGAGACGTGCAGATCGGGGCGCCGGGCGAGCAGCGCGCCCACGCCTTCGAACACGGAGCGCACGATCTCATCGGTAACGGGTTGGATGAGCCCGAGCGATTCAGCCATCGGAACGAACGTGTCTGGCGTGACGAAGGTGCCGTCTTCGAGCTTCCAGCGTGCCAACGCCTCGGCGCCGACGCAGCGGCCGCTTTCGAGCGAGACGATCGGCTGCAGCCAGGCCACGAACTGGCGCCGCCGGACGCCCTCCAGGATTGCGTGGCGCGGCGTGCGCAGCTTGTGGCCCCAGCGCAGCACGAGCCACGTGCCGAGCGCACTCAGGACGAGCGCCCACGGAAGAGCAGTCCGGAGTTGTGCGAACAGGTTGGCGCGCAAGCGGTCCTCGGGCTCATAGGCCACCACGGCGATGGGAAAGCGCTGCGAGCGCACGGCGATGTAATAGCGTCCGTCGAAATACAGGCTGGCGGCTTGGCGCTGCAGCGCCGCGCGCGCGAGTCCTGCGTCGGCGTGCGGTGAGCGCGAGATGACGACGCCGTCCTGCGTTTCGAGCACGGCGAGCGCGATGGTGTCGTCGAGCGGCACGATGTCGAGGTAGAAGCGCGGGTCGATTACGACGACGTGATTGCCGAGGCGCACGTTGAGCATGCGTTGCTCGTTGCCACGCTGACCGCCCTCGGTTTGCCACGCGGTGACGTCCTGTCCATAGGTCCATTCTGGCGGCGGCAATACGACGTCGACGTTGCCGCGCTGCGCGGTGCAGCGCAGGCGGACACCGTCCGTCCAGCCGACCTCGCGTATGTACCGAAACTGTTCCTCGGCTTCGCGCAGAGCCTGCAGATGCTCGTTCGAGCACGGCGTGCCGTCGTACGGCTCCAGATGGCGCAGGGCCTCCACGACTTCGGCGGTCACCTGGTCGGCGCGCAGCAGCGCGCGGCTCGAAAAGGCGTCGATCTGCTGGCGGAGCTGGCGTTCGGAAGCAGCGTTGGACACGTACAGGGCCCCCGTGAGCGTGGCCAGGACGGCGAAGGACACGGCGCAGAATGTCGTCAGGGCGGTGAGTCGGGGGCTCATGGCGTACGGTCGGGCTCCGGCGGCGCGAACGAAGGCGGCAGGTCGACGGCGTGCGTCAGGTGCCCTTCGCCGATCGTCGTTGCCGATGGTAGCGTCTTTCGCGGCCCGGCGACGCGCTGCTGTCCGGGCGTGAGCGCGCAAGCGAAACGCTCGCCGGGTTTGCGCGCATGCCCGGCGCATGAGGGTGCCCGGCTATTGCACGGGCGCAGATCCGGGTGCCGTCGAGCGCTCTCAATCAGGATCAAGCGGCATCAATCAGTATCAAGCGCGCGCCGCATCGATTGGGAATCCTCTGCAAGAACCCGATCGCGGTGGTTCAGCGCGCATCGCGAGGGGGCCTTTGGGAGGAATTTTTTGCCGCAACAGCAATTAGCGGCGATAATCGGCAAATTCGGTTCGATTGGCGCGTAATTTTGATGCATCGCGCATTGGGTGGCGAAATATCACCCCGTATCGGACATCGGGCGCACGGGGAAGCTGCACGAAACGCGCCGCACCAACAGGTCGGTAAGAACAAGAACCCACGCGACAGACTATGTATTCGATCCTGCCTGCGTTCGTTTCCGCATTATTTCTCGGATTCGGCGTCTACGTGCTTCTGACCGAGGGCTTCACGCGCCTCTCGGTGCCGTTCGCCTTGATGTGCGCAACCACGTTCTTCTGGCAGGGCACGTGGGCCTTTCTGTTCCAGACTTCCGACCCGGAAC
This sequence comes from Paraburkholderia sp. JHI2823, assembly GCF_038900695.1. Classification (NCBI taxonomy): domain Bacteria; kingdom Pseudomonadati; phylum Pseudomonadota; class Betaproteobacteria; order Burkholderiales; family Burkholderiaceae; genus Paraburkholderia; species Paraburkholderia sp. JHI2823. Next base: position 170,198 of record NZ_JAYMRY010000007.1, on the reverse strand, counting down.
TCTCCAGTGTGCTGGTGAAGGTCGGTTACTTCTTCATCCTCTTTCTGCCCACGACGTTCTATCACTTCGTGACCGAAGTGAGCGCCCGGCGCGGCGAACGCGCGTGGCTCATCGGCTCCTGGGTGCTGAGCGCACTGCTTGCGGCGCTATTGCTCCTGAGCGACGCCGTGGTGGACGGCTATGGCACGTTCTTCTTCGGCAAGTATCCGAAGGCGGGTGCGCTGCATCCCGTGCACGTCGTGCAAACGGTGCTGCTCGCGTGCCGCAGCGCATGGCTGCTTTTCTTCGCACGCCGGCAGTCGCAGGCGCACGATCGTCGCAAGCTGCTCGATCTGTGCGTTTTCAGCCTCGGCTTGTACGCGCTGGCGGCCACCGATTACGCCGTGAACTACGGGCTCGCGTTCTATCCCGTGGGCGCCGTGTTCATCGCCATCAGCCTCGGCATACTCGCGGTCACGATCGTGCGTTACGGCCTCATGCGGCCGTACCTGATCGCGGCCACCGTGGCGCACGAGGTCGCCACACCGCTCGCGGCCATCGGCATGCACGCGGAAGAAATCGGCAACGTGCTCCCCGAACTCATGCGCGGCTACCAGTTGGCCGTGCAGCATCAGTTGTGCGTGGATGGGCTGTACCCGGGGCAGTCGGAGCGGCTTTCCTCGCTTGCCACCTCGATCCGCCGCCAGGTGGACAGCACGAGCACCGTGGTCGAGATGTCGCTGGCCTCGTTCACGCTCGACCGGCTCGACCGCCGCAGCTTCGAGACCTACCCGGTGCGCTCCTGCGTGAACGCCGCGCTCGAGCGCTTTCCGTTTCGTGCCGGCGAACGCGATATGGTGCGGGTTGCGCCTATCGACGCGCAACTGAGCTTTTCGGGCTCGGATTCGCTCGTGGTGTTCGTGCTCTTCAACCTGCTCAAGAACGCGCTCTTCGCGATCCAGGCGGAGATCGCCGAACGAGGCGACAAGGCGAGCGCCTACGAAGGCCGCGTTGAGATTGCCGCGACGAGCGAATCGGGTTGGTGCGTGCTGCGCTTTTCCGATAACGGCTGTGGCATTCCCGCCGATATTCTGCCGCGCGTTTTCGATCCGTTCTATTCGACCAAGTCGCACGGGCGCGGCACCGGCATGGGTCTCACGTTTTGCCGCCGCGTGGCCGAGGCGCTGGGCGGCACGATCGCCTGCGAGTCGGAGCCGCACGTTCACACGACCTTCACGATCCGGCTGCCCGAGCCCGGCACGAGCGCCGACCGCGCGCTGCACGATGCGCCGGCGAAGCCCCGCCGCTGGCCGGCGGGGCAGGACTTTGCAGGCTAGTTCATCCAGCCGGATTCAGTCCGCCTTTCGAACCGCCCGGTTGCAATTGCTTAGTTCGAACCCGATGGCAGGATCAGCTCGTACTCTTTCACGCGCTCGACGATGCCGGGCGGAAAGCGGCGAATGCGCTTGTCGGTGCCGGCAAAGAGAATCTGCTGATAACCGAGCGAAACGGGCCGCCCGTCCACGCAAAAGCGGAACACGAGATACGCCGAGCACTGACGCACCTGGAAGGTGTTCATGTAGCAATCCACGCGCTGAAACGGAAACGTCTCCTGCACGTATTCCTGGTGCGCGCGTTTGGTGACGAACACGCCGCCGGCCGCGAGCAGGTTGTTGTGGATGCACTCATGAAACCAGCGCTCGCGGCAGATGCCCTGCCACTCGAAATAGCGGGCGAAATACGTGTTCATGAAGGCGTTCGAGTCCTTCAGGTAGATATCGATGACGTGGTGGAACGTTTTGGTCGGCGTGGCTTCCATGATTTCGTCGGAGAATCCGGCGGTGCCACGGGAAAGGACGGCGGGAATGGATTCGCGTGCGTACATCAGTATGACTCCAGATAGGGGCTGCAAGCGGCAGCCGCGCATGGCTCCCCGAAAAGGGAGGCATGCGCCATTCTCTTCGTGTTCTTCTTTGATCAATATCGTGCCCCTCACATACGTAAGTGCGTTCATGCTCGCTGGGTGCGATAACGTTTGCGCAAACGGGTTTCGCACGGCGAACGGTTGCATCGGGTTGCTGTGCAAAGGCGTCACACCGCATAATCGCCAGGGTTGACTTGCGGCACGGCACTTGCCGCATGAAGTGCAGCGCGCTTAACCGAGATCGAGCATGAGTTCCATCGTCAGACAGCCGGTTTATCATCCCGTCTCCGTCGTTTTCCTCGACGACAGTGCGGATTTTCTCTACGCGCTGCGCGGGCTGTTTCCCGGAGCCGGCACGGACCGCTATTTCACGAGCGCGCACGAGGCGCTAGCTTTCGTCGCTTCGCACGAGGCCCGGCAGCGTGCGCGCAATCCCGCGTCGGGGCCCGCATGGTCCGAGTTCGAGAAGAAAGGCGGCAACGCCCTTGGCGAGGATGTAATGGCCGACACGGCGCGCTTTGAGGATATCGCCGCGCTCGTGGTGGACTATGAAATGCCCGCGATGACCGGCATCGAATTTCTCGCTGCGGCGCGGGACCTGGCGTGTACGCGCATCCTGCTCACGGCCACGGCCGACGAATCGCACGCGGTGGAGGCGTTCAACGCGGGGCTCATCGACTTCTACGTGAAGAAGACGGATCCCGCCATGACGCGCAAGCTGCGCGGCGCCATCGACGACGCCAAGCGCAAATTCTGCGCGCGGCGCGGCCATATCGGCGTGCATGGGGTGGGCGCGGTCTACGCGAACCGGCGCGCGGCCGATGTGCTGCACGAACTCGCGCAGCGCGAGCGCATTGTCGAATACTACTGGCGGCCCGAGCAGAACGCGGTGCTGACCTTCGACGCCGAAGGCAACGCCGGCGTGTTCCTCGCGTGGGACAGCCGCGACTGGGCGGCGCAATGCGACGTCGTTACCGACGAAGGCGGCCCCGCTGCGCTGCGCGAAGCAATGGCGGCGCGGCGCGTCATGCCCGTGTACTGGCCGCACGAGGCGTATCGTCCCGGCATGTCGCAGTTGGCGTTCGCGACGCCGCAGCCGGTGCCGGGACTCGACGACACGCATACGAGCTGGACCCGTATCGACGATGCGCGGCTCGCGCCGGAGTTGACGACGTTCGCGGCGTGGCGCGCGGCGCAGGGCGCGAACCGAAGCCGCTTCTAGAACGTTTCCCAGTCAGCGGTGTCGTTCGATGCCATCGCCACGGGCTTCGCTGCGGCTGCCGTGGATGTGGCCGCCACCGTTGCCATTGCAACATTCGTGGCGTTGCGCGCGGGCGCGCTTCGGGCCGGCTTGGCAGTAGCTGCCGGACGCTTGAGCGGGGCGCTCACCACTGCCGGTCCGCCAGCGCTGGAACGCGCGGCACGCGCACTCTCAAAAGGCGCCGCCATCGATGCATCATGCGCCGCGACCCGGAACACCGTCACGACATCGCGCAGCCCGTCCGATTGCGCGGCCATCGACTGTGCCGCGGCCGAGGCTTCCTCCACGAGCGCCGCGTTCTGCTGCGTCACTTCGTCCATCTGCGCGACGGCGCGGTTCACCTGCTCGATGCCGGTGTGCTGTTCCTCGGAAGCCGCCGCGATTTCGCCCATCAGGTCGGCCACGCGGCGCGCCGACATCACCACCTCGTCGATCGTCTTGCCCGCTTCGTCGACGAGCTTCGTGCCTTGCGCCACCTGCGCCACCGACTGCCCGATCAAGTCCTTGATCTCCTTGGCAGCCGTCGCGCTGCGCTGCGCGAGGCTGCGCACTTCGCCCGCCACGACCGCGAAGCCGCGGCCCTGGTCGCCGGCGCGCGCGGCCTCCACGGCGGCGTTGAGCGCGAGAATATTCGTCTGGAAGGCAATGCCGTCGATCACGCCGATGATCTGCTCCACGCGCTGCGAGCTGCTCGAGATCTCGTTCATCGTCTCGACCACGCGGCGTACGACCTCGCCGCCGCGCGCCGCGACTTCCGATGCGTTGACGGCCAGCGTGTTGCCCTGGCGCGCATTGTCGGTGTTGTGTTTGACCGTGGTCGTGAGTTCTTCGATGCTGGCGGCCGTTTCCTCGAGCGAGGCGGCCTGCTCCTCGGTGCGCGAGGAAAGATCCATGTTGCCCGCCGCGATTTCCTTCGCGCCCGTCGTGATCGATTCCGCCGATGTCTGAATGCGCTGCACGGTCTCGACGAGCCGGCGCTGCATCTGGTGCATCGAATGGAGCAGGCTGTGCTGGTCGCCGGTCGCGAGATCCACGCGCGCCGTGAGATCGCCTTCGGCAATGCGCTGGCAGATGGCCGATGCATATTCCGGCTCTCCGCCCAGGCTGCGGCGGATCGTGCGAATGAGCCACATGAGGCCGAGCGTCACCGCCGCGCCGATCACCGTCACGAGCACGAGGTTGCTGATCAGCGCGCTGCGGAAGGCGTCGTCGATATCGTCGGTATAGATGCCGGTGAACAGGTGCCAGTCCCAGTCCGGCACGAAGGTGGAATACGTGATCTTTTCCACCGGCGCGCTCTTGCCGGGCTTGGGCCACAAGTAGCTGGCGTAGCCGTCGCCGCCCGAGGAAGAACTCTTGACGATCTCGACGGCGACGTGGGTGCCGCGCGGATCGGTCGTGTTCGCCTGGCTCTTGCCTTCCATCTCTGGCTTGGGCGGCACGAGCAGCGCGACTGCGTTGCTGTCGTAGATGCCGAAGTAGCCGCTGTTGTCGTCGCCGTAGCGCATGCTGCGCAAGGTGGCGATGGCGAGGCGTTTGGCGTCGTCGGCGCTCACGTGGCCGGCGGCCGCTTCCTTCTGGTAGTACGAGACCACGCCCATTGCCGTTTGCGTTTCCTGCTCGACCAGCTGCTTGCGGTCGGTGAGCATGCCCGAACGCGTGATGAAGGCGTTGGCCACCACCAGCACGACGAGCGCGACCCACAGGAGCGCGACGATGCTCCAGGCTTTCTGATTCAACGTTGTTCGCTTCACGGTCGTTCTTCTCCAGCCGTTCTCTGTTGTTGTTCCTGGCGGTGCGCTGCTGCAGCGCCACCGTCTTTAACGGATGGTTCGGGAAGAAACTAAAGGTTTGCTTAAACGTTCTGTGATTCCGGCCTGGATTTCGATGCCGAACCTTGCGTTTGCCTTACTTGCGAGGCGCCGCCGTCGAAGCCCGCACGACTAGCCGCGGCGCCGAAACCACGCATACCCGCGAGGCCGCACCCGCGGCCGAATGCGGCGCTTCGACCAGCTCCGTGAGCAGTTCGACAGCCCGCTCCGCTGCCTCGACCGTTGCGACCGCAACGGTCGTGAGCGCGGGCCGCGATTCGCGCGCAAGTTGAATGTCGGTGATCCCGACCACGGAAAGATCGCGCGGTACGTTGAGCCCGAGATCGGCGGCGGCCTGCATCGCGCCGAGCGCGGGCAGATCATTGGTCGCGAAGAGGGCAGTGAGATCGGGATGCCGCGCAAGCAGCTCGCTCGCGGCCGCGTAGCCGCCCTGGGTGGTATCCGGCGCATGGCGCACGGGCGCGCCTGCGCCGTCGAGCCCGGCAGCCTGCAGGGCCGCGACGAAGCCTTCATGGCGCGCCGCGTGAATGCCGGAGACCTTGCTGCCGACGATCGCGCCCATGCGCCTGTGCCCGAGCGTCAGCAGATGCTGCGCGGCAAGCTCGCCCGCAAGGCGAAAGTCCACGGCGACGCAGGGCAGGCCGGGCGGATCGAGCGGGCGCTCCCACATGCACAGCACCACGGGCGCGCCGCGCCGCATGGTGGCGCGCAAATCGGAAAAATCGAGGTTCGCGTTCATCACGAGCACGCCCGCTGAAAGCGTGCCCGCGATCTGTTCGAGGTAAGCACGGCCCTTTTGCGGGTCGCCGTCGGTGTTGCAGATGATGAGGAAGCGCCCGCTGCGCCGCAGCGCATTCTCCACGGCGAGCGCGAACTCCGGGTAGAACGGGTTCGCGATGCTCGACACCATGAGCGCGATGGTCGGCGGCCGCCCCTCGGCGAGCGCGCGGGCCGAGAGGTGGGGGCGATAGCCGAGCGCCTCGACCGCTTCGAGCACCCGTTGGCGCGTAGCCTCGCCCACGCGCCCGCGCTCGCGCAAGACGTTCGAGACAGTGGCGGGCGTGACGCCGGCGCGGCGCGCGACTTCGTTCAGGGTCGCCATGTAATCTCAGAATATGGGAAGGTCATTCAACATTTGCATGATCGTCACGCCCACTGCAACATTGCCCCGACAATCAAAACGATTACCGGAGACAAGCCAGCCAGGATCGCTACGGCGATCGCTTTTTTAAGGCTGCTGATTAAGCGCTTAATCTCCGTGTCGTGCTGATTAGAACATGGAGACGGGACGATGGCGAGCATTTCGTTACGCGGCGTTCAGAAGGCATACGGCGAGAACGCGCCGGTGATTCGCAACGTCGATCTTGAGATCGGCAGAAACGAGTTCTGTGTATTCCTCGGCCCTTCGGGCTGCGGCAAGTCCACGCTGCTGCGCATGATCGCGGGCCTCGAAGACGTGACCGATGGCGACATCTCCATTGGCGGCACGCTCGTGAACGATGTGCCCGCCGCGCAGCGCGGCGTAGCCATGGTGTTTCAGAGCTACGCGCTGTTCCCGCACATGACCGTGTACGAGAACATGGCGTTCGGCCTCAAGCTCGCAAAGACGCCGAAGGCCGAGATCGATCGCAAGGTGCGCGAGGCCGCGCGCATTCTTCAGCTCGAAGCGCTGCTCGAGCGTCATCCCAAGGCGCTTTCAGGCGGACAGCGCCAGCGCGTGGCGATTGGCCGCGCGATCGTGCGCGAGCCCGGCGTGTTCCTGTTCGACGAACCGCTTTCCAATCTCGACGCCACCTTGCGTGGCCAGACCCGCATCGAGATCGCCCGCCTGCATCGCCAGTTCGAGCAGGCGAGCGTGGTGTACGTGACGCACGACCAGATCGAGGCGATGACGCTCGCCGACAAGATCGTCCTGCTGCACAGCGGTAAGGACACCGAACGACATGGGAGCATCGCGCAGGTGGGCGCGCCGCTCGACCTCTATCACCGTCCGGCGAGCCGTTTCGTGGCGGGCTTCATCGGTTCCCCGCGCATGAACTTCCTGCCGGCGCGCGTGGCCGCCATCGAGACGAACGGCGTGAGCGTGACGCTCGACCCAAGCGGCGAAACGGTGCGGCTGCCGGTGCAGGGCGCGCGGCTTGCCGTGGGTGCGCCGGTTACCTTCGGCGTGCGCCCCGAGCATCTGGAACTCGCGGAGGGTGACGCCCCATCGAGGGCATCGAAGGATCATCAGGATACCTTGACGATTGCGCGCGCCGTCACGCTGGTCGAGGAGCTGGGCGAGCACAGCTACGTGCACCTCGATCAGCCGGGGGGAGCCGTGCTCGTCGCCAAGGCCCCCGGTGACGCGCGCCTGCAAAGCGGCAACACCGTGCGGTTCCGTGCGAGCGCGAACGCCTGCCATCTCTTCGCGGAGGACGGCTTTGCCGTCGCGCCGCTCGCCACCATCGATCAAACCGCATGAGAACAGAATGAGAGCTGCGAACGAGGGGACAGGAATGCGTCTTGGAGTCTGTTACTACCCGGAACACTGGCCGGAGGCCATGTGGAAAGACGACGCCGCGCGCATGAAGGCGCTCGGCATCGCGCAGGTGCGCATCGGCGAGTTCGCGTGGAGCCGCATCGAACCCTCGCCCGGCGAATTCGACTGGGGCTGGCTGGACCGCGCGATCGACACGCTCGGCGCGGCAGGCCTGCAAGTGGTCATGTGCACGCCCACGGCCACGCCGCCCAAGTGGCTGATCGACCAGCATCCCGACATCCTGCCCGTAGGCGCCGATGGCCGCGTGCGCGGGTTCGGTTCGCGGCGGCACTACGATTTTTCGTCGCCGGCGTATTTCGAGGCCTCGCGCCGCATTTGCGAGGCGGTCGCCGCGCGCTACGGCCAGCATCCCGCTGTCGCGTACTGGCAGACGGACAACGAGTACGGCTGCCATCAAACGGTGGTCAGCTATTCGCCGGCGGCCGTACGGCGCTTTCGCGAATGGCTCGCGGCGCGCTACGGCAGCATCGAGGCGCTCAACACCGCGTGGGGCACCGTATTCTGGAGCATGGAGTACCGCAGCTTCGACGAGATCGACGCACCCGTGGGCACCGTGACCGAAGCGCATCCTTCGCACCGGCTCGACTACCAGCGTTTTGCTTCCGACGAACTGCAGCGCTACAACCGCATGCAGGTGGACATTTTGCGCGCACATGCGCCGGGCCGGCCCATCGCGCACAACTTCATGCAGCTCTTCATGGAGTTCGATCACTACAAGGTCGCCGCCGATCTCGACGTCGCGGCCTGGGACAGCTATCCGCTCGGCGCACTCGACCAGCAGTGGTTCGCGCCCGACGTGAAGGCGCGCTATCTGCGCACGGGCCACCCGGATTTCGCCTCGTTCAATCATGACGTGTATCGCGGCATGTCGAAGCTGCCGTTCTGGGTCATGGAGCAGCAGCCTGGTCCCGTGAACTGGGCGCAGTGGAACCCCGCGCCGCTGCCGGGCATGGTGCGCCTATGGAGCTGGGAGGCTTTCGCGCATGGCGCGGGCTGCGTGTCGTATTTTCGCTGGCGCCAGGCGCCGTTCGCGCAGGAGCAGATGCACGCGGGCCTGAATACGCCCGATAACCGGCCTGATCTCGCCAGCGCGGAGGCCGCGCGCGTGGCCGGGGAAATCGAGGCGGTGCTCGCGGCGGCAAAGGCGGACCGCGACTTCGACGTCAAGACACCCGTTGCGCTCGTATTCGACTACGAGGCCAAGTGGCTCTTCGAGATCCATCCGCAAGGCGCGGATTTCCACTATCCGCGCTTTGCTGTGGAGTACTACTCGGCGCTGCGCTCGCTGGGCTTCGACGTCGATATCGTGCCGGTGCATGCGCCGCTCGACGGCTACCGGCTCATCGTCGTGCCGCCGCTGCCCATCGTGCCCGACGACTTCGCGCAGCGTCTCGCGGCGTCGGGCGCACAGATCGTAATCGGGCCGCGCACGGGCTCGAAGACCGTCGATCTGCAGATTCCGGCCAACCTGCCGCCGGGGCCGCTCGCGGCGCTGCTGCCGCTGCGCGTGTGGCGCGTGGAGTCGCTGCGGCCGGACATCAGCGAGCCGGTGAAGTTCGATGGGGCTGCCGCGCAGGAAGGCCATGCGCGCCATTGGCGTGACCTGATCGAACTGGGTGGCTCAGTGACGAACGCGGGCGAAAACGAATGGGCCGTGCCGGAGGTTCGCGCGACGTTCGGCGACGGGCATCCCGCTTATGTGAAGAGCGGGGCGGTCCATTACCTCGCGAGCCTGTTCGACGACGCGACCACGCAGGCCGTTTTTGCGGGCGCCGCGCGCGAAGCCGGCCTCGTGCCGCAGCCGCTTGGCGACGCGATACGCGTGAGCCGGCGCGGCGGCTTCACGTGGGTATTCAACTACGGGCCGGGCACGCACACGCTATCTGCGGACATTCCCGACGAGGCATTCGTGATCGGCTCGCGTACGATAGAAGCGCAGGGCGTGAGCGCTTACCGCTCGTCGTGAACGCGCGATGACCCGGCGATGAACGCATCGCCAGTTGCTTCCGGATGCAGCACCGACAACGACGTATAACCAAGGAGACACGCATGATCGGCAAGACCTTCAGACCACGGACCCTGCTCGTTGCCGCAATGCTGGCGGCGGGCGCGCTTGCAGGCACATTCGCGGGTGCCGCGCAGGCCGGCACGCTCACCATGAACATCGCCTACAAGGGCGCGAGCCAGCGCGCCGTTTGGGAACAGGTCGTCGACGAGTTCAAGAAAGCGCACCCGGGCACCGACGTGAAGGTGTCGTTCGTCGATGAAGAAGCGTACAAGGTGCAGCTGCCGAACTGGCTCACGACCGCGCCGCCCGACATCGTGAACTGGCACGACGGCGAGCGCATGGCCTACTACGCCAAGCGCGGCCTGTTCGAAGACCTTTCGGACGACTGGAAGAAGAACAACTGGGACAGCATGTATGCCTCGACGAAGGAGGCCTCGTCGTTCCAGGGCAAGCAGTACGCCGCGCCTACGGTCTACTACTCGTGGGGCATGTTCTATCGCAAGGATCTGTTCGACAAGGCGGGCATCAAGAGCGAGCCCAAGACGTGGAATGAATTCCTCGACGCTGCCAAGAAGCTCAAGGCCGCGGGCATCACGCCGATCGCGGTCGCGGGGCGCGACGCATGGACGCTCGCCGGGTGGTTCGACTATCTCGACTTGCGCCTGAACGGCAACGCGTTCCACCAGAAGCTCATGGCGGGCGAAGTGCCCTACACCGATCCGCGCGTGAAGAAGGTCTACGTCACCTGGAAGCAACTGCTCGACGACGGCGACTTCATTCCCAATTCGCTGTCCTACGATCTCGATGCTGCCCAGCCGTTCCTGTTCCAGGGCAAGGCCGCGATGATGCTGATGGGCACCTTCATCACGGGCGGTTTCAGCCCGACGGTCAAGCAGCAAATGGGCTACTTCCAGTTCCCGATCATCGATCCGAACGTGCCGACCGCCGAAGATGGCCCGGTCGAATCGCTGCATATTCCGGGGAAGGCGAAGAACAAGGCCGATGCGCATGTGTTCCTGGCGTTTACGCAAACGCCGGAGATCGGCTCGCAACTCGCGAAGGGACTCGGTTCGCTTTCGGCCAACAGCAAGTCGCCGGAGCCCGAAGATCCGATTTCGAAGATCGGTTTCCAGATTCTTTCGAATACGAAGGGCGGCATCGCGCAGTTCTATGATCGCGACATGACGAAGGAGATGGCCGACGAAGGCATGAAGGGCATGCAGCAGTTCGTGGCCGATCCGACCAGGCTCGACGCGATTCTCGCGCAGCTCGAGCAGACGCGTCAGCGCATCTACAAGAAGTAAGCAGTTCGAAGGGATGCGGGCGGTGCGTACTTGCGCCGCCTGCTGTGGAGTCGACAAGCTTTGCATGGGACCAGAGTAAGCGCTGAAGCGCCAACTCTGGATCGACAGGAGGTTTTGCCGTGAGACAGGCAGTGACTCACTCCGTTGCGCAGCGCGTGGACGGCGCCGCGCCGCCGGGCGACGCGAGCGGCGCCGTACCGCGCGCAAGCGGACGTGGCATACAACCGCGCCGCCGGGTCTCGCCCACGGCGCGCCGCCAGCGCCGCGCCGCGTGTCTTTTTCTCGCGCCCGCATGCATCATGTTCGCGGTCTACGTGATCTGGCCGATCCTCTCCACGCTGCGTCTTTCGCTCTACAACTGGGACGGCATGAGCGAAGCGAGCTTCATCGGCCTTGCGAACTATATCGAGCTGTTCCAGTCGCCCACGTTCTACACGGCGCTCAAGAACAACGTGATCTGGCTCGTGCTGTTCCTGCTCGCGCCGCCAATGGGTCTTGCGATCGCGCTGTACCTGAACCAGGCCGTGGGCGGCATCCGCATCGTGAAGTCGCTGTTTTTCGCGCCGTTCGTGCTTTCCGGCGTGGTGGTCGGCCTCATCTATTCGTGGTTCTACGACCCCACGTTCGGCCTGCTCGCGATCATCGTGGGGCACGGCATCCCCGTGCTTGGCGACGCGCGCTATGCCACGCCCGGCATCATCTTCGCGGCGCTGTGGCCGCAAACCGCGTACTGCATGATCCTCTATCTCACGGGCCTGACCACGCTCAACAGCGAGCAGATCGAAGCCGCGCGCATGGAAGGCGCGAAGGGCTGGACGATGCTGTGGCACGTGATCCTGCCGCAACTGCGGCCCGTGACGTTCATGGCCGTGGTGGTCACGGTGATCGGCGCGCTGCGCAGCTTCGACCTCATCTCCGTGATGACGGGCGGCGGCCCGTTCGAAAGCTCCACGGTGCTCGCGTACTACATGTACGACCAGGCGATCAAGTATTACCGGCTCGGCTATTCCGCCGCGATTGCCGTCGTGCTGTTCGCGATCATGCTGCTCTATATCGTCTATCACCTGCGCCGCCTGTTGCGCAGCGAGCACTGAACCCGCTACGAGGAGCCGCCTATGTTCCCGATTCCGATCGACAAATGGAAGCCCGCGCCGCGCCGCCTGTACAAGCTCTCGCTGCCGGTGGCGCTGGTGATCTGGCTGCTGCCGCTCATTGCCGTGCTGGTGACCTCGGTGCGCTCCACCGAAGAGCTCAGCGAAGGCAACTACTGGGGCTGGCCGAGGCACTTCGCGATGGTCGAGAATTATCGCGACGCGCTCACGACTTCGCCCATGCTCCATTACTTCTGGAACAGCGTGCAGATCACGCTGCCCGCCGTGGCCGGGGCCATCGCGCTGGCGGCGCTGGCGGGCTACGCGCTCGCGATCTACCGCTTTCCGGGCAATGCGGCGCTGTTCGCGACTTTCGTCGCAGGCAACTTCGTGCCGATCCAGGTGCTGATGATTCCGGTGCGCGATCTCACACTCAGGCTCGGGCTCTACAACACCGTGGGCGGGCTGATCCTCTTTCATCTTTCGTTTCAGACCGGTTTTTGCGCGCTGTTCCTGCGCAACTTCATCAAGCAGTTGCCGTACGAACTCGTCGAAGCCGCGCGCATCGAGGGCGCGAACGAGTGGACCGTGTTCGTGCGCATCGTGCTGCCGCTCATTCGACCCGCACTTGCCGCGCTCGCCATTCTCGTGTTCACGTTCGTGTGGAACGATTACTTCTGGGCGCTGTGCCTGACCCAGGGCGACGACGCCGCACCGATCACCGTGGGCGTGGCCGCGCTCAAGGGGCAGTGGACGACGGCATGGAACCTCGTCTCCGCGGGTTCGGTCCTGGCCGCCCTGCCTTCGGTGATGATGTTCTTCGCGATGCAGAAGCACTTTGTGGCGGGCCTCACGTTCGGCGCGACCAAGGGCTGAGCGAGCGACGGGCGGGGCGGTTTGACTTCGGCGCGGCGCTACGGTCCAATCTGAGCCGGTAACGACGCACGCAAGGAACGCCCCATGCAACAGAATGAATCTGCCCCCGCGCCTGGGCACTCCGCTTCGGCCGCGCAACTGCCCGCGGCGATCGTGCGCGAATTCGACGGCGACCACCTCGAAGCGCGCACGACCGCTGCGGTCCGTCTTTCGACCGTGAGCGAGGACGGCTGGCCGCACGCCGCGCAACTGAGCGCGGGCGAAATCCTGGCCGTGAACGCCGCTACGCTGCTCATCGCGGTCTGGCCGCAGTCGAACACCACCCGCAACCTCGCGCGCGACGGCCGCCTCACGCTCTCGCTCGCGCATGACGGCGCGCTGCTGGAAATCCGCGCGCGGGCGCATGCGGTGGCGCAGCCGCAGACGGCGCCCGAACTGAGCGTGTTTCGCGTGGAAATCGAATCCGTCACCGAGCATCGCGCGAAGTATGCCGAAGTGCTGAGCGGCGTGACGTTCCGGCTCTACGAGCCCGAGCGCGTGCTGGCGCGCTGGCGCGAGCAGATCGCAATGCTGCGCGCGCTCGCGTGAGTTGGCAGCAAGGCGGCTGAAAGCCTTCGTGATGTTGTCATCGTCGATGTGCTAGCGTGTTCCGCGGGGCGCGCGCCTGGTGCGGCCCCCTACACCGGGAGCCTCGCGCGAAGCGGGCGCCAACCGCAAACGCCCACGTCAACTCACACGCAACGACGATGCAGACCACGGTACTCACAGACTGGCAGCAGTTCATGGCGCTGACGACGCAGCTGGACGGCTGGGCCTTTCGCGGCCAGCTGAACGCGCAGTGGCACCTCGAAAGCTCGCTCACGCGCTATATGCGCGACTACGTGGGCGACCGGCTGCAGTGGCGGCAGCGCGAGGAGCGCGCCATTCGCGTATTTCGCCGCAAGGCGCACAACTTTCTCGCGCATCCGGAACTGCTCAAGGACGACCTGCGCTGTCTCGCGCTCATGCAGCACCATGGCGCCCCCACGCGGCTGCTCGATTTCACCAAGAGCCCGTTCGTCGCGGCCTTTTTCGCGCTGGAGCGCGCAACCGGCGACGCCGCCGTCTACGCACTGAACACGCCCGCGCTCTGGAACAATCGCGCGCTGCCGAAGCACAATCCCACGCTCACGCGCGACGTGATCGACCCGCGTGTGCACGACAACTTCGAACGCTACTTCTTTAGCAACACGAACGAAATTCTCTGGTCGGGCGAGCCTACGGAGATGGACGACCGTCTCGTCGCGCAATCGGGCACCTTCGTCGTGCCGGGCGTGATCGACAAGCCTCTGCAGGCGATTCTCGAAGGCTACGAGAGCCACGAGGAACTGCTGCACAAAATCGTGCTGCCCGCGCGCATCCGCATGGATGCGATGAAGTGGCTCTATCGCATGAACATCACGAATGCGTCGCTGTTTCCTGGGCTCGACGGGCTTGCGCGATCCATCGCCGTGGAACTGGAAATCGTGTGGTCGGGCATGATGGCGCCGGTTGCGGGCTCATCGAACTGAGCAGCCCGCATCGGCGTTTTATGGCGTTTCGGCGCGAGGCAGATTGAGGCCGGGCGCGAGCCGCGTCGCCTTGAATTCCGTAACCGCATAGGTGGCGAGCCCTTGCTGCGCGAAGGGATCGGCGGCGAGCAGCGCGTCGAGCCGCTCGCGCGGCATGTGCGAGGCGATGATGATGCCGCCGTCACGCGGCATTTTCGGGCCGGCGGCGATGAAGTTGCCGGCTTCGAACTGCGCGTCGAGATACGCGCGATGAGCGGGCAGGGCGTCGTCGATGCGTTCGAGCGTAGCCGTATAGGTCAGCGAGACGATGTACATGAGCGTTTCGAGGTGAGGAAGTCAAACCGGGCAAAGGGCTCCATGTTACCGCGCGAAGCCGGAAAGCGCCGCATGCTGGAGTAGCATGATCGTCTTGCCGTCCACGATCTCGCCGCGCTCGATCATGCTCAGCGCTTCGTCGAGCGGCACTTCCACCACTTCCAGATCCTCGCCTTCTTCCTCCACGCCGCCGCCCGCGCCGGGCCGCTCGGCGGGATCGTATTCGCCCAGGTAGAAGTACAGCTTTTCCGTCACGGAGCCCGGGCTCATATACGCCTCGAACACCTTGCGCAACTTGCGCACGCGATAGCCGGTCTCTTCCTCGACTTCCGCGCGAATGCGCTCGTCGGGCGCGGCGTCGTCGAGCAGGCCGCCCGGCGTCTCGATCATCATGCCGTCGTGTCCGTTGACGAACGTCGGCATGCGAAATTGCCGCGTGAGCACGACGTTGCCGCTTTTCGGGTCGTGCAGCAGGATGGTCGCGCCGTTGCCGCGGTCGTAGGTTTCCCGGCTCTGGCGTTGCCACGTGCCGTTGCTGCGCAGGAAGTCGAACGTCACCTTCCTGAGTACATACCAGTCGTCGGACAGCACGGCGGTTTCGATCATTCGCACGCGGTCTCGGGTCGCAGTCATTTCGTTCCTCCTTCGACGTCCGGTATTCATGGTATCGTGCATTTTCGTGCAAAATCAAGAAAATTCGTGCAGACACCCACGCCACGCCCCATGCTCACAGACCAGAGAAAGAAAGCCATCCTCGACGCGCTCAAGCGCGACGGCCAGGTGCTAGCCGGCGAACTCAGCGCAACGTTCGGCGTTTCGGAAGACACGGTGCGGCGCGATTTGCGGGAACTCGCTGCGGAAGGCCTGCTTCAGCGCGTGCATGGCGGCGCGCTGCCGGCTTCGCCGGCGGTGGCGCCCATTGCCCAGCGCCGCGGCATGGAGGTGGCTGCCAAGCGGCGCATCGCGCAAAAGGCGGCGGACATGATCGCGCCGGGGCAAGTGGTGATCGTCGACGGCGGGACGACTTCTGCGCTTCTGGTCGAGTGCCTGCCCGCCGATTTGCAGGTGACCATCGTGACGCATAGCCCCGGCATCGCGGTCGCGCTGGCCGAACATCCGGCCATCGAGGTCGTGCTGATCGGCGGCAAGCTGTACAAGCATTCGGTGGTCACGGTCGGCGCGGCGGCCGTGGAGGCGATCGCGCATATTCACGCGGACCTTTACTTCATGGGCGTGACCGGCGTGCATGCACAAGCAGGGCTCAGCACCGGCGACTTCGAGGAATCCTATGTGAAACGTGCGCTCGCGGCGCGTGCCGCGGAAACGGTCGTGCTGGCCTCGGCCGCCAAGCTCAACGCGGCGTCGCCGTACTGCATCGGTCCCATCGGCATGGCGCAGACCGTGGTGGTCGAGCGCTCGACGGACGCGAAGCTGACCGAGCCGATCGAGGCGGCGGGTGTGACGGTCGTGCGTGCATGAACGCGCGTCGTGAACGGCGTGCATTGCCGCCTGCGGACAAAACGCGTGCCCCAGCGAAATTCCGCCGCAGCCCGCCCTAAAGAATTTCCGCACGCAACCGATATCGTAGTTGTCGAGTCGAGGATTTCCGTCACCGGAGTGGCCCATGAGCGACACGCAGAACTCTCTGCCGCATTCCGAATTCGATACCCGTGTCTTGCCGCCAGACCAGCAATTTTCTGCGTGGCGCGACGCGGTGAGCGTCATTTTCGATACGCAGACCGCCGACTCGCGCGACGCCGGCTTCGAGACCAGCGTGAGCGGCTACCTGGTCGGCGACGTGGTGCTGGGTTCGATTCAGACGGGCGCGCAGCGTTACGATCGCTCGAATGCGAAGATCGGACGCGACGGCCACGATCAATACGTTTTGCAGTTCTACCTAAGCGGCCATTGCCGCGTGCGCGACGGCGGTTCTGAATCGTGCACGCAGCCGGGCGACATGTTTATCGTGGATGCCGCCCAGCCGCTGGCGACCCAAACCACGCGCAGCGAATTTCTGAACCTGGCGGTGCCGCGGCGTTTGCTCGCGCCGCTGCTGAAAGCGCCCGACCAGCAGAGCATGCGCGTCATTCGCGGCAACGATCCCACGGTCGCACTGCTGCGCGAGCATTTGGGCGCGCTGTATCGCCACGCCCCGCAGATGACGCTCGCGAACGCCCAGGCGGTCATGCCCGCCACGCTTCAGCTTGCCGCCTCCGTGCTGAACGCGAGCGTGAGCCCCGAGCACGTGCCCGCGGTTCAGCAGTGTGCATTCGTGTCGATTTGCCGTTATGTGGAGAAGCGCCTGAGCGACCCGCAATTGAGCGTGGAGGAGGTCGCGCGTGCGTTCGACATCTCGCGCGCCACGCTCTACCGGCTCTTCGAGCAGGAGGGCGGTTTCGCGACCTACGTGCGCGAGCGGCGCCTGCGGCGCTGCCGAGAAATGCTCGCAGACCCGGCGCGCCGGAACCTGTCGATTGCCGACATCGCGGCCACCTATGGTTTCGCCGACGCCGCGAACTTCGCACGCGCGTTCCGCCGCTCGATCGGCCTTTCGCCGCGCGCCGTGCGCATGCTGGCAATGAACGGCGCCGCGCAGGGCGGCGAGACCGCCAGCGACGACTGGCGCTACTGGATGGCGTTGATGCGTTAGCGCAAGTAACGGGGTTCCTGCAATCGACGTGTGAGACAAAACAACAACTTTTTGAGACATAGCGACAGATTACGTTGTCGCGCACGTCATTTCATTGCCCCGTAACAGGTCACCTGCAAAGATGCAAACGCATGCCGGATCCAGGCTTACGGGGAAATCATGAAAAAGAACCTGAGAAAGGCGCGCCAAGGCGGCCTCTACTATTACGAATCGATGTATGCGCTCGAACTCGCTCGCGGCGCGTCGCATATCGCCAGCATGCTTTCCGCAGCGACTCAGGAAGCCGGCGTGCAGGAAGTGCTTCAAGAGTTCGCGGTTACGCACGGCACCGCCGCGCTGGACCCGTTTTGCTGTCTGCTGGCCGAACGGCTCGAAAAGCGCGGTTGCGCGGCAGGCGCAAAAAAGGCCAGTGACTTCGATACGTCCGGCCTCGCGCGTGAGTTGACGCGCGCGGGCCTCAGGGAAACGCTGTATGAATGGCCGGTATGGGCAGGCGCAAAGTCGGCCTGAGGGATGCGGCCCATGGCGGGGCACGCTTTCCCGCCTTCATGGCGTTTCCCCGCTGTCAGCGCCAACGGAGGCGGCCGGTTGCCGGCGCCTCGAATGCGGTCAGTGCGCGAGCCGGAACGCCCCCACGGCATCGCGCAGCGAATCGGCCTGCTCGCTGAGCGCCATGGCGGCCGCGGCCGCTTCTTCCACCAGCGCTGCGTTCTGCTGCGAGACCTGATCCATCTGCGAAACGGCGAGATTCACCTGTTCGATGCCGTCGCGCTGTTCTTCCGAAGCGTTTGCGATCTCGCGCACGATGGTCGTCACCCGTCCGATCGACTCGCCGATCTCGTTCATCGTCTCGCCCGCCGAGCGCACGTACTGCGAGCCCGACGAAACGTGCTCGACCGATTCCGCAATCAGCGTCTTGATCTCTTTCGCGGCAGCGGCGGAGCGCTGCGCGAGCGAGCGCACTTCGCTCGCGACCACGGCGAAGCCGCGGCCTTGTTCGCCCGCACGCGCGGCTTCCACGGCGGCATTGAGCGCGAGAATGTTGGTCTGAAAAGCAATGCCCTCGATGATGCCGGTGATATCCGCGATTTTCTGCGAGCTGCCGTCGATGCGCTCCATCGTCTGCACCGCATTGCTCACGACCTGCGCGCCGCGATTGGCGACTTCCTGCGCGCTGTTGGCGAGCGTCTGCGCGGTGCGTGCGTTCTCGGCGTTCTGCTTGACCGTGGCCGTGAGCTGCTCCATGCTCGCGGCCGTTTGCTCGAGCGAGGCGGCCTGCTCTTCGGTGCGCTGCGAAAGGTCGTCGTTGCCGGCGGCAATCTGGCGCGTCGCCGTGGCGATGGATTCCGAGCTGTGTGTGACCTTGCGCACCGTTTGCGCGAGCGCATCCTGCATCGCCTTGAGGCTGGTCACCAGGCGGCCCATTTCGTCGCTGGAACGCGCCTGGAGCTGCGCGGTGAGGTCGCCGCCCGCAATGCGCTGCAGCGCGCCCTGCACGTAATCGAGCGGCGCGGCAATCGCGCGGTGCAGGCCCACGGCGCACACACCCGCCACCGCGAGGCCGAGCACGATCAGCGCGATACTGCCCGTACGCAGCCACGAATAGCGCTCCTGCGCGCGGTCGAACGCCTGCTCCCCGTGCGCCTTCTGCCATGCTTCGAGCGCAGTCGAAGCCTTGGTCAGCGCGACCGAGAGCGGCGGAATGCGCTTCATCGCGATGTCGTCCTGGCCCTGGCGATCGCCTTGCCTGATCGCGGTCATGAGCGGCTGGATACCTTGCTCCAGCATGCCGGTGAGGGCGGCCTGCACGCCGTCGGCGAGCGCCTGTTCCTCCGGGGCGTGGGGCAGCGAGCGGTAGACTTCCCATGCGGTATTCGAGGTGGCGAGGTAGTTTTGCGCTTTCTCGAGCAACGGCTGTACATCGGGCGCGTCGGGATGCAGGAGGATGCGGTCGAGCGTCGTGCGCGCGATCGTGAGATGCAGGTTCGCCTTGCCGATGTTGATGGCGGCGGCGAGCTGGTTCGAATACGCGTAGCCGAGCGCGGTATTGGTGCGCGACATGCCCGCAAGGCCGGAAACGCCGGCTGCCACGATCAGCAAGGCCAGAATCCCGACCGCGATGCGCAGACGGACAGAGATAGAGAGTCGTGCAAACACGAAAAGGCTCCAGAAACTCGAGGGGCAACGTTGCAGGACAAGTTGAAGGGCTTTACGCGCCACGCGGCAACGCACTGAACACGTTTACGGCGCGCCGCGAGAGAACTGAAGGCGGGGCGGGGGTGTCCCGCAATCGAGGCCTACCCTGACATGCGGGGCGACGCGTGAACGGCAAGACGCCCGGAATCGCGGGGCGGTCTGGGCGCATTGGCCGAGTGTCAGCGCACCGTGATAGCGAAAAAATGATTCGGATTCCTGCGCAAGGCGGCAGTATTCATCGACGCGGTGGCCGAGGTCGGCGTCAACTGCGGCCCGAATGCCCGAAGCGCTTGAGCGCCAGCACACACAGCGTCGGCAGGTGCACGAGGCCCATGCCGCAGGCGATCACCGCCCATGGCGGCGCAATCGTTCCCGAGAGCATTGCGCTGACGATGCCGAAGCCGAGACCGGAGAGCAATAGCACGGCGTGGGCGACGATCCGCTTGGGGCCTCGGGCCGTGAAGCGCGGAATATTCGCGTGAACATAGACCACGATCAGTAAGGCGATGGTGGCGACTGCGGGAAACAGCATGTACGAGTCCTCGAATCCAGTGACGATGACGGAAGCCGGGCTTCTCTGGCGAGCGCCCCTCGCCGGGCGCTATCAACGTCTTCGACTGTAGTGGAGGATCGTCCTCGCGTCGATGGCTGCCGGTTCGGGCAGGCCAATGTTGTCTAGCACCAAACGACGCTATCGTACGCAACGGTGCGACGGTAAACGTTCTTCCCGCGCCAGCTGGAAAACTCCATATACGCGCATTCCAGCACCAGTATCCAGTTCGTGACCCGCATCACTGCCCCCGTGTTCCGCAGTTGCCCTTTTTGACAGCTGAACCAGTCTATGCCTCGCAGGCCACGGCCAATGGCGCGAGCAGGGTGCGATATCGCGTTCAGTTCGCCGCATTGGTGTAACGGCTGCTGCGTGGCGCGTGCACGAAAGCTAACGTGGAGCGCGAGGCCGCGACGGCGTTGCCCATTGCGCGTGCGGTGAGTCGAGTGTCCTTTCGCCGGGCGGCGCCATCGCTGGCGCTCAAAGGCGTGACTGTCCGCGATCCAGATTCAAATCGGTGTCAGATCATAAGATGGGTGTTGATGCCTGGATACGCGGTTCGGCCACTGGCGGATCGCGGCCGGTACGTTACGCTCTGCGCGAACACAGCACGGAGAAGCACAGGCCGGGCGCTCGCCCGGCCCAGCGACCGGCCCCGAACGCCAGCCTGTCGTTCTTGCTGGTCGCGGCAACGCGCGTCAGTGACGCGGCGTCACGGGTTCGACCTCTGCCCAGTACGGCTCGGCGCCGTAATACTCGTGCAGCGTCCTGCCCCAACTCGCGTCGGCCATGGAGGGCCAGCTGTCGCGGTCGAAACCGGGCGCTTCCTTCACGCGCTCGGACGACACATTGAGCAGGAAACACTTGCGGCTCGTGTCGAGCATGAGCGCGCCCCAGGGAATGGCGAGCAGCTTGTCCCCGATGCCGAGAAAGCCGCCGCTGGACATCACCACATAGGCCACCCTGCCGCTCTGCACGTCGAGCATGATTTCCTTGATCCTGCCGACTTCCTGGCCGTCCGAGCTGAGTACGCGGTCGCTATCGAGCGTGCTGGCCGCCATCACGTCGGGGCCCGGCCCCGCGGCGCTCACGCGGCCCTTGCCGATGATGCGCGCACCATTGCGCGTCGGCATGGGGGGAGGGGTGAAAGTCGGCATGATGGTCTCCTTATGGAATATGGAGGGAACAGCGCGTTGAGTCAGGCCAGACTCCCGACGATTCCCATGTCAGCCTGAAGGCGATGCCGCAGCGGTTCTGGCCGCCTCCGGCCAGATGCAGCAAGCCGCGTACCGCAAATTGCCGATGCGTGCCGGCGTACATCGGCGAAGCGTTGTTTCAAGCGCGAGGGCTCGTCGATGCGTCGGATTCGGCATGCCACGCCGATGCCACCCGAAAGCTAAACATGTAGTTCGGATCGCGAATCGATTGGGCGCGCGACCGTTCCCCCTGGAGCGCGTTAGAGCCGCGCATACAGCACGCGCGCAAATGCCGGCACGGGCGATGATTGGCGAAGCCCATCGTTTACCGAACGTTCGTGCATTGAATTGTTGTTCCGGCTCGCGTGAAATCCTGTTTCAGGAGCCTTGCGCGCAGCGCCAGCTCGGCACATCTGCGAACTTCAGTTTTTGCGTGGCGCAGCCGTAAACCCCGGTGAGGCGCGCCGGTGCGGGAAGCGCCACGCAACGTATCCGCCCTCGCGATGCCTACACCATGATCACAGCTCCGCTTCCTCTGGACGAGGACGTGCGCCTTCGGGCGCTCCGGCAACTCGACATACTCGATACCGACCCCGAAGACGCCTTCGACCGCATCTCGCGGCTCGCTGCCTTTGCGTTCGGCGTGCCGATCGTGCTGATCTCGCTCGTGGACGAAGACCGCCAGTGGTTCAAGTCCCATTACGGACTGGCCGCCTGCGAAACGCCGCGCAGCGTGTCGTTCTGCGCCCACGCGGTCCTGAGCAAGCGCATGCTCGTGGTCGAGGACGCGCTCGAAGACGAGCGCTTTCTCGACAATCCGCTCGTCACGTGCGCACCGAACATCCGCTTCTACGCGGGCTCGCCGCTGCGCCTGCCCGATGCCCAGGTGGTCGGCACGCTGTGTCTCATCGACTCGAAGCCGCGTAGCTTCGACGCGCGCGAGGCCGCCATGCTGGCAGACTTCGCGCAGCTCGTCGAGCGCGAGCTGGAGTTGCGTCAGCAACTGGTCCGCTCACGCACGGCCCACGAACGCGATCGCCGCTCGCTTGCCATCAGCGAGGCGCGCTTTCGGACCGTGTTCGAGCAAACGCCGATCGGCAAGGCCGTGGTCGATCTCGACGGCCGCTTTCTCGACGTGAACCAGAAGTTCACGGAAATCATCGGCTACGAGGAGATCGAGCTGCGCCGGCGCACCTTCGCCTCGATCACGCACCCGGCCGATGTCGCCGCCGATCTCGTTCAGGTGGCCGAACTGCTCGCGGGCCGCCAGGCCACGTATGCGATGGAAAAGCGCTACCTGCGGCCCGACGGCCGGACAGTGTGGGTCAACCTCGCGGTGTCGCTCGTGCGCGACGTGTCGGGCACCCCGCTGCATTTCATCGCGGCGGTGCAGGACATCACGAGCCGCAAGAAGAGCGAGGAGGCGCTGCGCAACTATCACATCGAACTCGAAGCGCGCGTGCGCGAACGCACGGCGGAACTGCGGCGCAGCCGCGACGCGCTGCAGATCATCACCGACAATCTGCCCGCGCTGGTTGCCGTGGTCGATCGCGACCTCCGCTACCAGTTCAACAACGAGACGTACAGGCGCGTGTTCGATACGGACCCCGCCGCATTGCGCGGGCGCAGCCTGAGCGAGACGCTGCCCCCCGACGTGTTCGAGCGGTTGCAGCCATTCTTCGCGCGCGCACTGAGCGGCGAACGCGTGACTTGCGACGAGGTGCGCTATCGGGCCGACGTCGACCAGGTGTGGTCGGTCACCTACATTCCGGTGCGGCGCGACGGCCAGGTGACGGGTTTCTACGTCATGGCGCATGACGTCACCGAGCAGCACCGCACCGAGCGGCGCCTGCGCGAGCGGGCGCTGGTCGACCCGCTCACCGGGCTCGCGAACCGGCGCGCGCTGCAGGACGCGCTGCGCGAGTTGCGCGCGAGCGGTGAGCCGTTCGCGCTCTTTTTCATGGATATGGACGGCTTCAAGGCGGTCAACGACCGCTACGGCCACGACGTGGGCGACAGCTTGCTCAAGGAGATCGGGCGCAGGCTCGTCGCGACGGTGCGCTCGGGCGACGTGGTGAGCCGCCTGGGTGGCGATGAGTTCGTCGTGGCGAGCCGAGGCGTGATGGACGCACGCACCGGCGAACGCATCGCGGCGGCCATTTGCCGTGAGGTGTCGAAGGCGTTCGTCGTCGGGGGGCGCGTGATCGAGACCAGCGCGAGCGTGGGTGTGGTGCTGACCGGCGCCGGAGGGGCGGCGGGCGTCGTGGACGCCGCCAGCGCGGTGCTGGCGGCCGAGGGCGAGGAAAGGACAGAAGTCCAGGCGGAAGCCCAGGTCGAGCCCAGGACGCGGGCCGACGACCCGCTGTGTCTTGCCGATGCCGCGATGTACGAGGCGAAACGCGCGGGGCGCAATACCTGGCGGATGGCGGCGAACGCGAAGGTGATCGCGCGAGTGGGGGCGTGACGTCGCACGCGGCGTTTTTATGTGACCAATCGGATTGCCGCTAGCGCTAAGCGGGCGGCAAGGGGGCAGCGATATCGCGGTAAGGATCGTTGATCCCTCCCAGGTTGTGCAACTAACCGCCTACCCCGCCACGCGCTGCGCAACGGACCGGCGACGATGCCGCCAGTCCGCAGTCCAGTTGGGCAATGCTCATCCCGTGAGATTTTCTTCGAGCCGCTGAAACACGCGCTGCGTCGCGCCGCGCGCCTGGAGAGCGAACAGCAGCAGCGAACGGCCCGTCACCTGGTACATGTCACCCGCTTCGAATTCGGGCAACTCGTCGCGCACGGGCATGTTCGTATCGATGAGGCAGCTCCACTGATCGTGGCCGGGCACGGAAGGCAGCGTGAATTCCACCACGTCGTGATACGCGTTGAGCACGATGAGCATGGTCGCGTCCGAAGCGAGACGCATGATGCCGCTCGTTTGCGAGCGCCCATCGATCAGCATGCCGAAGCAACGCATCGCGGGATCGTCCCATTGCCCGGTCTCGAGCGGCACGCCCGCGGGAGAGAGCCATTCGACGTCGGTCACGTCGAGCGTGGCGTTGTGCTCGCCGATGAGAAAGCGGTTGCGCCGCAATACCGGCAGCGCATGGCGCAGAGCCGTGAGCTTGCGCACGAAGTCGGCGAGCGCGCGGCCGGCGTCGTCGATGCCCGCCCAGTCCACCCAGCTCACCTCGTTGTCCTGACAGTACGCGTTGTTGTTGCCCAACTGCGTGCGGCCGAACTCGTCGCCGGCGAGCAGCATCGGCGTACCTTGCGAGAGCAGCAGCGTCGCGAGGAAGTTACGCTTCTGGCGCTCGCGCAGCGCGCGGATTTCGGGGTCGTCGGTCGGGCCTTCCGCACCGCAATTCCACGAAAGGTTGTCGCCGTGGCCGTCGCGGTTGTCTTCGCCGTTGGCTTCGTTGTGGCGCTCGTTGTACGAAACGAGGTCGTTCAGCGTGAAGCCATCGTGCGCGGTGACGAAGTTCACGCTCGCCCACGGCCGGCGTCCGCGCCGGTTGAAACTGTCGCCCGAGGCGCACAGGCGCGTGGCGAGGTCGGCTGCCTTGCCTTCGTCGCCTTTCCACCAGGCGCGCGTGGTGTCGCGAAAGCGGTCGTTCCATTCGGCCCATCCGGGCGGAAAGCGGCCCACCTGGTAGCCGCCCGGGCCGCAGTCCCATGGCTCGGCAATCAGCTTCACGCTTGCGAGTATCGGGTCCTGGCGGCAGCTGTCGAGAAAGCCGCCGCCCTCGTCGAAGCCGTAGGGCTCGCGGCCGAGGATCGTCGCGAGGTCGAAGCGAAAGCCATCCACGCCCATTTCGAGCACCCAGTAGCGCAGGCTGTCGGTGACCATCTGCAGCACGCGCGGGTGCGAGAGATTGAGCGTGTTGCCGGTGCCCGTGTCGTTGATGTAGTAGCGCCTTTCGTCTGGCAATCTGTAGTACGAAGCATTGTCGATGCCGCGAAACGAGAGCGTCGGGCCCAGCTCACTGCCCTCGGCCGTGTGATTGTAGACGACGTCGAGTATCACTTCGAGCCCGGCCTGGTGGAAGCGGTCCACCATGTTCTTGAATTCGTCGATCGAGCCGTACGCGCCCACCGAATAGCGCGGGTCCGGCGCGAAGAAGCCGATCGTGTTGTAGCCCCAGTAGTTCGTGAGGCCCCGTTCGAGCAGATGCGAATCGTTCACGAAGGTATGCACCGGCATCAGTTCGACGGTCGTGACGCCGAGCCCGCGGATGTATTCCAGCACCGGCGTTTGCGCAAGGCCCGCGAACGTGCCGCGCTCCTCGTGCGACACCTCGGGGTGGCGGATCGTGTAGCCGCGCACATGCGTTTCGTAGAGAATGGTGCGCTCTCGCGGCACGCGCTCGCGCAGCGGGTGATGCCAGGTGAAGCCCTGATCGACCACGCGGCAGCGCGGCACGTAGCGCGCGCTGTCGCGTGTGTCGAACGAGAGGTCGGCATCCGGGCTGCCGATCGTGTAGCCGAACACGGCCGGGTGCCAGCGCAGCGTGCCCACGTGCGCCTTCGCATAAGGGTCGAGCAGCAGCTTGTGTGGATTGAAGCGATGGCCGGCGTGCGGCTCGTAGGGCCCATGCACGCGATACCCGTAGATCGCGCCCGGTTCGAGGTCCGGGAGGTACACGTGCCATACCTCGTCGGTGTATTCGGGCAGCGCGATGCGTTCGAGTTCGCGCCGCCCTGTTTTGTCGAAGAGGCACAGTTCGACTTTCGATGCGTTCGCGGAGAAGAGCGCGAAGTTGACGCCGCGGCCGTTCCAGGTGGCGCCAAGCGGAAAAGGCTGTCCTTCTACGATGCGGGTGGCGGTTTTCTTCGTCATGGGCTCGTAAATTTTGGGCGCGGTGGCGCGCGTGTGCATTGCGGTTGCGCGGGGGGCTTACATCAAGCAAGCAGCGTTCCCGCGCGTTCCCGATACCGCGAGCGTCACGGGCGCAACAACGTAGCATACGCCCCAGCCCTTGCTGCACCGCATTCAAGGTTTGCCGATTTTCGATAACGCACCGATTAATGACCCAATAGCATGGTTCCACTCACCGGAGGTGGCCAGTGGCCGGCCGCCCGGTTCATCCAGGGGGAACGATGCAACGCGAGTCGAACGCACATGCCGCGGCGGCCAAGAATTCAATCGCCAGGGCAGCAGGCCAGTCGGCCGCGCCGGCGCTCAATCAAACGCTCGGCACATGGCAGTTATGGGGCATCGCAGTCGGCCTCGTGATTTCCGGCGAATATTTTGGCTGGAGCTATGGGTGGGCCAGCGCCGGCACACTCGGCTTCGTCGTCACCGCGCTTTTCGTCGCGGCGATGTACACGACCTTCATCTTCAGCTTCACCGAACTCACCACTTCCATTCCTCACGCGGGCGGTCCGTTTGCCTACGCGCGCCGCGCGTTCGGGCCCACGGGCGGCTATCTCGCTGGCGCAGCCACGCTGGTCGAGTTCGTGTTCGCGCCGCCCGCCATCGCGCTCGCGATCGGCGCCTACCTGCACGTCCAGTTTCCCGGCCTCGAGCCCAAACATGCGGCCATGGGCGCGTATCTCGTGTTCATGGCGCTCAATATCGTCGGCGTGCAGATCGCCGCGACCTTCGAGCTGATCGTCACGCTGCTGGCCATTTTCGAACTGCTCGTGTTCATGGGCGTGGTGTCGCCGGGCTTCGCATGGAGCCATTTCCTGAAGGGCGGCTGGTCGGGCAACGATCACTTTTCGCTCGGCTCGTTTCATGGCATGTTCGCCGCCATTCCGTTCGCCATCTGGTTCTTCCTTGCGATCGAGGGCGTCGCCATGGCCGCCGAGGAAGCGAAGAACCCGCGCCGCTCGATTCCCATCGCCTATGTGGCCGGCATTCTCACGCTCGTCGCGCTGGCCGTGGGCGTGATGGTGTTCGCTGGCGGTGCGGGCGACTGGACCAAACTCGCCAATATCAACGACCCGCTTCCGCAGGCCATGAAATTCATCGTGGGCGAGCATAGCGGCTGGATGCACATGCTGGTGTGGCTGGGCCTCTTCGGTCTCGTTGCCTCGTTTCACGGCATCATCCTCGGCTACTCGCGGCAGATCTTCGCGCTGGCTCGCGAAGGCTATCTGCCCGCATGGCTCGCGAAGATCCACCCGCGCTTCAAGACGCCGTATCGCGCGATTCTCGCGGGCGGCGTGGTGGGCATCGCCGCGATCTACAGCGACGAGCTGATCCAGTTCGGCGGCCAGACGCTCACGGCCAACATCGTCACGATGTCGGTATTCGGCGCGATCGTGATGTACATTGTCAGCATGGCGGCGCTCTTCAAGCTGCGCCGCGTGCAGCCGGCCATGGAGCGGCCGTTCCGCGCCCCCCTGTACCCGTATTTCCCGGCGTTTGCGCTCGTGGCGGCGCTGGTTTGCCTTGCGACGATGGTGTATTTCAATGGGCTCGTCGCGGGC
The DNA here is from genome assembly GCF_038900695.1 of Paraburkholderia sp. JHI2823. Taxonomy (NCBI): domain Bacteria; kingdom Pseudomonadati; phylum Pseudomonadota; class Betaproteobacteria; order Burkholderiales; family Burkholderiaceae; genus Paraburkholderia; species Paraburkholderia sp. JHI2823. Next base: position 142,495 of record NZ_JAYMRY010000007.1, on the reverse strand, counting down.
GTGTTCGTCGTGTTCCTCGCGCTCGGCTACGGCTATTTCCTCGCCACGCGCGCCCAGCGCGACGCCATGCCGGGCGAGGCGCTGCTCGAAGAGTGACTGGCAGGATTTGCAGGAGTCCAATGCATGAGCTTTACGGAGACGATCGGCGCGCGCACCTACCGCTTCGCGGACCTCAAGACGCTGCTCGCGAAGGCGAGCCCGCTGCGCTCCGGCGACCAGCTGGCGGGCGTGGCGGCGGCGAGCGAGGAGGAGCGCGTGGCCGCGAAAATGGCGCTGGCCGCCGTGCCCCTCAAGGCGTTTATCGACGAAGCGCTGATTCCCTACGAGGACGACGAGGTCACGCGGCTCATCGTGGACGATCACGACGCGGCGGCGTTCTCGGCCGTCGCGCACCTCACGGTGGGCGACTTTCGCGACTGGCTGCTGTCGGGCGCGGCGAGCACCGAAGCGCTCGAACGCCTGGCCCCGGGGCTCACGCCCGAGATGGTCGCGGCGGTGTCGAAGCTCATGCGCAACCAGGACCTGATCGCCGTCGCGAGAAAGCGCCCCGTGGTCACGCGCTTTCGCAACACCGTGGGGCTGCCCGGCCGCATGTCCGTGCGCTTGCAGCCGAACCATCCCACCGACGACGTGAAGGGCATCGCCGCCTCGATGCTCGACGGCCTGATGTACGGCTGCGGCGACGCGATGATCGGTATCAATCCGGCGACGGACAGCCTTGCGGCCATCGTGAAGCTGCTGACGATGATCGACGGTTTCCGCGAGCGCTACCGCGTGCCCACGCAGTCCTGCGTGCTCACGCACGTCACCAGCACGATCGCGGCAATCGAAAAAGGCGCGCCCGTCGATCTCGTCTTCCAGTCGATTGCGGGCACTCAGAAAGCGAACGCGAGCTTCGGTATTTCGCTGGCGCTTCTGAAGGAAGCGCGCGAGGCGGCGCTTTCGCTCAGGCGCGGCACGGTCGGCGATAACCTCATGTACTTCGAGACGGGGCAGGGCAGCGCGCTCTCGGCGAACGCGCACCACGGCGTGGACCAGCAAACGTGCGAAGTGCGCGCCTATGCGGTCGCGCGCAAGTTCGAGCCGTTTCTCGTCAATACCGTGGTGGGCTTCATCGGCCCCGAGTACTTGTACGATGGGAAGCAGATCATCCGCGCGGGTCTCGAAGACCACTTCTGCGGCAAGCTGCTGGGCGTGCCGATGGGTTGCGACATCTGCTACACGAATCACGCTGAAGCCGACCAGGACGACATGGACACGCTGCTCACGTTGCTGGGCGCGGCAGGCATCAATTTCATCATGGGCATTCCGGGCGCCGACGACGTGATGCTCAACTATCAGAGCACCTCGTTTCACGACGCGCTCTACGTGCGCGACCTGCTGGGCCTGCGCCGCGCGCCGGAGTTCGAGGAGTGGCTGGAGACGATGGGCATCGTCGATGCGAAAGGCGCACTGTTGCCGGGCTCGCCGCGTGTGCCGCTGCTCGCGGGCGCGCACGAATGGATGGGGATCGACGCATGAGCGACGCCGTCGAAAAGAACCCGTGGGGCGGGCTCAAGGCGTTCACGAACGCGCGCATTGCGCTCGGGCGCGCGGGCAACGGCCTGCCCACCGCGCCGCTTCTTGCCTTCAATCTCTCGCACGCGCAGGCGCGCGACGCCGTGCATCACCCGCTCGACGCCGAAGCCCTGCGACGTACGCTCGAAGCCGAGGGCTTCGCCACGCTGGGCGTGGAAAGCGCGGCGCCTGACCGGCAGCATTATTTGCGCAGGCCGGACCTGGGGCGGCGCTTGTCGGAGGCGAGCCGCGCTGCGCTGGGCGAAGCCGCGGCGGCGTTGCCGGGCGGCGAATCGCCCGAAGTCGTGTTCGTGATCGGCGACGGGCTTTCGGCGTTCGCCGCCGCAAAACAGGCCGTGCCGCTCCTGCTCGCCGTGCGCGAGCGTCTTGCGGACTGGCGCATCGGCCCCGTGGTCGTCGCACGCCAGGCTCGCGTGGCGCTTGGCGACGAGATCGGCGAACTGCTGGGCGCGAAACTGGTGGCGATGCTGATCGGCGAGCGACCGGGGCTCAGTTCGCCCGATAGCCTGGGGGTCTATCTCACCTACGCGCCCAAGGTGGGCTGCCATGATGCGCAGCGCAACTGCATCTCGAACGTGCGGCCTGAAGGCCTGCCCTATGAGTCGGCCGCGCACAAGCTCCATTACCTGCTCACGCATGCGCGGCGGCTCTGCCTGACTGGCGTCGGCCTCAAGGACGATAGCGACCCCACGTTGCCCGGGAGCGGCGGCACGCCTATCGCGTCGGCGTGAGCCACGTCATGCGGCAGGCATCGCCGTCGTCCACGCTCGGCACGCGGTGCACCACCGTGGTGCGTCGCGCCGCGTGCGCAACGCGATCGATCATGACTGCGATAGCCCGTTGCGCCGCCATGGAGCGGCGCGGCGCCCACAACTGGCCGTTCCGCAGGCTGTTCGGGCTGGTGCGGCTCTTGCATCATTCGATATTCGATTGAGCAAGCGTGTGCTGGGAGACAACACAATGAACGCAATCGCTGAGCGGACTGAAGCCACAGCCGAGGACACCCAACGCAACGCCCAGGGCGCCGCCGCTCCTGCTGGCCGGCCCGTGGTGAGCGTCGCGCACGACGCGGACGAACAGGCGCGCAATCTCGTGGGCTGGCGGCAGACCTACGATCAGCTCGCGGCGGGCCGCTTTGTCGGCACGCTCACGGAGTTGCCGCTCGACACCATGAAGGTGTTTCGCGAGACCACGAGCCACACGTTGCGCCAGGGGTGCGAAGTGCGCGGCGACGCTTACTGGTTCGGCATACCCGTCGCGCGCGAAGGCCACGCGCGTATCGACGCGCAGCCCATCGCGGCAGATTCGTTCGCGCTGCGTCCCGGCAACGTCGAGTTCGAACTGCTCACGCCGGCGCAATTCTCGATCTACGGCGTGGTCGTGCGCGCCGATGCGCTGCGCCACTATGCGGCTTGCGTCGAGCGCATGCCGCTCGAAGCGATTCTGCCGCGCGCGCCCATCGTGCAGGCCGGAGCGGCGAGGCTGCAGGGCCTCTGCGCGCTCCTTGGCAGATATCTGGACGACGACGGCGCCAATTCACATCCCCACGCGCCGAACGGCCCGCTTTCGGATATGGAGCGCAACGAGGTGCAGGCCGAAGTGCTCGCCGCATTGTTCGACGTCTGCGCGTGCAGCGGTGAGCCGGTGGTCGAATCCCCGTCGCGCCGCCGCTGGATCGTGGCACAGGCGCGCGACTACGTGCTCGCCCATCGCGCGCGGCCGGTCGGCGTGCCCGAGCTGTGCGAGCAACTCCACGTGAGCCGCCGCACGCTCCAGTATTGCTTTCAGGACGTGCTCGGCATGGCGCCCGCCGCTTATTTGCGCGTGCTGCGCCTGAACGGCGCGCGGCGCGACCTGTGCGGACGGGTAGCGGGTTCGGTGCAGGACGTCGCAGCCGCCTGGGGCTTCTGGCATCTGAGCCAGTTCGCCAGCGACTACCGGCGCATGTTCGGCATGCGGCCTTCCGAGGCGCTGCGCGGTGCGGACGGGTGCTGATCCGGCGCGCAGCCTGCCCGATTAATCGTCACATCTATCACAAGCAACTGGCGACCGATTCGCCTCCCTGGTGTCGTCCCCGCACGACAACTCATTGGTCCCCGTACACAATTTCGTCCGCACGCTGCACCTCGCAAACGTTTGCGCTCCCGATCGCGGTAAGACCGTTGATTTTTGTCAATTGACCACCCGACGCCCGCTGCTAGCTTTCCGCTATCTCACAAAGACAAAGCAGTGCGGTTCGGGGCGCAACATGCAACACCTCACGCTGGACCTGGAAATCGGGCAGCTACTTTCTGGGCCGCCGCTTGCGTGCGGCCCTGACGTGCCGGTACGCGAAGCGGCGCGCATGATGAGCGAGCGGCGCTATAGCGCCATCGTGATTACCGAAATGGGGCGGCCGATCGGCATCTGGACCGAGCACGACGCGCTGGCGCTCGGCGAAGACGCCGCCGCGCTCTCGCTGCCCATTCGCCACGCGATGAGTCACCCGGTGCGCGCGCTGCCTGCCAGCACGCGCCTGCGCGACGCCGCCCTGCGCTTCAAGCGCGAGGGCATACGCCACTGTCTCGTCGTGGACGGGTCGGGCCGCTCGCTGGGGATCGTCACGCAAACCGATCTGGTCATGAACCAGGGGCTCGAGTGCTTCCTGCGTCTGAAGACCGTCGGCTCGGTGAATGCCGCCATGCCGCTCGTGATCGACGCGCGCACGCCCATGCACGACGCCATGCAGCGCATGCGCGCGCGGCGCCTGAGCGCGCTGGTCGTCATCTACCCGGAAGGCGACTACGGCATCGTGACCGAGCGCGACGTGGTGCGCCTCGCGGCCAGCGGCGCGCTCGACGGCACCGTCGGCGCACGCGCGAGCCGGCCTTTGCGTTCGCTTTCGCATTCGCAAAGCCTGTATGCGGCGCGCCAGTATCTCGTCGAGCACCGTATGCGTCACGTGGGCGTGATCGGCGAAGACGGCAGTCTCGCGGGCCTGCTCGACCTTTCGCACATCCTGCACGACATCGAAGACGAATTCGTGCGCGAGCTGCAGACGGCGCTGCGCGAGCGCGACGACGCGCTGCTCGCCTCGCGCGCGAATCTGCGCCTCGCCGATCAGGTGGTGGAGTCGACGCTCGACGGCGTGATGATCACCGATCTCGATGGGACCATCGAGCGCGTGAATCCCGCTTTTACACGGCTCACCGGCTACACGGAGCAAGAGGCGCTCGGGCGCAATGCGAACCTGCTCAACTCGGGCCGCCAGGGTCCGGCTTTCTATAGCGCGCTCTGGCGCAGTCTCCGGCAAGACGGCCACTGGAAAGGCGAGATCTGGAACCGCCGCAAGGACGGCGCCATTTACCTCGAATACCTGACGATTTCCAGCATCTGCGACCCCAGCGGCCGGTGTACGCACTACGCCGCGATCTTTGCCGACATCACCCAGCGCCGCCAGAACGAAGAGCGCTTGAGCTATCTGGCGACGCACGACGCCTTGACGGGTCTGCCCAACCGCGCGCTCTTCACCGAGCGCCTCTCGCTTTCGCTCGCGCGCGCGCGGCGTTCGGGCAAGCGCGTCGCGGTGATGTTCCTCGACCTCGACCGCTTCAAGCTCATCAACGACACGATGGGCCATGGCGTGGGCGACGAGGCGCTCACCGTGATCGCCACGCGTTTGCGCGAAGCCGTACGCGACACCGATACGGTGGCGCGTCTGGGCGGCGACGAGTTCACGCTGCTGATCGAGGACATCGAAGACATTCGCCACGTCGGGCAGATCGCCCAGGGCTTGCTCGCGTGCGTGGGCGCGGCGATGCACATTGGCGAACAGCTCCTGTTCGTCACGCCGAGCATCGGCATCAGCATGTATCCCGACGATGCACACGATCCGCGGCAACTGCTGATGCAGGCCGACCGCGCGATGTACGAGGCCAAGGATGCGGGGAAGAACAACTTCCGCTTCTTCGCCGCGCCGATGACTTCCTCGGCGATGGAGCGCATCGTGCTCGAGAGCGAGTTGCATCATGCGCTGGAGGCCGGCGAAATCGTGCTCCACTATCAGCCGGAGTTCGACGTCGCAAGCGGCGCGCTCCTCAATATCGAGGCGCTCGTGCGCTGGCAGCATCCGCGCCGCGGTCTCGTGCCGCCCGATCAGTTCATTCCGATTGCCGAGGAATCCTCACTGATCGTGCCGCTCGGCGCATGGGTGTTGCGCGAGGCTTGCCGCCAGGCACGCGAGTGGCTGGACGAAGGTTTCGACTTCGGCCGCATCAGCGTCAATCTTTCGGCACGGCAATGCATGCACGACGGTTTTCTGCATCAAGTCACGACCATTCTGAGCGAAACCGGCTTGCCGGCCACGCGTCTGCAGCTCGAACTCGTGGAGAGCATGGCGATGACGTCGGGCCGCGGCGGCATCGAGGCGCTGCTCCAGGAACTGGCCGCGCGCGGCATCAGCCTCGCGATCGACGACTTCGGCACCGGTTATTCGTCGTTCAAGTATCTGCAGTCCCTGCCGGTCGACACGCTCAAGCTGGACCGCTCGTTCCTCGCGGATGTGGCTGCGCCGCCGCGTCTGATGCAGAACGCCGCGCGTGACCGCTCGATCGTGCGCGCGATCGTCGCAATGGCGCGCTCGCTTGGCGTGACGGTCGTGGCCGAAGGCGTCGAGACGCCTCGGCAACTCGAGTTTCTGCGCGAGATCGGTTGCGATCGCGCACAAGGTTTCCTGCTCGCGCGTCCCGCGCCGCCGGAGTTGATGCCGCGCGCACTCGAAGTGTGCGAGGCCGGTTGAAGGCCGCAATTTCCTTCTCCCTTTAGCCGACGTATCTGGAGATTTCCGTGAGCACCAGTGACGAGATGCTGCTGCATTCGATGACCGCGCTAGTCAGCGCACATGGCAAGGCCATTTCGCGCTTCGGCGCGAGCGTGGTGGTGATGACGAAGTTCGTCGAGGCGGTGTTGCCGCAACTGTCGGGGGCACAGGTCGAGCGCACGATTCAGGCGTTTCGCGCGCACGTCGGCGAAGCGATGGCCGTGGCCGACGACGTGCTGCTGCCCGGCGAGTACCGCGCCACGCTGATCGAACAGGCTAATGTGCTGCTGTCCCGGCTGGACAGCGACGCCGACGTAGTTCCATTGACGCCCTGAAGCAGGAAGAAGGCAATGCGTAATCTGACGATTCGAAAAGGGCTGCTGCTCGTGCTCTGCACGTTCGCGACGATGCTGATGCTGGGCGCGGCCGTAGGTGTCCTGATGATTGGCCGCGCCGACGACTCGGCGCGTTTCATCCACGAAGTGGCGCGTCAGGATGGGCTCGCGCTCGCCTTGCGCGAGGAGGCGGCGCTCGCGCAAACGGCGTTGGCGCGCGCCTATCAAGCCATGAAAGAGAACGGCGACGCCGCCGCGCGCGAGGCGGCGCAAAAGCAGGCGCTGCAGGACGCGCACGATCTCATCGAGCAGGCCGCGCAACGCGGCGCCGCGCTGCGCGCGAGCGCGCCGTTCGACGCCGAGGCGGCCCAGCAGCGCGACGCATTGCTCGGCGCCGCCCGCGCGCTTGACGATTCGCTGCAGCGCGCTTCCACGGCGCTGGCGGCGGGAGATACCGCGACCTACGCCGCGCTTGCGGCCGGCGATATCGCCAGCGCGAACACGCAGTTCTCCGCGACCGTGGCCGCCTTGCGCGCGAATGCCGATGCGCTCACGCGCGCGACGCTCGAACGCGGCGAGCGCGAGCACGACTGGGTGCTGGCGATGGTCGCCGTGGGGCTGCTGGGCGCGCTGGCGCTCGTCGTCGCGACCCATCTGGCGCTGCGCCGCCTCGTGACCGCGCCGCTTGCCGAGGCAGTCGAAGTGCTGAACCAGATTGCCGCAAACGATCTCGCGGTCCGCATAGAAGGTGGCGGGCGCAACGAAATCGGCCAGTTGCTGGGCGCCATGCGGCGCATGCAGCTCGGCCTGAGCCAGACAGTGCACAGCGTGCGGTCGAGCTGCGATGCGATCAATACGGGCGCACGCGAAATTGCCGCGGGCAATCTCGATCTGTCGAGCCGCACCGAACAGCAGTCGGCCTCGCTGGAGCAGACGGCGTCGAGCATGGAGCAGCTCACGTCGAGCGTGCGCCAGAACGCGCAGCACGCGAACGCCGCCAGCGCGCTGGCCACGGGTGCGGCCGAGGTCGCGCAGCGTGGCGGGCGCGTGGTCGAGCAGGTGATCGACACGATGGAGGCCATCAGCCGCAGCTCGGGCAAGATCGCTGACATCACGGGCATCATCGACGGCATAGCGTTCCAGACCAATATCCTCGCGCTCAACGCATCGGTCGAGGCCGCGCGCGCCGGCGAGCAGGGGCGCGGCTTCGCCGTTGTGGCGGGCGAGGTGCGCTCGCTCGCGCAGCGCTCGGCCGCAGCGGCTAAAGAGATCAAGACGCTGATCGACACCTCGGTGCACGACGTGCGCAACGGCCGGTCGCTCGTGGGGGAAGCCGGCGCCACGATGGCCGAAATCGTCGCCTCGGTGGACAAGGTGTCGGGCCTCATGAAGGAGATCGCCTCGGCCACCGTGGAGCAGAGCGCCGGCATCGAGCAGGTCGAGACGGCGGTGAGCCAGATGGATCAGGTGACGCAGCAGAACGCGGCGCTCGTGGAAGAGGCCGCCGCCGCCGCCGAGTCGCTCGAGCAGCAGGCGAGCCAGATGGCCGAGGCCGTGGCGACGTTCCGCCTGAGCGAGGCGGCGCTGGATACGTCGGCTGCGGCGCAGGCAGTCGTGCAGGCGATTTCCGGGGCAAGCGAGCCGCCCGTGCATGCAATGCCTGCGGCCGCGTGAGCTCTGACGCGGCTTGCCAATGCGGGAGCATGGGCAGCCGCAAGGCTAGACGAATGAAGCGACGGTCGATGCCGCCGCTTCACTGATCGCGATTCGCGCCACGGCAATCGGCGGCGCTTCGATGATCTGATTGAACCGGTTCATGAACGCTCGACGATTCGCGCCCGCGTTGTCGTGACGCGTTCCGTAGCGCTCCCGTGCCGGCGGGTTCGATCGCCTCCATGGTCCCGCCGATCAACGCATCGAGCGGCATGACGTGCGGGTCGCCGCTCGTGCGGACTCACTGGGCAACGCGATAGCGCGGCGCTGGCGTGTTGGTCGACAAGTGCGCGGACATGGCGCGGCGTGCCGTTTCGAACGCGTTCCATTGCTCCACGTCGTGCAGCGAAGGAATCGTCACGGTTTCGCCGCGTTCGAAGCCGGTGAGGGCGGCGCTTACCATGTCCGGCGCGGACATGACGATCGCGCTGTCGAGATGCTCGATCGGCAGGCCGCCCGTCTCCCAGAACTCCGTGGCCGTCGCGCCGGGCAGCACGGCCTGCACGCGGATGCCTTTAGCCGCCAGTTCGTGATGCAGCGAATGGCTGAATGCCAGCACGAAGGCTTTGGTGCCGCCATACACACCGTTGAGGATTTCGGGCGCGATGCTCACGATCGACGCGATGTTGACGATCGCGCCCTGACCGCGCGCCACGAAGCTCGGCACGGCGGCATACGTGAGCCGCGTGAGCGCGGTGACGTTCAGATCGATCATCCGCGTCATGTGCTCGACGTCGCTCTCCACTAGCGGCGTGTGGGTCCCGATGCCCGCGTTGTTCACGAGCAGGGTGATCCCCCGGTCGTCACGCAGACGCGTTTCGACAGTGGCGAGATCGTCGCGGTCGTTGAGATCGGCGGCGAGCACCTCCACGGCGCGCCGCGTTTCACTGGTGATGCGCTCGGCGAGCGTGGCGAGCCGCTCGCGGTTGCGCGCGACGAGTACGAGGTCGTAGCCGCGGCGCGCGAGCTGCTCTGCGTACACTGCGCCGATGCCGGAAGACGCGCCCGTGACGAGCGCGGTGCCACGGTGAACTTGCTGGGTCATGATTGCACTCCTTGAACTGCGTGGTTGACTGGAACGTCACTGCGACGTCACTGCGTTTTGCTTCGATGTGCTGCCGTGTGGATGCATTCTGGCCTCGATTGACGATGGCGCAAATGACGTATAAGGTCGTCTTTCAGGACATGACGGGAGATGAACATGCACCGCATCGGCTACTTGCTGAGCGACGGCTTTCAGGTGATGGCGATCGCCACGCAAAGCGTTTTCGAATGCGCGAACCTCGTGTCGGGTTCGCCGTTCTACGCCATGGAGACCTACTCGGTGGATGGCGGCGAGGTGCGCTCCTCGCTCGGCATGAACGTGGGCACGCTGCCCACGCCCGCTCCCGGGCGCAGCCGCGTGGACACCTGGATCGTGGCGGGCGTGGTGGATCCGCTTGCCGTGGGCGCTTCACCCGCTGCGCTCGCGTTCCTGCGCCGCGCGAGCGGCCGGGCGCGCCGGGTGGCGGGCATCTGCACGGGCGGCTTCGTGCTGGCCGAGGCGGGCCTGCTCGACGGGCGGCGCGCGACCACGCACTGGCTCTTCGCGCGCGACATGCAGCAGCGCTTTCCCGCTGTGCACGTGGAGGACGACCGCATCTTTATCGTCGATGGGCCGATCTGGACGTCGGCGGGCATGACGGCGGGGCTCGATCTCGCGCTTGCCATGGTCGAGCGCGATCTCGGTGCGGAGGTGGCGCGCTCGGTGGCGCACAAGCTCGTGATGCATCAACGCCGCTCGGGCGGTCAGTCGCAGCATTCGGAAATGCTCGCGCTCGCGCCGAAATCCGACCGCATCCAGAATGCGCTCGACTACGCTCGCCGCAATCTGAGCCATGCGCTCACGGTGGAGCAACTCGCCGAAGCGGTGCACCTGAGTCCGCGCCAGTTCAGCCGCGTGTTTACGGCGGAGACAGGGCAATCGCCCGCACGCGCCGTGGAAGGCCTGCGGCTGGAGGCGGCGCGGCTCATGATCGAGCAGAGCACGCATCCGCTCGACGTCATCGCGCGGGAGACGGGTTTTCGGGACCGGCGGCACATGCGCGAGGCGTTCATGCGCGGCTTTGGCGTGCCGCCGCAGGCGGTGCGGCGCGAAGTGCGTGCGGCAGGGTAGGTTGGGGAAAACCGCTGTTGGTGGAGGAACCGGAGGCCAGGCTTTTCCCTGGCCGCTCTTTCATTTGTGGCGGCGTGCCATCCGATTCGCCGCCCGCGCCCCTTTCGGCTTCACAACCGCGTCTTACATAGGCGCGCCGGTCGCATGACGCGGCCCTGATGCGCCGCGGGGCGGTGCACATCGATGTGCCTGCGCATCAATTCAGCGACGGCAGCCCCAAACTCGCCTGCCCGCTTGCCGCGCTACCCTGGCAATCCGGTGAGTACTGCGACGCAGCAAGACGCATTGTGCTCCCCGGCTGGATCGATTCTGACTTTCATTCTCAACTTTTGCGCCGAGATTCAAAACTTACTAAAAGCGCGCGTTTTCTCTGCCGCCAGGTTTCTGCATCCCTACATTCATTCGCGCTTTCGAATGGAAACGATCAAATTCTTTAACTGTGCATTATGACTGCTCCTTCCGCATCCTTGCTTCCAGACAAAGACAGGGATGACGTGAGCCCCAGGTGCGATGAGAAGTCATCGAGGCGCTCGCGCAGATTCCGTGAAGCCATCGCGCGTTGATCCGGTTGACCCAGTTCACCCACTTGTTCTGCTGCTCAAAGGAGCCGACTGATGAAGAAATCGTTATTGGCCGTTCTACTCGTGGCGACGGCCGTCGCTGCCGGATGCGGCGGAGGAAACAGCTCCAGCTCCAACCCGGTTTCGTCGGCGACGTCTTCCGCTCCCAAACTGCTCGCGAACATTGCCGTGCCGAGCACGACGAGCCCTGCGTTCAGCTTCGACATCGGCTATGTGGAAGCAGGCAGGTACTATCTGTCCGACCGCAACAGCAAAGCGGTCGATGTCGTCGATACGAAATCGAACGCGCTGATCGCACAGATTCAAGGCGGCTTCACGGGCGCGGGCGCGAGCACCGATGTGTCCGGGCCCGATGGCATCGTGGGCGTGACGGGCGCACACACGCTCTACGTGGGGGACGTCGATAACGTGAAAGTAGTCGACACTTCTGCGATGAAAACGATCAAGACCATTCCCATCAGCACGTCGGGCTCGCGTGTCGATGAGGGCTGCTACGATCCCGACGACCATCTCATCATGTTCGCGAGCCCGGGCGACACGCCGCCGTTCGTCACCTTCATTTCGACCACGACGCAATCGATCGTGATGAAGATGCCTTTCAACGGTTCCTCGGGGCTCGAAGCCTGCGTGTACGATCGGGCCTCGAAGAGTTTCCTGATCAATAACGACGGAACCTCCGCGAACCCGGACGGCGAACTCGACGTCATTACCGCCGCTTCCGTCACGTCCGGCGCGCCGGTGGTGAGCAAGGCGTTTCCGCTTGGCAAGTGCGGTCCGTCGGGCATCGCGCTCGGTCCCAACAGTGACGTGCTGATCGGCTGCGACCCGTCCGCAGGCGACCCGCTCATCACGCTGATCCTCGATCGCAACACGGGCACGCAGCTCGCATCGGTGCCGTTCGGCGGCGTGGACCAGGTCGCTTACGATCCCGCGTCGAATCGCTACTTCCTGCCGGCGCGCCACTATGTCACGAGCGGCACGGCGGCGGCGTCGGGCTTTACGCCGACGATGGGTGTGATCGACGGCACGACGCGCAAGCTGCTCTATACGGTGGCGGTGGGAACGGGCGCGCACTCGGTTGCCATCGACAGCACCCTCGGTGAAGTCTACGTGCCGTTCCAGCCGGGCTCGGCGGCGTTCCCGAATGGCGGCATATCGGTGTTCTCGACGCAGTAGATCGAGCCAGCGCAGTATTTCGAGCCAGAAATGCAACCGGCCCGCCATCGCACACCGCGATGGCGGGCCAGCAGAAAACGGCCGGATAGAGGGGGCCGGTCAGCCCCGCCGCTTACTGCGCGGCTTGCCCTGCCTGCGACGAACCGGTGTTCACGCCGCCCACGGCGCTGTTTTGCGCAGCGACGCGAGCTTCCGCAGCCTGAATGTTCGCCGGGTATTCATTGGGATTCGAGCGTGCCGGGTTGAAGCCCGCCTTTTCGACCTGAATCAGGTCCGCACGGACCTGGGCGCGCGTCAGGGGCTGGTTATTCGACTGGGCGAACACAGCCACAGGAGCGGCAAAAGCAGCAGCCATCACAACGGCTTGGACGAGCGATTTCATAACTTTACCTCCGGATTGACTTTCTTCTTGAGCTGCGTACGGGGTTGGTTGCAGCGGTGAAGTCAGTGTAGGAGGGGTAAAGGTCAGGGTAAATACCTAAGAAACGAATTCACTGTTGTGGCCATATGAACAATTCGGGCACAGCCATGGCGAGATGCGCCGGTTTCCTGAACGCGGCAGGCGTCGACGCGCTCAGGCCACACCCGGCACGACGCCGACCATGTCGACGAATTCCGTCTTCCCCATGCCACGCGATTTCGCCCGGTACATGGCGCTGTCCACGGCGCGCATGAGGGTTCGCGCATCGAGCGAGCGGCTGCCGGTGCCCTCGGTGAGCAGGCATACGCCGATGCTGCAGGAAACCGTGACCGGATAGCCGGCAACGGTGTCCATATTTGCGAGGATCGCGTGGATGCCATCGGCAATGGTGAGCGCATCCTGCTTGTCGTAGACGCGCCGCGCCAGCACGACGAACTCGTCGCCGCCGAGACGCGCGAGCGTGTCTCCCCGGCGCATGCGGCGAACCAGTGCCTCGGCGAAGGTGCAAAGCAGCTCGTCGCCGACCGCGTGCCCGAAGGAGTCGTTCACCTCCTTGAAGCCGTCGAGGTCGACGAGCAGCATGGCGCTGCGTTCGCTTTCGCCTGCGCGTGTAAAGAGCGTCCGGCCAATGGCTTGCTCCAGTCGCACGCGGTTGTAGAGTCCCGTGAGCGGATCGGTCGACGCTTGCCGTTCGAGCCGTTTGACGAGCACCGCCAGATAGATCGACGTTGCCGCGATGCTCAATCCCACGCCGAAGGCGGCCGCGACGTTGGCGCGCCACCACGGTTGCCATTGCGCCAGGCCCATCAGGCCGACGAGCGCCACGCCGCAGGAAAGCGCCAGCATGCGCTGGCCATAGCGGCAGCCGGCGCCGACCAGAAACCAGAACGCGACCCACAGGAGCGGCAGCGCGGCGGTGCCGCCCACGGCCAGCGCGGCGGTCACGATGGCCTGATCGGCGATTGTGGTGAGCGTGAGGCGCACGCGCGAGCGCGCCGGCGCGATCGTGAGCGCAACATAGGTGGCGACGCCGAACGCCACATAAGCGGTGACTGCCAGAAGCGTCGCGTAGACGTGAGCGGATCGATAGACCGAGCTGGCAACGAGGTAGGCAAGAAGCACGACAGAGCCGAGCGAGATACGCAGTAGCGCCTGCTCTTTTTCCGGGTCTCTCGGCAATGCGCTAAACAATGCTTTCCCGGGCCAGGAATGCGTATCCGTTTCGCCCATGGCAACCACCCCGCTCGAATTCTGGATTTTGTCGCCCGGTAGTGTACCCCACGGATATGACGTATCAAGGCGCATCAGGATGCGCAACGCCGCCTGCGTGCCGCACTCTATGCCGATTGCATGGACTGGACTCGCACGGTGCGTTGAGGCGTGCCGGAGAACGCGCGGCAACATTGCGCCGAATGATCGATACTGTCGCGCGCATTGGAAAAAATTCGTCTGTTCGAAACTGGCTCGTCAACCCGGTCAAGGAGGTGTCATGAGCAGGGAAGGTCTGGAAAAGCAGGGCATGTCGTATGAACGGCTCGCGCGCATCGAACGTTTTCTCGACGACAACTACGTCGCCACCGGCACGTTCGCCGGCACTGTGACCCAGGTGTGGCGGCGCGGCGAGCTTGCGCTGAACTCGGTGCTCGGTCTCGCGGACCGCGAGCGGCAGATTCCGATGGCCGAGGATTCGATCTTCCGCATCTACTCGATGACCAAGCCCATCACGTCGGTGGCGATCATGATGCTGGTCGAGGAATGCAAGATCGCGCTCGACGACCCCGTGAGCAAGTACATCCCGGCATGGGAAAAGCTCGGCGTGTACGCGGGCGGCTTCATGGAAAGCTTCCAGACGCGCGCGAGCGCGCGCCCCATGCGCGTGGTCGACCTGTTGCGGCATACCTCCGGGCTCACCTATGGGTTTCATCAGAACACCAACGTCGATGCGGCCTATCGCAAGCTCAAGGTGGGCGAACTGGCGACCGCCGGCACGCTGGACGACATGGTCGACAAGCTGGCCACGTTGCCGCTGGAGTTCTCACCGGGCGACGCATGGAATTATTCGGTGTCCACGGACGTACTCGGCTATCTGGTCGGCAAGATCAGCGGCATGCCGTTCGAGGACTTTCTGAAAGCGCGGATCTTCGAGCCGCTCGGCATGACCGACACGGCGTTTTACGTGCCGCAGGAGAAGGTGTCGCGCTTCTGCGCGTGCTACGCCATCGGCGCGCTCGGCTCGAAGGTGGTCGCGCAAGGCCCGACGCTGCAGGACGATCCCCACACGAGCGCTTACCGCGAGCCGCCTTCGTTCGTCTCGGGCGGTGGCGGCCTCGTCTCCACGGCGGCGGACTACATGCGTTTCGCGCGCATGCTGCTGGGCGGCGGCGAGCTCGATGGCGTCCGGCTGCTCGGCCCGAAGACGGTGGAGCTGATGACCGCCAACCATCTGCCGGGCGGCGCCGACCTGCCGCGTCTCTCGCGCTCGATGTTCAGCGAAGCGAGCTACGAAGGTGTGGGCTTCGGGCTGGGTTTCGCCACGACGATTGCGCCCGCATCGACCCTGATCCCGGGCAACGCGGGCGACTTCTTCTGGGGCGGGGCGGCCAGTACGTTCTTCTGGGTCGATCCGCGCGAAGACATGATCGTGGTGTTCCTCACCCAGCTCCTGCCTTCGACTGCCTGGCCGGTCCGCCGGCAGTTGCGCACGCTCGTCTATAGCGCGATTACCGACAGCGTGGGTTGAAGCTTGCGACGCAAAGTTGCTCGTCTGCGCACAAGCCGCGCTGCGAGATGCCGATACCGCTTCGAGCGGCAGGAACGCGCTGGGGTGAGGTCATTTTTCCGCAGCGATAGCGCGTCCCTGGGCCAGAGACCTTGCGTCCCACTCGTCGCTGGCGATGCTCTGGCATCGAACGTCCCTCAGGCAAGCTGCATTTCAGGTACGTGGTCCGGGACGATCAGCGCGGCGGAGGTCGCCGCGCGGATCTCCTCGACCGACACGCCTTGCGCGCGCTCGCGCAGCACGAGGCCCTCATCCGTCGGCTCGATCACCGCCATATCGGTGATGATCAGGTCGACGCGTCGCGTCGAGGTCAGCGGCAGCGTGCATTCAGGGACGATCTTCGCCTCGCCCCTGGCGCTATGCTGCATGGCGACGATCACCCGCCGGGCGCCGGTCACCAGGTCCATGGCGCCGCCCATGCCGGGCACCATCTTGCCGGGCACCTTCCAGTTGGCGAGTTGCCCCGCCTCATCGACCTGCAGCCCGCCGAGCACCGTCACGTCGAGGTGGCCGCCGCGGATCAGGCCGAAGCTCATGGCGCTGTCGATCGACGCCGCACCCGGAACTGCGGTCACAAACCCGCCGCCGGCGTCGGTCAAATGCGGGTCCTCCATGCCCTCGGGCGGACGGGCGCCGAGGCCGATCACGCCGTTTTCGGCCTGGAAGAACACGCCCTTGTCGGCGGGAACGTAGTTCGCCACCAGGCTCGGCAGCCCTATTCCCAGATTGACCAGCATCCCCGGCTCGATCTCGCGCGCGACGCGGCGGGCGATCAGTTCCTTGGCGTCCATGATGTGCCCTCCTAGCCGCGAATGATGAGATGATGGACCAGAACGCCGGGCGTCTTGACCGCATCCGGCGTGATGACGCCCACCGGCACGATGCTCTCGGGCTCGGCGATCACCGTGCGGCCGGCAAGCGCCATGATCGGGTTGAAGTTATGGCCGGTCAGCAAATAGCAGAGATTGCCGACATAGTCGGCCTGCCAGGCCCCGATCAGCGCGTAGTCGGCCGTGATCGGCGGCTCGACGAGCCACGTCTTTCCCTCGACTTCGATTGTCTGCTTACCTTCTGCGGCTTCGGTCCCGAGGCCGGTCGCGGTCAGCACGCCGCCCAGTCCCATGCCGCCGGAGCGGATGCGCTCGACCAGTGTGCCTTGAGGGACGAGTTCGCAATGGATTTCGCCTGCCATCATCTTCGCCTGCGTTTCCGGATTGAGGCCGATATGCGAGGCGACGACGCGGCGGACGGCGCCGGCGGTGATCAGCTTGCCGATTCCCCTGCCGGGGAGCGCCGTGTCATTGGCGATCACCGTGAGATCCCTTGCGCGCCGTGCTACGAGCGCATCGATCAGCCTCTCTGGCGATCCGACGGCCATGAAGCCGCCAATCAACAGGCTCGCGCCGTCGGGGATCAGTTCGGCAGCTGCACCGGCTTTTAGCGCGCCCTTCATGCTGCGGCTCCTTATGAAGCGCCTGCGGCCGCACGGGCGGCGCGGGCGATGACCAGATCTTCGCGGGTGCGAACGATCATGACGGTAGTACGCGAGAACTCCGGGTTTTGTCGATTTCGATCCCCGTCCAGCCGAGGCGCTCGCAGACCCTGCGGCCGATGATGCGGCTATTCTCACCGATGCCACCGCATAAGACCAATGCGTCAATTCCGCCCATGACAGCGGGCATTGCGCCGAGTTCGCGCTGCAAGCGGAAAACGAAATGGTCGATGGCGCGATGGACGGCGGCGACCGCCAGTCAGGTTCGTTGTCGTCAATCGACGGGAGCGATTCGTCCAGATGGGGCAGTCTCCGGTTCGCGCCTGCAATAACGTTTTCCGTTTTACCCTTCGTCTGCAGTGTAAACGCACAACCCTTCTATCGGATCCATGGGCGCTTCCCATGGCTTTGCGGCGATCGCGCGCGTGGCGGCCTCGTAGCCCGCGCGCCTGCGCGCGGCAATGCCGGCGGGGGTGAAGTCGATATCTTTCAGCTGGTCGTCGCCATCGAGCCGCGGCGCCGCGAGCTTGATGAGGCGCATGGTGGTCTCGCAGCCCCAGGCGGCAAGCGCCTCGACATCGGGCGAGTCGCGCTCGGCTTCGGGCACGCGTTTCGCGAGTTCGCGGATCACGTGGCGCAATCGGTGTATCTGCTGCTGACGTGCGATATGGCTTTCCGTGCGGCTTGCGTACTGAATGTCCTTCTGTCGCTCCGCGATCTGCCAGATACTCTCCGGCTCGGGGCCGGCCGGATTCCACACCTGCGCCGAAAAGATGATCGAGCTCCTGCGCGGCTTGTCGTCCAGCACGACCTCGACCGGCGTATTGGAATAAATGCCGCCGTCCCAGTACGGGTCACCGTCGATGCGCACGGCCGGGAACGCGGGCGGCAGCGCGCCCGAACTCATGATGTGCTCGACGTTCAGGCGCTGGTCGCGCGTATCGAAATAGCGCATCGCGCCCGTACGGGCGTTCACGGCGCCGACGGTCAGTCGTGGGCGCCCGGCGTTGAGCCGTTCGAAGTCGACCAGCGAAACGAGTGTTTCGCGCAACGGCGCGATCCGGTAGTAAGACGCGCGATCCACGCCGAGGCGCGCGAGCGGCCCGAACCACGAAGCCGGATTGGGCTGGAAGAAGCCCGAAATCCCGCCGCCGATGATCATCAGCTTTGCAAACGTTTTGTCCCACCCGGGCGCGAGACCGGGCCATGAAGCCGCGACGTCGAGCCGGGTTCGGTCAGTGACGCGATGCCAGAATTCCTGCAGACGTTCGAGGCGGCGCTCCGGAGAATTTCCGGCGATCAACGCCGCATTGATCGCACCAATGGACGTGCCGATTACCCAGTCCACCTCGATGCCGGCTTCGTGCATCGCTTCGTAGACGCCGAGCTGATAGGCGCCCAACGCGCCGCCGCCCTGCAAGACGAGCACGACTTGCCCGGGCAATGCCAGGTGTTGCGGCCGCTTCGTTGCCATCGATCGCCTCGCTGATCTTTTCGTCGACGCGCGTTTTGTCTGGAATATGCCTGCGCGTGGCGACTTTATCCGCACCATTGTAGTAGCGTTGAGCGAAGCGAAAACGCATACCGGACAAGCGGCGCGTGGGCGAGCAAATCCACAGCCCTTTCAACTCGCCGATGCGATATGTCCTTCGAATGTCACGCAGTTCCGGCCAGCGCGCTTCGCGGTGTACAAGGCGGAGTCGGCGAGTCCATAGGCGGTGTCGAAGTCCGTGCCCGCCGGATTGTCGCTCGCGCCGAAGCTCGCCGTGATGGGGCGGTTCACCGGGGCAGGGAACGTGTGGCTGGCGATGGTTGCGCGCATGCGCTCGGCTAGTTGCAGCGCCTCGGCGATTTCGAAGCCCGGCAGTACCACCGTGAATTCCTCGCCGCCAACGCGCCCGATAAGGCCCGTTTCGCCGAGGATTCGCCGAAGGCAGTGCACGATGCCGGAAATCACGGCGTCGCCGGCAGGGTGCCCGAAGTCGTCGTTGACCTTCTTGAAGTCGTCGATATCGAGCAGGATCATCACCGCACGATCCGCGCGCAGCGCCTTCGCCGTGCGTTCGATCACGGCGCTCCGGTTGAGCACGCCCGTGAGCGCGTCGTGCGTCGCGCGAAATTGCAGCTGCTGGGTCAGCGCCTGCATCTCGCGCTCGGCGCGATCACTGCGCCGGATGAGGCGCCGGGTCTCGCGCATCAGGCGCTCGTAATGCACGATGAGCTCGGTCAGCGCCTCGTGATAATGCTGCGCGTGCGAGTCAGCATCCGCGGCGATCGCCCGGGCGCGCGCCAGCGCCTCGCTCTCGCTGCGGAACAGCTCAAGAGAATGATCCTTCGATGTGTCCCGCAGGGCAGTCGTTTCCACGCGCGTAGTCCTCAAGGCCTGCTCAGGTCGCAACCGGGCAATCGTTGAACTTGATTGACGTAAAGTCGGTTTGCAGTTCTTCGCCGAATTCGAGGATCGTTTCGTCTTCTGCGTCGCGATACCAGTTCACCTGCACCTGGTTGCCCGCCGAAGCGGCGCGTTCGAGCGCGTCGAACACGTTGAACAGCATCTTCGTGCTCGAGCTGTTGAAGTACGTGAGCGTCACCTCAACCGTGATCGCGGCGTTTTTGCAGGCCTTGAGCCAGCCATTGAGCCGCTCGATGACGGGCGCATAGAACGCGGCGGCGTTCTCGGGATACGACTCGCCTCGCAATGACAGCACGTTTTCGTCGAAGCGGAAGTCGATTTCCGGCGACGTTGCGGTGGCGGCGATAAAAAGGTTTTCCATCTTGTTCGCGTGCCCTGGTCAGATGATGGTCTTGAGGCAAAACAGTGTGGTGTCCGGGTCGCCTTCGCGTGGATGAAACGCGAATTCGAGCGGCGCGCTGGCGTCGCGCGCCATCGTCAGAAATCCCAACCCGGCGCCTTTGCTGTCGGGCGGCGCTTCGGCGCGCAACGACATCTTGTAGGCCTCCTTGATTTCCTCGATCGACATGTTGCGCAGCGGCTCCAGTTTCTCGCGTAATGCGTTCACGGCGCCCGCGGCGACGGGATTCACGCACACCATGAGATGACGCTCGCCCTCGGCCGAAATGCACATCGCGCCTTCGCGAATCGCACCGCCTTGCCCCTGATCTTCGGACAACGCGTCGCACGAGTAGTGCACGATGTTCTGCGAAAGCTCGATGAACGACGAGAAGATGCGTCTGCGTGTCGACGTGCTCAGTCCCGCGACTGCGAGTTGCAGCTTCACGACCTCGCTCATCGCGGCGACGATGCTATGCGAGAAATAGCCCTTGTGATAGAAGAGCAAATTGCGCTTCTGGGCGATTTCGAAGAAGCAGCAGTTTTGATCCAGAATGCCGGACATGGTGTTGGACTACCTCAAACTCGTGCAAAGAAAAGCGTGACATCGTCGCGGCGCGTTTGCGAGCCTTGCCATTCGGCGAATGTCTCGAGCAGGCGTGCGCAGATGAAAGGAGCGGTGTTCTCGCGCTCTGCAAGAATCCTGTCGAGCGCGCGGCGTTTTCCGAATGCGATCTTGCGTGGGCCGCCGATCTGGTCGGTCAGGCCGTCGGTGGAAACGAACAGCAGGCTGCCCTGCGGCAACTCGACAGCGTGCAGCGCCCATGTGTAATCGGCGAGGCTGTCTACGTAGCCCACGCCCATGCGTTCGCCGGCAATGGTGTCGAACTGCGCCGCGTCGGGGCGCAGCACATGGAGCGCGACCCGCGCGCCTGCAAAGTGCAGGACCCGGCTGGCGGCATCGAACCAGAAGAACGCGGCGTCCAACCCGTCGTTGGACTGCGGCGTGTCGCCCGCGCCGTTGATCTGGCCAAGCAGCCCCTTTACGTTGCGGTTCACGGCCGCAAGCAGTGCCGAAGGGTCGCGCGGACCGATCTGTTCGAGCGCCTGGGAGAGCGAAGCCGAGGCCAGCAGGGTCATGAACGCGCCTGGCACGCCGTGGCCCGTGCAATCGGCCACCGCGCCGAACCAGCCGTCGGCAAATGCAGCGAAGTGATAGAAGTCGCCGCCGACCACGTCGCGCGGTTCCCAGACGAGCGCCGCATCGGGCAGCGTGTTGGAGAGCGTCTCGCGCGAGGCGCGCAGCATGGCTTGCTGGATCACGCTCGCATACTCGATGCTCTGCATGATCTGGCGATTCTTCTCCGCCTGCATTTCCGCCACGATGGAGAGCAGACGCAGGCCGTTGCCCACGCCGGCGAACCGGCCGTCGCGTGTCACGATGAAACCATCCACGAGCGCCTTTTCGCCCACTTCCACCGTCTTGAAGGTGAGCGCTTCGATGCTCATCTCCGCATCGACGATCAATGGATCCTTGTCCATGAATGCGATGCAGCTCTTCTTGTCATAGAGTTCGCGATGAAACGGCTTGCTCATTTGCGACATGAAAATGTCGCGGTTGATCAGCCCGATGGGACGATCGTTTTCGATCACAGCGAGGCTGCCCATATCGCGCCGTGAATAGAAGATCTCCATGACAAGGGCGTTCGGATCCGCGGCGTCGACGGCCGGAACTTCCAGAGCCAGTTCTCCGGCGCTGCGCGGACCTGTGGAAAGTCCCGGACGACGAAACTGCGCGAGCGCGGGGTGCATGCCTATCCATTCCGATTAATATGGAGATTAAGCACGCTAATGGCTCTTTATGTCATTTTCGTTACATGGAGAGGAGAAAGACTTCGAGTCGGCTTGTTTAATACAACGTAGCGATCAATGCATCGCGCGCTAACGTTTGCGCGACACTATTGCTTCAGTTGCTGGACATTTTGTCGCGAGCACGTGTTCGCGCGTGCAGAGCCCCTCGCTTGCGCAGACCTTGTTTTTCGAGCGGCCGATCGCGAACGTACGTCCTGCGTGGTCGAAGCGCGTCAGTCTTTTTGGTTGCACGCGCAATGGGGCAGGCTTCGACGTGGTCTGGGAACCGGGCGTGCTACCTGAGGAAAAGGATCGCGCTGCTGCCGCGCGGCGTGCGATGCGCCGCGCGTCTCAACGCAGAAAATAAATGATGCCGGGCCCGGTCTCAACCGGAAAGTTGATGAATCATCCTCAGCAGACTTGCCAGGCGGTCAGGCAGCGACGTGCTCCCCACGCTTGTCTGCAGCCGGCGCATCGGCTGCATCGTCCGCAACGACGACCGGCACGCGCCGCGCGAGCGCGCACATCAGCTCGTAGCCGATCGTGCCCGACGCTTCGGCGACTTCGTCCACGCGCACCTGATCGCCCCACAGCTCGACGCTGGAGCCGATGCCCGCTTCCGGACAGGGCGTGAGATCGACGGTGAGCATATCCATCGATACGCGGCCCACCACGCGCGTGCGCACGGCACCTACGGCGACCGGC
The DNA here is from genome assembly GCF_038900695.1 of Paraburkholderia sp. JHI2823. NCBI lineage: Bacteria > Pseudomonadati > Pseudomonadota > Betaproteobacteria > Burkholderiales > Burkholderiaceae > Paraburkholderia > Paraburkholderia sp. JHI2823. Next base: position 120,120 of record NZ_JAYMRY010000007.1, on the reverse strand, counting down.
GTGCCGGTGCGTGCGTGGCGCGGATAGCCGTCCGCATAGCCGCACGCCACCACGCCGACGCGCATGGGACGGTCGACTGCGAACGTGCGGCCATAGCCGATCGTTTCTTGAGGTGCGAGCGTCTGCACACCGATGATGCGGCTCGTGAGCGTCATGGCCGCGCGCAGGCCGAAGCCTTCGATGTGGCGCGCCACGCCGGTGGGCGATGCGCCATAGAGAATCGTGCCGGGCCGCACCCAGTCGCGATGCGCGCGCGGATGCCAGAGCAAGCCCGCCGAATTCGACACCGACTGCTCGCCGGGCAAATCCTGCACGGCTGCGTCGAACGTGTCGAGCTGCCAGTCGACCTGGCCTTCGTCGGCGTTCGCGAAGTGCGTCATGAGGCCGATCGCGCCGATCGAAGGCATGGCGCGCGCGCGCTCCCAGGCGGCGCGATACGCGTGAGGGCGGAAGCCCAGGCGGTTCATGCCCGAGTTCATCTTCAACTGGATATCGATGGGACGCCGCGGATTCGCCGCCGCGAGCAGATCGAGCTGCTCGTCGCAATGCACGGCCACCGTGAGACGGTGCGCGACGGCCAGCTCGACGTCGGCGGGTTCGAAGACGCCTTCGAGCAGCAGCAGCGGTTTGCTCCAGCCCAGCTCGCGCACGCGCACGGCTTCATCGAGATCGAGCAGGGCGATGCCGTCCGCGCCGGCGAGCGCCGGGTAGATCCGCTCTATGCCGTGTCCGTACGCGTTGGCCTTGATGACGGCGAAGGCACGCGATCCGGAGGCGATTTGTTTCGCAAGCTGCAGGTTGTGACGGATGGCATCGGGCTGGATGCGGGCAGTGATGGGGCGCGGCATAGGCATTCCTCTGGGAGAGTCGATGCGGTCTAGTGGTTTGCGCAATCGTATTGATTATTGTCTAGTTATTTTTAATGTATTTTTTCTGGATTTTGGTTGAAACGACTGCTCTCAACCCGGAGGCGCGTCGCCGCCGGGCGTGGCGGCAGGCTCTGTCGTCAGAAGGCTTCTAGCGGCGGACGCCCTGAAGGGAGTTGTTCTGGTCTGCTAATGTGCGTTTTCAGCCCGCCATGCGCTTTTATCGATCCGCGCTTGCGTTGTGCTCACTGGCGCGCGCTTCGATCAACTGAACCAGAAGGCGCGCCGGGTCGCTCAGCGTGCCCGGCGCGCGATGCACGAGCCCGACGTCGCGGTGAAACGTATGCTGCCCGAGGTCGATCGCCCGCACCGAGGCGGGCCATTGGCGCCACGCCGATGTCTGCGGCACGAGCGCGACGCCCAGGCCGTTCGCGACCAGCCCGACGATGGCTTCGAGCTCGTCGAGCTCGCTCACGTCCTGCACCGTGCAATGCATGCGGCGCAGGAAGCGGTCCACCTGGCGCCCGCCGAACGACGCGCGGTCGTAGCGGATGAACGGCTGGGTCGCCAGCAGATCGGCCCAATCGCGACCTTTCACGCGACGCGGCACGATGAGCCGGAACGGTTCGCGAGCGAGCGTGGTCCAGCGTAAATCGCTTTGCAGTGCGAAGGGTGGACGGATGATGGCCGCCATGTCGATGTCGCCCGCATCCACGAGATTGTGCAGTTCCATCGAAACCCCGGGAATCACGCGCGTGCGGCAGCCGGCGCAACGGCGATGGAATTCCGCCAGCGCGTCGGGCACCAGCGAGCGTTGCACGGAGGCGATCGCGCCGAGCGTCACACGCCCGCTCGCCGCGGGGCCCGCAGCGCTCGAACTGAGGTTCTCATAAAGCCGGATGACCTCCCGCGCCTGGGCGAGGATGTGCTCGCCCATCGCATTCAGGCGGGCGGCGCGCCCCTCGCGGTCGAACAGCGCGAAGCCCAGTTCCGCTTCGAGGCGCTGCATCTGCGCGCTTACGGCGGCCTGAGTCAAACCGATTTTCTGGCCCGCCGCGGCGAAGGTGCCTTCGCTCGCTACGGCAACGAGGGTTCTGAGTTCGCGGATCATTCATCAATAATATTTGTATATCAAGAAATTATATATTGATTTCGTTTTTGCTTTGGCCTGTCTACCATGACAGGATCGCTTTCGGACACAGTGGAGACACGCATGTCGCTTTCGCCATTTCACCTCGCCATTCCCGTGTACGACCTGCCGGCCGCGCGAGACTTTTACGGGCGCGTTTTCGGTCTTGCGGAAGGGCGCTCCAGCGCGCAGTGGGTCGATTTCGACTTCTTCGGCCATCAGCTCGTGATTCACGAGCATCCAAAAACCGCCTCGCAGGAGAACGCTCACACGAATCCCGTGGACGGCCACGACGTGCCCGTGCCGCATTTCGGCGTCGTGCTCGGCTGGAGCGAGTGGGAGGCGCTGGCCGAGCGCCTCAGGACGTTTGGCGTGCAGTTCGTGATCGAGCCGTATGTGCGCTTCAAGGGTCAGGTGGGCGAGCAGGCCACGATGTTCCTGCTCGATCCGTGCGGCAATGCACTCGAATTCAAGGCATTCAAGGACATCGGCCAGCTTTTCGCCAGGTAGGCGCGGATCGCCGCTGTGCGATGAAGACGCTGGCGGGGAGCCGAACGGCGGCTCCGCCACGAAGGTCCTCGGCCTGCTGCGAAGCGCTGGGTAGCTTCATCCAGGCTGCACAAGAACGATCAGGAACGCTGACTATCTCCTCGCACGAAACGCAGCGGCATGCGAACGCTAAGGCTGGTTCCAGCGAAAGCGGTCGCTGCGCAAGGGCGCGCCTTCATCGTCGAGCCTCTCATTGCCAGGCGGGACCGCTTCGAAATACGACTTGCCGTGTTGCTGCGACTCGGTGTGCATCGTCGCGCGCGAGATGCCCAATGGGATGGACGAGGGCGAGGGCGGAGGCCAATGCAACGTGGCAGGCGCCATGCTCTGGGGGGAGGGCAGATCTGCTTTTTCGTTTGCCGGAGTCACGCCCATGGCCCATGCGGCGGGGGCCGAAGCCAGAGCGATTAGCGCGGAGAAAATAGCGGGTTTCATACGCGGTGAGCACATGAATGGGCGAACTGGGCCTTTATTTTATGTCGCATTGTGACGTATTTCCAGGGGCCTGCGCCGCCCGTGGCGCGCATCGTGCGACTGGCAAAATATCCGGCGATTGACGACAATTCGCGTGCTAAGCGAGCGCGGATCGCAATTCTTCGTTAATTTTGAGCGAAATTTAGAATGGATTTCAGCAGATTAAACGACTCGAATTCGAAGATCGCTTGTGAGGGTTTCCGCCTGAACGGCTGCATGAACGCGCGCGCAAACGCGGGCGCATTCCGGCGACGGATGTGCCCGCGCGGCCTCTACGTTGACCTTCACGACATCGGCCGGGCATCCTGCGTGGGGTTGCCGAGATCGTCAGTCGGCACGTACTGCTTGTCGAAGGCCGCCACGTACAAGGCCCATTCGGGATCGCCGAGATCCACCAGTAGTGCGCCGTCCTGCCAGATGTCGTTGTGGTCGTTCGCATCGTCGCCCGCGCGGTGGATGAACCCGCCCGTGGAACCCTGGTTCATGTGGACGTCGTGCATGCCGCCGCCTTCGCTGAAGAAGCGGCCGAACACGTACACGTCGAGTGCAGACTGTTGCGCGCGCAACAGAAGGCGTTCGAGCGAGGCGACGGGTTCCACGTGGCTGGAGCCGTCCATCACGTCGCTGTTGCGCCACGCGCCCGTGTTGGCGAGAAAGTCGCTGCGCTGGAAGTCGATCGCGGGCAGCACGGCGGTGCCGGTGAGATCCGTCGAGCCCTCGGCGGCATTGGCGAGCGTGGGGAGCGCGGCGTGATTGAAGTCGAACACGAGCTTGTACTTGAGCAGGTCGTCGGCATCCGTGGTGCCCACGTTGACGGCGATGTCCCATTGGGCGCCGTCCACCGTTATGCCGAAGTGCAGATGATATTGAACTTCGTGTGGTCGCCGCGTGGACTTCAATTGCGGTGCGGTAGCAATCTTCGCTTTAACGTAGCCGTAAGGTAGGGCCATCGCGCGCTCCTCGCAGTTGGGGTGGGTTCGCCATTGTGGCGCGAGAAGATGGACTTGCGCTTCCAGGGTGCGCAGTCACCCCTTGCTCGTTGCGCTGCGTTTTTTTTGCGCCGCCCGCTCCACGAGATGCTCGACCATGCGTTGGGCCGCGGGCTGCAGCGTGTCGAACGCACGAAAGCAGACGATGAAGCGGCGCCGCGCCCAGGCGTCCGAAAGCGCGATGGTGCGCACATCCATGATGCGCCGGTAGGTCGTGCTCACCTCCTCGGGCACGACGCTGATGCCGAGATTCGCGGCCACCACGCGAAACGCGGCGTCGAAGTTCGACACCACCGCACGGTAGGCCACCGTGCGCCCGCTGCGTGCCGCAGACTGCCGCAGCATCGCATGAACCGCAGTGGAGGGCGCAAGGCCCACATGCTCGTAATCGAGCGTCTCCTCGAACGCGATGGTGCGACGCTTCGCAAGCGGGTGCCCGGGATGCACGGCCAGCACGAGGCGGTCTTCACGCCACGGGCGCGACTGCAGGCCGCCAAGCTCGACCTTGTCCCAGCACACGCCCAGCGAAGCCGCTCCGTCGCGCACACGCTCGACCAGTTCGTGCGACGTGCGCTCCTCCACATTGACGCGAATGTTCTGATAGGCGGGCAGGCGCATGAACACGGCGAGATCGTCGAGCAGCGCCTCGGCGATCGCGGAGGCCGAGGCGCACACGTTCACGCTGCCCGAGAGGCCGCCGCCGAGCGCGGCAATGTCGCTCGCGGCGCGCTCCAGCGTGAAGATCACGCTGCGTGCGTGTTCCAGCAGCGCGGTACCGGCAGCCGTGGGCTGCACGCCGCGGCGCGAGCGCGTGAGCAGCGGCACACCGAACTCGCTCTCGAGCTGGGCGATGCGCTTGCTGATGGCGGAGGGCTCGATATGCTCCTCGCGCGCAGCGCGGCCCATGTTGCCATGTTCACAAACGCTCACCAGCAAGCGCAGGGTCTTGAGATCGATGTCGCGCACGGCGTCTCCTAACGGTGTTTCCGAGATGGAATCATGGGGCTTCCAAAATACCGCTTTATGCATTTCGCGGAATGTCTAAAGTTAGCACATCGCTGGAGACAACAACGGAGACACCTTCATGCCCCCTTTGCCGCAATGGGCCCACGCGCGCGCCGTGATCCGCGAGGTCGGCTTGCGCGACGGCCTGCAAAGCATCGCGACCGTGCTGCCTACGGACCAGAAGATCGAATGGATACGTGCGGCGCACGAAGCCGGGCAGCGCGAGATCGAGGTGGGCTCGTTCGTGCCCGCGCGCCTCTTGCCGCAACTCGCGGACACCGCTGAACTCGTCGCATACGCGAAGACGCTTCCGGACTTGTTCGTCTCGGTGCTCGTGCCGAACCTGAAGGGCGCCGAACGCGCGCTCGAAGCGCAAGCGGACCTCATGCTCGTGCCGCTTTCCGCGAGCGAGGCGCATAGCCTCGCGAACCTGCGCAAGACGCCTGAGGAAGTCGTGGCCGAAGTGGCGCGCATGCGTGCCGCGCGCGACGCGAGCGGCGCGAAGACGCTGATCGAAGGCGGCATCGGGACGGCCTTCGGCTGCACGCTTCAAGGGCGCGTGGAGCCAGCGCAAGTGCTGCGCTGCATGCAGTCGCTGCTCGATGCGGGCGCGGACCGGGTGAGTCTCGCCGACACCGTAGGCTATGCGAACCCCGCCGCCGTGCGTGCGCTTTTTGAAGCCGCCCGCGAGATCGCGGGTGAGCGGCTCTGGTGCGCGCACTTTCACGACACCCGCGGCCTCGCGCTCGCCAATGTCTATGCCGCGCTGGAGGCGGGCCTGACGCGCTTCGACGCCACGCTGGGCGGCATCGGCGGTTGCCCTCATGCGCCGGGCGCGAGCGGCAACGCAGCGAGCGAAGACCTCGCGTTCATGCTCGCCGACATGGACATCGACACCGGCATCGACATCGAACGCTTGCTGGCGCTGCGCGCGCGCGTAGGGCAGTGGCTGGCGGGTGAAACCCTGCACGGCACGCTTTGGCGCGCGGGCCTGCCTAAGACGTTTCGCTCTGCGTCCCGCTCCACGAATCTGTATGCCTGATTAGTTAGAGATCCATATGAACACTGTCAGCCGGCTTCCGCTCGAAGGCGTGCGCGTCGTCGAATTCTCGCACATGGTCATGGGCCCCACCTGCGGGATGATTCTCGCGGACCTGGGCGCCGAAGTCATCAAGATCGAGCCGCCCGGCGGCGACAAGACGCGCAATTTGCCAGGTCTTGGCATCGGCTTTTTCCGCTCGTTCAACCGCAACAAGAAAAGCGTGGTGCTCGACATCAACACCGAGGCCGGGCGCGCGGCGGCCGTCGAGCTGATCGGCGCTTGCGATGTGGTGCTCGAAAACTTCCGCCCTGGCCTCATGGAAAAACTCGGGCTCGACTATGCCACGCTCTCGCCGCGTTATCCGCGGCTCATCTACGTCTCGCACAAAGGCTTTTTGCCTGGCCCGTACGAAAAGCGTCTCGCGCTCGACGAAGTCGTGCAGATGATGGGCGGACTCTCGTACATGACCGGCCCCGCCGGGCGTCCGCTGCGCGCGGGCACGTCCGTCAACGACATCATGGGCGGCATGTTCGGCGCGATCGGCGTGCTGGCGGCGCTGCGCGAGCGCGATGCGACCGGGCGCGGCCAGGAGGTGCAAAGCGCGCTGTTCGAAAACTGCGTTTTCCTGAGCGCACAGCATATGCAGCAGTACGCCATGACGCACGAGGCGCCGCCACCCATGCCTTCGCGCGTTTCGGCATGGAGCGTGTATGACGTGTTCACGCTCGCACAGGGCGAGCAGCTTTTCATCGGCGCGGTGAGCGACAAGCAGTTCATCACGCTATGCGACGTGATTGGCTGCCCGCGGCTCGCCGACGAACCGCGCTTCGCGAACAACGCGCTGCGCGTGGCGGCGCGGCCCGAACTGCTCGCGCGTCTTGCCGACGTGCTCGCCACGCATCAGGTGGCCGAACTCACGCCGCGCCTCGAGGCGGCCGGCATACCTTACGCGCCGATCGTGCGCCCCGATCAGTTGTTCGACGACCCGCACCTGAAGGCGAGCGGCGGATTGGCGCCCATGCAGACCGACGATGGCGGCATGACCGCAGTCGTGCTGCTGCCGCTCCTGATGGGCGGCCGCCGCCCCGGCGTGCGCCAGCCGCTTGCGCGCGTGGGCGAGCACACCGAAGAGGTGCTGGCGGGCCTGAGGACGCACGCCGAGCCTTGAGCCGGCGCGCGGCACAGAGGTGCCACGTTTCTCGCTTGGCGATTCCCCCGCCGGGTTGACTTGATGGTTGCGCGTGCAATGATCCGCAAGAAGTTCGCACGCGCCGCGCGCACACCCGGCTTCCACAAGAAAGACGCCCAGCGAGGCGTCGTCACGGAGACAAACATGCAACGAACCATGGGGGCGGAGGAACCGCTCGACGCCGTCACGGCCATGCCAGCAGGCAATCGCGCCGCGGCGGCGCTTTCCGCGCGCATTGACCGCTTGCCCGCCACGCGGCAACTCTGGATGCTGGTGACGCTGATTTCGCTCGGCGGCTTTTTCGAGGTCTACGATCTCATCTTCACGGGCTACATCGCGCCTGGCATGGCGAGAAGCGGCATGCTGCAAACCACCACGCACGCATTCTTCGGCTTCAACGGCATCGGCGCTTTCGTGGCCGCGACGTTCGCGGGCCTCTTCGTCGGTACGTTCTTTCTCGGCTGGCTGCCTGATCGATTCGGACGACGAAGCGTGTTCACGTTCTCGCTCCTCTGGTATTCGGCGGGATCGGTGGCGATGGCGTTCCAGCACACCTCGCAGGGGCTGATCCTGTGGCGCTTCATCACGGGAATCGGCGTGGGCATCGAAATCGTCACGATCGATAGCTACGTCACCGAAATGGTCCCGCAGCAGATGCGTGGCCGCGCCATGGCATGGAACCAGGCCATCATGTTTTCGGCCGCGCCGATTTCGGCGCTGCTCTCGTGGTGGCTCGTGCCGCAGGCGCCGCTCGGTCTCGACGGTTGGCGCTGGGTCGTGCTGGCCGGTTCGCTCGGCGCGGCGCTGGTGTGGTTCGTGCGGCGCGCCGTGCCGGAGAGCCCGCGCTGGCTCGTCTCGCACGGCCACACGGAGGCGGCGGAGCGCGTGATCGCGCAGATGGAGCAGCGCGCCGTGCGCGAAAGCGGTGCGGCCTTGCCGGAGCCCGCGCCCACGCCCGCGTTGCCTGTGCACCGGCGCGCCTCGCTCGCGGAGCTCTGGCGGCCGCCGTACCGTGCGCGCCTCATCATGCTGATCGCGTTCAACCTGTGCCAGGCCATCGGCTACTACGGTTTTGCCAACTGGGTGCCCACGCTGCTGATCGGGCAGGGCGTGACCGTGACGAAGAGCCTGCTCTATGCTTTCGTGATCGCCATCGCGTTGCCTTGCGGGCCGCTGCTCGCGATGCTCGTGGCCGATCGCATCGAGCGCAAGTGGCTCATCGTCGGCTCGGCGTTCGCGGTCGTGGTGTTCGGGCTACTGTTCGCGCAGGCGCGCGGGGTGGCCGCCCTCATTTCGCTCGGAGTCCTGATCAGTCTCGCGGGGCAGACCATCTCCGTGTGCTACCACGCCTACCAGGCCGAACTTTTTCCCACCGCGATCCGTTGCAGCGCCAATGGAATCGTGTACTCCGCGAGCCGCGTGGGCGCGATGATGTCGGGATTCGTCATTGCCGCGCTGCTGCGCGACTTCGGCGTGAGCGGCGTGTTTGCGGGCATCACCGTGTGCATGGTCGCGGTGATGGTTTCCATTGGCGGGTTCGGGCCGCGCACGAATGGCGTAAGGCTCGAAGCGCTGTCGGCGTGAGGTAAGGAAAGCGGCAGGCGTTGCGCGCCGGTTGGTGCGCAACGCCTATGCGGGATTCAAGCCGCCGGGATCACATCGATGCGCAGCGCCGGGCCGCCTGCCGCGATCTCCAGCAGACGGTCCACGTTCGGGTGCGCGCCCGGACGGTTGCGCGCGTCGGCGGTGTGCTCGGCGAACACCGCGAGGCCGTGTTCCGCGGCGTTGGCGTCGAGCGAGCCGAATGCTTCGCGCAGATAGTGGTAGACCGCGAGCGAGCCCTGCTTGCCGGGCTTGTTCTCGATGCTCGCGACCACGGCGCCCTGGCCGTCCACGAGATCGATGCGCTCGATGCCGTCGATGCCCGGCAGCAGGGCGAGATTGTCCTTGAATACGGCGCCCGGTTGAATTGCCTGAATCACTGAAATACTCCGTTGGTTCGATAAATGCCTTTGGCGGAGCCGTATCTTAGCCGATCGGAGTGTGCCGCACGTCGCCCGCCTCACTCGTCTCCCACAGCCGAAAGCGGCGCGGCCACATGCTCGAGCGATTTGCGCTCCGCGTCCACGCCCCAGATCGCGGCGACGAACGCCGCGCCGATCATGAGCGCCGAGCCCACCACATAGCCCGTGAACACCTCGCTGCGCTGGTGGGTGTCGATCAGCCGCCCGAAGAAGGCGGGGCCGATGATGCCGCCCAGCGCAGTCCCGAACGCATAGAACACGGCGATGGCCAGCGCGCGAATCTCCAGCGGAAACGACTCGCTCACGGTCAGATAAGCCGAACTCGCCGCAGCCGAAGCGAAAAAGAAAATCACCATCCACGCGCCGGTTTGCATCCTCACCGTGAGGATGCCCTGCGCGAACAGCCAGCCGCTCGCCGTGAGCAGCATGCCCGAGAGCGCGTAGGTCGCGGCGATCATCGTGCGCCGGCCGATCACGTCGAAGAGGCGTCCCAGCATGATCGGCCCGAGAAAGTTGCCGAGCGCGAACGGCAGCAGGTAGAGGCCGACTTCGCTGCCCGGCACCCCATAGAACTCCGTGAGCACGAGCGCATAGGTAAAGAAGATCGCGTTGTAGAAGAAGGCCTGCGCCGTCATCAGCGAAAGGCCGACCAGCGCGCGCCGCCGGTGCCGCACGAAGAGGGCGTGAAACACGGCGCTCAGCGGCGTATGGCTGCGCGCGTGCAGGCGCAGCGGGGCGCCGGACGGCTCGTCGAGTGTATGGCCGGCAGCGCGAAAGCGCGCCTCGATGTCCTGCACGACGCGTCCGGCTTCGCCGTGCCCGCCGTGCGTGAGGAGCCAGCGCGGGCTTTCCGGAATCCAGCGGCGCATCGGCAGGATGATGAGCGCGAGCACCGCGCCGATGAAAAAGCACACGCGCCAGCCCCAGTCGGCGGGCAGCAGATGCGGGTCGAGCAGCACGAGCGAGCCCGCCGCCCCAACGCCCGCGCCGACCCAGAACGTGCCGTTGATGCAGAGGTCGGTCCAGCCGCGCACGCGAGCGGGCGTGAACTCCTGGATCGTCGAATTGATGGCCGCGTACTCGCCGCCTATGCCAGCGCCGGTGATCAGACGAAAGACCAGGAAACTCGCGAAGCTCCAGGAGAACGCCGTGGCCGCGGTGGCGAGCAGATAGACGGCCAGCGTGATGAAGAAGAGCTTGCGGCGGCCGAGCCGGTCCGTGAGCCAGCCAAAGCCGAGTGCGCCGCACACCGCGCCCGCGATATAGGCGCTGCCCACGAGGCCCACCTGCGCATTGTCCAGATGCAGAACCGGGCTCGTTTTCAACGCGCTCGCCACCGCACCGGCCAGCGTGACTTCGAGGCCGTCGAGGAGCCACGTGACGCCCAACGCCGCGACGATGAGCACATGAAAGCGCCCCCACGGCAGGCGGTCGAGGCGCGCGGGCAGCGTGGTTTCGATGATGACGGGCTTATCGGACGTAGTGGTCGTATCGGGCCTATCGTGCGTATGGTGCGGATTCATCGGGCAGGGCTGGGTTCGGTCGGGATGGCTGTAGCATGGCCCGTTCCCGAATGGCCGCAGAAGAGCGAACCACGTAAGCAGGTGCGAAATACCGGCTCACGCCAAGTCCGAATTCTTATCTGCGGGATCTCCGAACTTGCCAATGCTTTGAAGGCGCGGCCGAATGTGTGCCCGGAACTCGCGCGCTCGATTAGAAACTGCGCCGAACGGTGACTGTCGCGCCAGTGCTGTGCGAATGAAGAATGGCGACTCGCGCAGTGGCGGAAAACACCCATTGGTCCATGGTGAGCGAGAGCCTGCGTTGAGGCTGCGCGCCGATGTTCAACGTGCTGTCGGGCACCTGAAGAATCGAAATTTGCGGCGCTGTGGAAGGGCCGATGTGCAGATAGCCGGAAGACGGCAGCGCGGCCTGCGGCTCACCATACCCGCTGCCGTGTGCGGACTTCGTGAACTCGTAATGGTATTTGTCGTGTGCGATTGGCGCGCTATAAAAATTCTCCAATTGCGCGTAAAACGGCTTTTCCTGATTCTGTTGATATTCCAGTTCGTAACGGTGCAGATACACCTGAGGTTCTGGCAGTGAAGGAACGACCTCCATGGGCATCGGCGCGATATTGGCGAGCGTCATGGTTTCGGGAGCGCTCATGAAGGTGCTCTGAGCGTAAGCGTAACCGCTCAGCATAAGAAAGGCTGCACCGACAATCTTTTCGTTCAGGCACGTCATGAGGAACCCTCCAATGACGAACTCGAAACATCGACCGCTGAATGTTTCGATCGAACAGACCGCCTTCGCTTCACCTGCATCCATGCATTCTAGTACCTGATTTGCTTCCTGCCAGCCGAATATGAGTGCGTGCGGCGCGATCGATGCGAAGTCCACCAGCTGACGGATGGTCTGCAGAATGCGAGGGGGTGCCAAATGCAACGTTCACGCCTTTCGTCGCTTAACATGACAGTCGAAATGACCGGTCAACGGATGTGGACGGCCGGCAACAGCGGAAGAAATTGCGGATGGAGCAGCGCCGGCGATACCGGCGAAGTCAACTCGTTCGGGAAAATCCGCAGTCGGACCGGACCGTGCCGAACAATGCGCCGAGTGACCTTCAGCGCGCGCGCGGGTCGTGCATCGGCGGTGTTGTTTTTGCGTCGCTTGCGTTTGCGCAAGCGGGCGAGATAGCCGGCGAAACCGTTACGTGACAAGGCGCAAGCGCTCGCGGTTCAGGTGCGCGGCATTTTGCCACCACATTGACGCACGCGCATGGTGTGACAATGCGTCGAAATCTTCAAAATAAGCTAACGAAGGAGTCGTCCGATGCTGTCACCCGTCGCAGGATCCGCTATCGTCGTGCGCCAAAGCAGTCGTGCTCCTCTCGGGGCTACGCAGCCCAGTGCGCGCTGCTCGGGGTGCTCAATGCGCCATCTTTGCATGCCGCAAGGCTTGCCGGCGGAAGAGCTTCCCAAGCTCGAGGCCCTGATCTGCGGCGCGCGCAAGGTGCGCCGCGGGGAAGCGCTCTACCGCTCGGGCGACCGCTTCGACAATCTCTACGCCGTGCGCTCCGGCTCGCTCAAGACGTTCATCGTCAACCGTGACGGCCGCGAGCAGATCACGGGACTGCGTCTCGCGGGCGATGCGCTGGGGCTCGACGGCATTGCCAACGACGTCCATGCGTTCAGCGCGGTCGCGCTCGAAGACAGTTCGATCTGCACGCTGCCCTACGCCGCGCTCAAGACGCTTTGCCGCGAAAGCGGCACGATGCAGGACCGGCTGCATCGGCTCATGGGCGACCAGTTCAATCAGGAAGCTTCGCAGATGATGGTGTTGGGCTCGCTCAGCGCCGAAGAGCGCGTGGCCGCGTTCCTGCTCGACGTCTCGTCGCGCAACTGGCAGCGCGGCTATTCGCAGGCGGAGTTCCGCCTGCGCATGTCGCGCGAAGACATGGGCAGCTATCTCGGCATCACGCTCGAAACGGTCAGCCGGATTCTGTCGCGCTTCCAGAAGCGCGGGTTGATCGATGCGCAGGGCAAGCTGATTCGCATCTGCGATATCGAAGGGCTGCAGACGGTCTGAGCGGGACCGGCGGCGCGACAGCCATCGAACGCCCGATGACTGCCGCTGCCGATTGCTAACGATTTACTTGTCGTCGTCGAGGCCAAGACCCGGCAGACGATGCGTGCCTTCGACCTGCACCGCGTGCAGCAGACGCGGATCGAGGTCGAGCGCGCTCAGGATCGTCGGCGCGACCTGGGTCGTGAACACGTAGTGGTCGTCGGTGCGGCCGGCGTGCTTGAGGCCCGGGAACGACACGACGAGACCCAGATGGCTGTCGTCGGGCGCGTTGCCGCCGTGCTCTTCATCCTTCTTCTTGCTCGACGTATAGATCACACCCGGGTTCGGCTGCACGACGATATCGGGCGTGCGGCCGTTCGAAGGATTGCCGAACCAGTCCGCGAGACGGTCGCCGGTGAGGATGTACGCTTGCGGGCCGTCCGCGCAGATGCCCGGCGCGTTGCAGCCCAGGTTGGCCTTCAGCGTCTTCACGACCGCATCTTTCTGGCTCTGGTCGCGCAGCCAGATCAGGCCGACGTCGTCGGTCTGCACCATGCCGGTGCCAGAAAGGCCCGTGCCGTCGTTCAGGCTGCCCGTCTTCGTATTGTTCTGACCGAAGTTGCCGTTCGGATCCAGATAATTGTTAGCCTCCAGCAGCGCCGTCAGCGTATCGCCGTTCTTCACCAGCTTCGTATGATCGGTCGGCGACTGGCCGTGCTTGGCCGTCACGATGATGAGCGTCGAGGCATAAAGATTGCGCTGCTTCAACTCCGTGACCACGCGCCCGAGCGAGTTGTCGAGGTACGTGATCGCCGCAGCGACCTGCGGGCCTGGCGTGAAGTCGGCGTCGAGGTACCCGCCTTGCTTCGCGACCGTCGCCTTCTGCGCGACGCTGAGCGTCTGGAAGTTCGTGCCGAACAACGTGGGCACGGGCGCGCTCGTCTTGCCCGTCGAATCGAGGCCGTCGATCTGGTTGATCAGCGCCTGCACGTGGAGGTTGTCGAAGACCTCGGTATGCGTGTAGACGTCCGTATAGTCCGAGTTGGTCTTCGGATCGATCGAGTTGATCTCGGTGCGCGCGAGATCGTCCACGCCCTTGCCGGACGGCCCGTTGACCCAGTCATAGCCCCACGCGTGCTTGTCGGCCCACGCCGTGTGCGAGCCGTGCAGATTCTGCTTGATCACTTCGAAGACCGTGTTGGTCTTGATGTAATTGTGCGGGTACACGGGCGTGCAGACGCCGTTGATCTTCGCATACGGAATGGCTTGCGGATTGAATGCGCCGCCGCCGTCGAGGTGGACCAGCGCGCCGCCGTTCTGCGCGTCGATGCCGGTCGTTTCGTCGAACACGACGTTCCAGCCTTGCGGGCCGGCACACTTCGAATCGAGCGGAGCGTAGAGCGTCCGGTCATATGAGACGTCATAGAAGAGACCCGCGCTCCTGGGCGAGCCGCCCGTCACGAGCGCCGCGAGACCGGGGAACGAATCGGACAGATGGGGCGTGTGCGCGTTCGTGTAGGTGACGCCCGATTTGGCGAGCAATGCGAGGTTGGGGCAGCTGTTGCTGCCGATGCAGCGGGCGACATCCTGCTCGTGCAGGCCGTCGAAGCTGATCAGCAGGACGTGCTTCACGTCCTTCATGTCGCCTGCGTACGCCGTCGACTGTACGCCCGCGAGCGCGAGAGCACTCGCTCCAACGACTGCGCCTATCCGTGACCACCGGGTCGTATTCTCCATGTTTTACCTCGTTTTTGAATTGCGTTGTAGGGAACGTTGCGGGGAATTGCGAGGGAGCTGCGCACAACCTGAGCACTGTGTCGGGCGAAGGCGAATCTCTGATGACGTTGTGCTTTCAACTACCCATCAGTTGTAGTCAGTTGTTACGCGGTCCGCCCGATGACGAGGCGATCATGGTTTTCCCCCGGGTGTAGACTCCACCGGTCGAGCGTTGGCCATTGCTTGTCGTGCGCTCGTTTTTCAGTCCATTCCGGAATTCACGTCATCGAATCGATAGGGAACGTCATGGCAAAGGATGAAATCGTCTGGGGTATCCTGGGCACTTCGAAAATCAACGACAAGGTCGTCGTGCCCATGCACAGCGCACCGAAGTGCCGCGTAAAAGCGATTGCTTCGCGTTCAGAGGAAAAGGCCCGGGAAGCCGCTGCGAAGTATGGTCTCGCGCACGCGTACGGCAGCTACGAAGCGCTGCTGGCAGACCCGGAAATCGACGCGGTCTATATACCGTTGCCCAATCATCTCCATATGGAATGGACGATCAAGGCCGTCGAAGCGGGCAAGCACGTGTTGTGTGAAAAACCGGTTGGGCTGGACGCGCAACAGGCCGAGCGTCTCATCGCCGCGCGCGACAAGAGCGGCCGGTACGTCCAGGAAGCCTTTATGGTTCGCACGCATCCGCAGTGGCTGAAGGTGCGGGCTTTGATCGAGGAAGGCGCCATAGGCGAGTTGCGGGCCGTGACCGGGGGCTTCACTTACTACAACACCAACGCGCGCGACATTCGCAACCAGAACGAACTGGGCGGCGGCGGCCTCCTGGATATCGGCTGCTATCCGATCACGACCTCGCGCTTCATACTTGGCCGCGAACCGAAGCGGGTGGTCGCGCTGATGGAGCGCGATCCGTCGTTCGAGGTGGACCGGCTCGGCTCCGTGCTGCTGGATTTCGATGGCGTGCAGGCAAGCTTCTTTTACTCGACCCAGGTTTATCCCTATCAGCGGATGCAGTTTCATGGCACCACGGGGCGTATCGAGGTCGAAATTCCATTCAACGCGCCGAACGACCGGCCCACGCGTCTCCTGGTGAGTCAGCAAGGAAATGCGGATCGCTGGCTGGAGCTTCCCGTCTGCGATCAGTACGGTGTGGCCGCAACGGCTTTTGCCGAGGCGATATTGAACGGCAACCCACAGGCGATCCCGCTGGAAGATGCGCGCGCAAACATGCGAGTCATCGATGCCGTGTTCCGCTCGGCTCGAACGGGCGCTTGGGAGAGTCTTCCGGCAAGCTGAATGGCTGCGCCGCATCGATGCCGCGATCGGGCACATGCGGTCGACGTTGGCGTGCGGCCATCAGCGTGCCTTGCCGCCGCCCGCCTTGTGGTCCTTCACATGATCGATGAACGCGCGCAGCTTCGGCATGATCTGCCGGCGGTCCGGATAGCAGAGAAACACCCCTGGCAGCGTGGGCGCGTAGCCGTCCAGCACGCGCACGAGCTTTCCCGCTTTCACGGCGTTGGAGACCATCGGCTCGGGTAGCTGGGCAAGGCCTATGCCTTCCATCGCCGCGCCGAGCATGGTCGGAAAGTCGCTGGCGATGAGCGGCCCCCATACGGCGATCTCGGCCGCCTGGCCGTCGTCGTTGAATGACCATGTTGCAATCGCGCCCGTGGACCGCCGCCAGCGCAAACATGCGTGCTGGCGCAGATCGTCGGTGCGCCGGGGGCGTTTGTGTCCGGCGAAATAAGCAGGACTGCCAACGACGACGAGCCGAAACGGCGGCGTCAACGGCACGGCGACCATGTCGGCGGCAACGAGGTGCCCGAGCCGGATGCCCGCGTCGAACCCTTCCGCCGCGAGATCGACCACCTCCTTGCTCGCGGCGATTTCCACCTCGACTTCGGGATAGGCCCGGCAGAACGACGCGAGCAGCGGCTCGAGCAGCAACGGAACGATCGCTCGCGGCACGGAGAGCCGCAGCAAGCCCGCAGGGCGCTGGCCGAGATCGCGCGCCACTTCGCTTGCGGCAACGAGCTCCTCGAAGGCGGGTTTCGCGCGCGAGAAAAACCGCTCACCGGCTTGCGTGAGGCCAACGCTGCGCGTGGTTCGCACGAAGAGCGCCGCGCCAATGCGCGCTTCGAGCACGCGCACCGCCTGGCTGATGGCCGAAGGCGTCACGCCGAGCTCCGCCGCCGCCTTGCGAAAGCTGCGATGCCGGGCAACGCACAGGAACGCCTCCACGCCATCGAGGGCGCCCTGTCGCACTGTGAAGTTCTGCTTCATGGCTCGTCAACATTGTGATGAATAGTCGCTCATGCGAAGCGATGGTACACCTGGCGTCGTCGTCGATGACGTGCGCGAACGCCTTCGCGCGAGAGGCCGGTCCGTCCATGAATCCCGGCAATCATCTATCTGGAGAACACCTCGATGAGTACTCCCGTCGTTTCCGCTAGCATCATGGCGACGCGCCCGGCCTGGCGCAGCCTGCTCTGGTTCGCGCCACTCACGGTCCTGTGGATCGCGGTGATCTACTGGCAGCCGGTCATTCCGTCCAGCGGTTTTCAGACCACGGCCCACCAGCTCGTGGCCCAGGTGCTGATCGCACTCGGCCTGTGGCTCGGCCTTGAGCGCACGGACCTGACGCGTGGCCAGCGGCAGGCGACCTGGCTTGCGCTCATGATCCCCCATACGTTCTGGTTCGCAGTCGTCTGGAGCGCCGCGATTCACGGCGTCTTTCGCCTGAGCGCCTCGCCGGCGGCGCTGCCGTTGCTGCCGATCGCGATCTTTCTCCCCGTGATCGTCGGCGCGCCGCTGCTGTTGTTGTCGAAGCGGGTGGGGAAGGTGCTCGACGCGATGCCGCTCGCCTGGCTCGTCGCGCTGCAGTTCTACCGTGTGTTCGGCGGCTGGACGATCGCGGCCTGGCTGCATGGCGCGATGGCCACCGTGGACGCGTTGCCCGCGGGAACCGGCGACGTGCTGACCGGCTTGTTCGCCGTGCCGGCCGCCATCGCGGTGGCGAGCGGGACGGCGCAGGGGCGCAGGGCGGCGATCGCCTGGAACATGTTCGGCCTCGTCGATCTCGTCGTCGCGGTGAGCCTGGGGATCATCAGGGCGCCGGGCCGTTTCGAGTTGATCGCTCCGGACATGCCGAGCCTCAACGCAGGCATTTATCCGTACGTGCTGACGCCCGCGTTCGTGGTGCCCGCCTCGGTCCTGCTGCACGTGCTGTCGCTGCGCCAATTATTCCGGCGCGGCGGCGGATGAGGGTTTTCGCTCCAGCAGATCCGCACGCTATCCGATGCGTTTGCGCGATCCGGACGAAGAGCACTGGACAGAATCCGATCGTCATTGCTCTAATGAGCGGCGCGGCCACGCGCCCGGTTTTACCGCATCATCCGATTTCCCACCGCCATTTCAACGTGGTTCAGGAGGAAACACAGTGGACAAACCCGACGATCCGATTCTGCATATCCTGCACGAGTACAAATCCGCGGTATTCGCAAAAGACGTCGACGCGTTCGTCGCGCTCTACGACCCTGACGTGCTGGTCTTCGACATGTGGGGTGCGTGGACGTATCGCGGCATCGCGTCGTGGCGCGAAATGGTGGCGGGCTGGTTCGGCTCGCTGGGTACGGACCGCGTCGTGGTGGATTTCAGCGAAGCGCAGACGATCGTCGCGCAGAACCTCGCCGTTGTTCACGCCTTCGTGTCATTCAAGGCGGTGGCCGCCGACGGAGAGACATTGCGCTCGATGGACAACCGGCTCACCGTGACGCTCAGGCAGGGCGGCGACGGCTGGCGGATCGTCCACCAGCATTCGTCCTCGCCGATCGATCCCGCTACGACGAAGGCGATTTTCAAGCGCTGATGCGCGAAACAGACATGCCTTGCGCGGGGCTCGGCATTGCCTTCTGTGCAGCAGGACGAAGGCGACCAGTATCGGCTCAAGCCGCCTCGCCGCTGCGCTGCGCGAGCGCGGCGGCGGCCTGGTTTTGCGCGAGGTGGCGCAGCAGCTTCGTCACCATCGCGACGACCGTGAACGCGAGCAGCACGAAAAACACCGCGAGCGGCGTGAGCACGTGCACGGAGACGAAGCCGGCCAGGCCCATCATCGCCGAGGAAACCAGCAGGAGCGCGCAACCGAGGATCGCGCTCGTCAAACCCGCGATATGCGGGAACAGCGAATTGCCCTTGGCCATCAGCGTGGGATACATCGCGCCCGCGCACAGGCCCATGACGAGAACCGGCGTGGCGAGCGTCCACACGCGCAGCCCGACCGTGAGCGCGAGCACCAGCATGACCACCGCCGCGCCCGCCATCACGCGTGCGCCCACGCGCAGCCGCTGCTCCGGCGTCGGCAGGCGGGGGCCGTGCAGCCGGTTCGAGAGGCCGCCAAGGAAATACATGAGGCCGATGCCGAGCGCGAGGTAGCCGAAGAACGTCGGCGGCTTGTGCAGTGTGTTCTGCACCATGAACGGCCCGATGATGTTGAACACGAGCAGGATGCTGTAGCAGAGCCCCTGGGCGAGAAAACAGCTCTGGAACACGGGGCTCGCGAGCACCTTGCCCGCATTCGCGACGAGTGTGCGCGGCTCGAGACGCACGGGTTGCCGCAAGGTCTCGCGAAAGCGCCACAGCAGCGCCCACATCACGAGCGAATAGACCAGCAGGAACACGAGGCAGGCCTGCCACCCGAACCACTCCTGCAGATGCGCGCCGATCACGGGCGCGACGATCGGCGCGAGCCCCCACGTGATCGACATATAGGTGAACGCGTGCATGAGCGCGGTGCCCGCGAACGAGTCGGTGATGATGGCCTTCGCGAGCAGATTGGTAGCGGCAATGCCGAAGCCTTGCAGACAGCGCGCGAGCACGAAGGTCTCCAGATTCGGAGCGGCGAGCGAGAGCAGGCAACCGAGGGTGTACACCACGAGGCCGAAGGCCAGCACGCGCTTGCGTCCCAGGGCATCGGAGATCGGTCCGAAGATGAGCTGGCCGAACGCGTACGCGGCCATATAGACCGATACGCTCGACTGGATCGCCTGCGGCGAGGTCGCGAAGTAGCGCGCCATGGCCGGCAGCGCGGGCACGTAGATGTCGATGGCGAGTTGCCCGGCAGAGGCGAACAGGCAGATCAGGAACAGCAGAAAGCGCGGCGAATTCTGCGCTCGCGCGGCGGTGCCTGAGCGCTCGGGAAGATCTTGGGTCATGACAGCGTGAAAAAGGCGATTCCGGTGCGGCCGGGCGGGCAGGGTCTCGAAACCCGCGCGAAAGGCGGTTCGGATCGCGAACTCAGCAGGGGCGCGGCGGCGTAGTCGCGTATTGTGCCTGTTATCGGTCACTTTCGTGCGACACCCCTTGCGCCGGCAGGGGCGGTCGGGTCGCCCATGCGCCGCCGCGATAAGTCAGGGTGCGCCGCTCGATGTCGATAGCTGGATCCATGGGCCGGGCCGCGCGCGGACGCGGCCAGGATCATATCGGGCTGCGCCCCGATTCGTCCCGCCTGGTCCACTGATGCGCCCTCGGCAGGCCGTCCGCGAGGTTGAGTCGCCAGGCGCGGCGCTTGCTGGGATCCGCCTGTCTCGTTCAGTGGACAGATGCGGAGTGCCGACATGCCAGAGAGAAGGCCGAAGCCGCTCGTGCGCAACCCGGTCAGCGCGGAAGACTACGAGGTCTTCTGCGGCGAGCAGATCGATGGAGCGGGCCGTTTCTACGGGTTGCTGCGCATTCGCCGCAAGACTGATGGACGGCTCATCTATCCATTCGACGGATGCCCGCGCCCTGGTCCATGCGCGAGTGGCGCGCTGGCGCGGCAACAGGCGCTCTCGCTCGCGGACGAGTTGATTCGCGCCGATATCGCGATGCCCGAGGCGTGACGCCGCGCCGGCGCAGTTAGCGCATCGCCTGGGCATTGGTGGGGCGATGTTCGTCTGGCTTTGCGATCGGATTGTGCGCCTTCCGCTTGCGCCAATGCCTGTGCAGGGAGGATTTAATTTCTCCCACGCCTTTTTAAATAGAATTCAATCCTCTTCTTGTCCGATAAGGCGCCGTATTTTGGAACCATTTTTTGGCACCCAGCGCGTACCATTTTCGGCAGTTCCGTTGCGCGAGAAAGAAGATGAGCGAGAAAGGCGATTTGCGTTACTTTGACTATGCCGCAACCACCCCGGCGGACCCGAGGGTGATCGAGGCGATGTTCGGCTGTCTGGGCCTCGAAGGCGACTTCGGCAATCCGGCGTCCAGCTCGCACGGCGCTGGCCAGCGGGCGCGGCGGCTCGTCGAGCAGGCGCGCAAGGACGTCGCGGCGCTCATCGGCGCCGACGCCGGCGACATCGTCTGGACTTCCGGTGCGACCGAGTCGAACAATCTCGCGCTGAAGGGCTATGCGGACCGCGCCACCGAAAAGCGCCACCTCATCACGAGCCAGCTCGAGCACAAGGCCATCCTCGACACGATGACGTGCCTCGAAGCGCGCGGCATGCCGGTCACGCGCCTCGCGCCGAACGCACAAGGCGAAATCACGGCCGAGGCCGTGGCCGCCGCGCTGCGTCCGGATACCGGGCTGGTGTCGCTCATGCTGGTCAACAACGAAGTGGGCACGCTCACGGACATCGCGGCGATCGCGCGCGTGGTGCACGCGGCCGGCGCGCTGCTGCACGTCGATGCGGCGCAGGCGCTCGGCAAGACAGCCATCGACGTGAAAGCGATGGGCATCGATCTCCTCTCGATGTCGGCGCACAAGGTGTATGGACCGAAGGGCATCGGCGCGCTCTATGTGAGCCCCGAGGCGT
This sequence comes from Paraburkholderia sp. JHI2823, assembly GCF_038900695.1. Classification (NCBI taxonomy): domain Bacteria; kingdom Pseudomonadati; phylum Pseudomonadota; class Betaproteobacteria; order Burkholderiales; family Burkholderiaceae; genus Paraburkholderia; species Paraburkholderia sp. JHI2823. The sequence continues at coordinate 98,761 of NZ_JAYMRY010000007.1, read as the reverse complement.
TCGAGCGCATCGCGCCGCAAATGCACGGCGGCGGCCATGAGCGCGGCCTGCGCTCGGGCACCCTGGCCACGCACCAGATCGTCGGCATGGGCGTGGCGTGCGAGATCGCGCGCAACGAGATGCAGGAAGACAGCGAGCGCATCGCGCGGCTGGGCGAGCGTCTGCTGGAGCAGGTGCTGGCGGTGCCGGGCGTCACGCTCAACGCCGCGCACGCGAAGCGCATTGCGCACACGCTGAGCCTCACGTTCGATCTGCCGGGCTTCTTCCCGTTCCTGCTGACCGGCGACCTCGCGATCTCTTCGACTTCGGCCTGCAACTCGGCCGCGGGCTCGCCTTCGCACGTGCTCACGGCGATCGGGCTCGGCGAGGAGGCGGCGAGCCGCACCGTACGCCTGAGCCTCGGACGCTTCACGACGCAGGAAGACGTCGACTTCGCGGCGGACTGCATGCTTCGCGCCGTGGCGCCGTGCACGCCGGTTGCGGCAGCGCTCTGATCGGCACGCGATGGCCATCCCCGCCCGATGTTCGATTCACTCGCTTTTGGCGGCTGACCGCTTCGCTTAGCCGCCGCCCTGGGCGAGAAAGCGCTGGATCTCGTCGGTGAGCCAGTCGCGCACGGCACGCACCTTCGGTTCGTCGCGGCTGTCCATGCGGTAGACGAGGTCATGACCGCGCTCGGACTCGAGGCGCAATTGCGGGAACGGCGCCACGAGCCGGCCGGTCGCGATGTCGTCTGCCACGATCACGCTGCGCCCCAGCGCCACGCCTTCGCCGCGGATCGCCGCCTCGATGGCGAGGCTGCCGTGGCTGTACGCCGTGCCACGATCGCTGCGCACGCCGCTCAAACCCGCCAGCGCCAGCCATTGCTCCCAGTTCGCGAGCATGCCGCCCTCGTGCAGCAGGGTGCAGCGCGCGAGACTCTCCACCGATGCCATGCCGCCCATCTTCGCCCGATATTCGGGACTGCAGACGGGTGTCACGGTCTCATCGAGAATGCGCTCGGCCAGCACGCGCGGATACCGGCCGCTTCCGTAGCGGATCGCCACGTCCACATCCGAGTCGTTGAGATCGACGTACTTGTCGGTCACGTCCAGGTGGACGTCGAGTTCCGGATGGCGCGATTTGAGCCGGTGCAGGCGCGGCGCGAGCCAACGGTTCGCAAAGGACACGCTCGCGTTGATCTTCAGTCGCGTGACGCTGTCGTGCGCTCGCAGGCGCTCGGACTCCTTGGTCAGTTCCGCGAGCGCGCGGTTCACGGCCAGCAGGAATTCGGCGCCCGCTTCGGTCAGGACGATGCGCCGCGTGAGGCGCTGGAACAGCGCCACCCCCAGGTGGCGTTCGAGTGTCTTGATGTGCCGGCTCACCGCGCCGTGCGTGACGTGCAGTTCCTGCGCGGCCAGCGTCATGCTCAAGAGCCGCCCTGTGGCTTCGAAGGCGCGCAGGGTTTGCAGAGGGGGCAGCCGGTCGAACATGGAGCGGAAGGCGTGTGCGACGTGTGAGTTTGACTCACGCATTATATGACGACAAATGGTTTGTCAGCCGCATTGGCGACCTTCAATATGGGCAGCAAGGCGGGACGTAGCGCTACGCCATTGGCGCATTCCCGAAGGTTGGTGTTCTCCGCATTGCATCGTTCCTCATGGATCTTCTGCTTTTCAAACTCGTCGTTACGCCGTTGTTGCTGCTGGCCGCCAGTCTCGCCGCTCGCCGCTGGGGCGAAGCAGTCGGCGGGCTGCTCGTGGGGTTGCCGCTCACATCGGGACCGGTCTCGGTTTTTCTCGCGCTCGAGCACGGGCCGGCATTTGCCTCGCACGCGACATCGGGCTCGCTCGTCGCGACCGCCGCGCAAGCGGCTTTCTGCGTGGCGTACTGCCGGCTCGCCAATGGCGGGTGGACGGTGGCGCTCGCAGGCGCCGGCGCGACGTTCGCCCTCGTGGCCGCTGCGCTCCAGTGGAGCGCGCTGCCTGCAAACGGCCTGTATCCCGTCGCGATTCTCGCTATCGCCCTGGCGCTCCACCGCATTCCCAACCTGCCCGCCCGCACCGCTCGGCTCGCGCCGCCTTGGTGGGACTTGCCTTCGCGCATGGCGCTCATCGCGGGGCTCGTGGTCGGCGTGACACTCATCGCGCCTTACGTCGGGCCCGAAGCGAGCGGCGTGCTGGCGTCTTTCCCGTTCATGGCGATCATCCTCGCCGTGTTCGCGCACCGCATGATCGGCCATGAAGCGGCGCAGCAACTGATGCGCGGCATGACGACGGGGCTGCTCGGTTTCGCCTCGTTCTTCTTCGTGCTGAGCCTCACGCTCACGCGCTGGCACTTGTTGGCCGCGTATGGCGGCGCGATTCTGTGCGTGCTGACGATCCAGGCGATTTCCCTCTACCGCATGCGCCTGCCGGCGCCGTGCCTGCGCAGCAAGACGAGGCCCGAAGGCAGCGCGCCGTAGCCGCGCCAAGGCCCCTGCAGCTGTTGCGGCGCAACGCAGCTCGCGGGCGCGCACCGGCGGCACCTCGAAGCTCGCGGCGGATCGCCTACACTACACAACCAGCGGATGCGGCCACTTCCGCACCGCCGGCCCGCCATGGCGCACATCTTCTTCGCAGCCTCGATTCAACGGCACGTCGCGATGCCCGAACGCGAGATCCACGCGCGCACGCTCGGCGAAGCGTTCGATGCCGTTTTCGCCGAGCAGCCTCGTTTGCGCGGCTATATCCTCGACGATCAGGGCGCGTTGCGAAAGCATCTGGCGGTGTTCGTGGACGGCGTGCGCTTGCGCGACCGGGAGCATCTGTCCGATGCGCTCGGCGAGGCGAGCCGCGTCTACGTCGTGCAGGCGCTTTCGGGCGGTTGAGGAGGACTGGTAGATGAGCGATCGATTGCTAGTCGCGACCCGCAAGGGGCTGTTCGTTCTGCAAGCCGATGGCCGGGAGGGCTGGCTGCTCGGCGAACCGCATTTCGTCGGCGAGCCGGTGAGCATGGCGATGCACGATCCGCGCGACGGGACGCTCTATGCCGCGCTCAATCTGGGCCACTTCGGCGTGAAGCTGCATAGACGGCGCGCGGGCATGACGGACTGGGAGGAGTGCGCGGTGCCCGTCTACCCGCCGCAACCCGCCGACGACGTGCAGTCCGCGGTCGCCGACGCATTGGGCCGGCCGCCCGCGCCCTGGTCGCTCCAGCAGATCTGGTCGCTCGAACCCGGCGGCGCGGACGAGCCGGGCGTACTGTGGGCCGGCACGATCCCCGGCGGATTGTTCCGCTCGAAAGACGGCGGCGACGCCTGGACACTCAACCGCGCGCTCTGGGACCGCCCCGAGCGTCGCGAATGGGTAGGAGGCGGCTACGATGCGCCGGGCATCCATTCCGTGATGGTCGATCCGCGCGACAGCCGGCACGTCACGGTTGGCGTATCGTGCGGCGGCGTCTGGCAAACGGACGACGGCGGCGCGACCTGGCGCCTCACCGCCGATGGCATGGAGGCCGACTATATGCCGCCCGAGCGCCGCGGCGAAGCCAATGTGCAGGATCCGCACCGCGTCGTGCAATGCGCGGCCAACCCCGACGTGCTGTGGACGCAGCATCACTGCGCGATCTTCCGCTCGACCGACGGCGCGGCTCACTGGCGGCGCATCGAAGCGCAGCCATCGAGCTTCGGCTTCGCGGTCGCGGTGCATCCGCGCGAGCCGGATACCGCGTGGTTCGTGCCAGCCGTGAAAGATCAGTACCGCATTCCCGTGGATGGCCGGCTCGTCGTCACGCGCACGCGCGACGGCGGGCGCACGTTCGAGCGTTTCTCGAACGGCTTGCCGGCCGCGCCGGCGTACGACCTCGTGTACCGGCACGGGCTCGACATCGACGAGTCCGGCACGCGCCTCGCCATGGGATCGACGACGGGTGGACTGTGGACGTCGGCCGACGGCGGCGAAAGCTGGCGGCTGATCTCCGCGCATTTGCCGCCGGTTTATTGTGTCCGGTTCGGTTGAAGGCTAGAGGCTGAACGCTGAAGGAGCGGAACCGGACGCCGCCTCACGCAGGTGCCATAACCTGCCGCAGAAAGCGCCGCAGGCGTTCGCCCAGGCCGTCGCGGACGTGGGCCACTTTTAGTGCGCCGCCTGAAACATCGTCATGCGCTTCAGGATCCACTCGAGCAGTTCATGCGCGGCCGCGACGAGCGGCCGCCCCGACTTCACGAGCACGCGAGCCTTCGTGCCCAGAAACAGCGGGTGATCGATCGGCACAGTCGTGAGTTCGCCGGCCTCGATCTCGCGCGAGGCGGCGAACGCGCCGATCAACGTCGCGAAGTTTTCAGCGGCCACGAAACGCTTGAGCGCGGTAAGCGAATTTGTGGTGAGCGTGGCGCGAATCTCGATGTTTTCCGCGAACGCCAGCATCGTCGCGAGATGCCCGATGCCGAACGTGCTCGGCATCAACGCGAGCGGCCACGCGCGGAGGTCGTCGAGCGTGGCTGGCGTGCCGCGCCGCGCGAGCGGATGATCACTGCGCACGAGCAGGACAACGGGCTGCGCGCTGCTCGCGCGATATTCGATGCGCTCATGCGGCGGCGGATTGAACGCCATACCGATATGCGCGCGGCTTTCCACGACTTCGTTGAGCACGTCGTCGACGGGCAGGGTCGTAAGGCCGATTTCGAGCTTCGGATACTGGGCGCAGAACGGCGTGATGACTTCGCTCACCAGCGCATCGACGTAACCCTCGCTCACGGCGAGATCCACGCGGCCTTGCTGGAGCCCGCGCAACGCGTGCAACTGGTCCTCGAACTTTTCCTGCTGCGCGCGATAGCCGCGCCAGAACTCCAGCAGATGCGCCGCGGCTTCGGTGGGCCTCACACCGCGGGCCTGCCGCTCGAACAGTTGCGCGCCGAGTTCGTCCTCCAGCAGCTTGATTTGCCGCGTGATGACGGAAGGCGAGGTGTTCAGGCTGTCCGCGGCGCCGCGGATCGTGCCGTGCGTGAGCACTTCGTGGAAATAACGCAGCCGCTGCTGATTGATTTCGCGCATGGCTCTCGGTTCCGTACAAGGACCGTTGACTGAAAAAGAACGATATGTGAACTTTGTTGCTCTTGCTAGCGTGGAATGCCCTGGTCAGGATGGCGTTGCGCACGACGCCCATCGACAGGAGACAGACATGGCGGCCATTCTTCCCACCGCGCGAAGCCTCGACGCTTCCGCGCTCTATAGCAGGATCAACACGCGTTTGCTGCCGTTTCTGCTGATCTGCTATTTGTTTGCCTACCTCGATCGCGTGAACGTCGGGTTTGCAAAACTGCAGATGCAGACCGATCTCGGGTTCTCCGATGCCGCCTATGGCGTGGGCGCGGGCATTTTCTTCATCGGCTATGTGCTGTTCGAATTGCCGAGCAATCTGCTGCTGCCGAAAATCGGCGCGCGCAAGACCTTCGGGCGCATTCTGGTGCTGTGGGGCATCACGTCGGCGTGCATGCTGTTCGTGCGCAGCGTGAACGCGTTCTACGCCATGCGCTTCCTGCTGGGCGTTTTCGAGGCCGGTTTCGCGCCGGGCATGATCTTCTATCTTTCGCGCTGGTACGGCCCTTCGCGCATGGCGCGCGCCATTGCCATGGTGTTCCTGGCCGGGCCGATCGGCGGCATCGTCGGCGGCCCGGTTTCGGCGGCCATCATGAGTTCGCTGGCGGGCAGGGCGGGCCTCGCGGGCTGGCAATGGATGTTTCTCGTGGAAGGCCTGCCGTGCATCGCGCTCGGCATTGCGACCTTCCTCTATCTGCCCGACCGTCCGGCGGATGCCGCCTGGCTGAGCGACGCCGAAAAGCGCCGGCTCGAAGCCGAAGTCGGTCTGCCCGAGGCGCACGCCACGTCGTTTGGCAGCGTGCTGCGCGATCGCAAGGTGTATGTGCTGGCGCTCGCGTACTTCTGCATCATTGCGTCGATTTACGCCATCAGCTTCTGGCTGCCCGCCATCCTGAAAGCGCAGGGCGTGGGCAATCTCATCACACTCGGCTGGTACACGTCGATTCCGTACGTTGCGGCAGCCGTTGGCATGCTCTATATGGGCCGTCGATCGGACCGGCTCGGCGAGCGGCGCTTGCACTGCGCGGTGCCGGCAGCGGCCGCCGCGCTGCTTTTCGCGATGTGCGCCGCCACGGGCAATCATCTGGCGCCAACGCTCGCGCTGCTCACGCTCGTGACGATGGCGCTGTGGATGGCCTATACGGTCTTCTGGGCAATTCCGCCCGAATACATCAAGGGGCCGGCCGCGGCGGGCGGCATCGCGCTCATCAACACCATTGGGCTTTCGGGCGGCTTCTGGGGGCCCGCGGCGATCGGCTGGATCAAGACGGCGGCGGGCAACCTTCAGCCGGCGCTGCTCGCCATGGCGGGCGTTTCGCTCGTCGCCGCGCTGCTGATTCTCACGGTCGGGCTCTCGAGCGCGAAGCACTGAACGCGCGTGGCGTATTCAACGCATGCCCACGCAATATCATTTGATCAGTCATCCTATATAAATGAGGTAAGGGACATGAAAATTCTCATCGCGGGGTTCCAGCACGAGACCAACACGTTCGCGCCGACGAAAGCAAGCTGGCAGAGTTTCGTCCAGGGCGAGGGCTTCCCGCCGCTCGCGCGCGGCGCGGACGTGCTCTCGCTGCGCGACGTGAACGTGCCCGCCGGAGGCTTCATCAAGGCGGCCGAGGCGGCGGGCCATACGCTGGTGCCGGTCATCTGGGCGGGGGCGAGCGCTTCCGCGCACGTGACCGAAGACGCTTTCGAGCGCATTGCCGGAGAGATCGTCGATGCGGTGCGGCGCGGCGGCTTCGACGCCATCTACCTTGATCTGCACGGCGCTATGGTCGCCGAGCATCTCGACGACGGCGAAGGCGCACTGCTTGCGCGCGTGCGGGCCGTCGTGGGCCGCGACATGCCCGTGGTGGTCTCGCTGGATCTGCACGCCAACGTGACCGGGCAGATGTTTGCGCATGCCGACGCCATGGTCGCGTATCGCACCTATCCGCACGTGGACATGGCCGAGACGGGCGCGCGCGCCGCGCAGATTCTCATGCGCCTCGTCGAGGCGCCCGGGCGCAGGCTCAAACGTTTCGCGCGCCGCATTCCGTTCCTGATCCCGGTGAACGGCATGTGCACGCTCGTCGAACCGGCGCGCGGCACGTACGAGCGCCTTGCGGCATTGGAGAGCGATGCGGTCGTTTCGCTCTCGTTCGCGCCCGGATTTCCCGCTGCCGATTTCCCCGAGTGCGGCGCGACCGTTTGGGGTTACGGCTTCGACGAAGCCGCCGTGATGGCGGCGGTGGATACGCTGACCTCGGCCATCGTCGCACAGGAACGCGACTGGGAAGTGCGCTTTCTCGACCCCGACGCCGCCGTGCGCGAAGCCATGCGCCTCGCCGCGCATGCCACGCAGCCCGTGGTCATCGCCGACACGCAGGACAACCCGGGTGTGGGCGGCGACTCGAACACCATGGGCCTCGTGCGCGCCTTGCTGCGCCACGGCGCACGCGACGCGGCCGTGGGCCTGATCTGGGACCCGCAGGCCGCCGCGAAGGCGCACGAGGCGGGCGTGGGCGCGACTATCGAGCTCTCGCTCGCGGGCGGCTCGGGGGTGCCCGGCGACGCGCCGCTCGCCGGGCGCTTCGTGGTGGAGCATGTCGCCGATGGGCGGGTGCGCTTCGACGGCCCCATGATGAACGGCATGTGGACCGGGATCGGGCCGGTGGCGTGCCTGCGTATCGACGGCGTGAGGATCGCGGTCAGCTCGGTCAAGATGCAGATCTTCGACCGCAATCTCTATCGTGCGGCGGGGATCGAACCGGAGCGCATGAAGATTCTCGTCAACAAGAGTTCGGTCCACTATCGCGCCGATTTCGATGCAATTGCCTCCGCGCATCTCGTGGCGAAGGCGCCTGGGCCCATGGCCGCCGATCCCGCCGACCTGCCGTGGCGGCGCATCGATCCGGGTCTGCGGCTGCGCCCGAACGGTGCGTCGCTGCGCGATCTGCGCGGGTAGCAGGTAGCCCGGGCCGGGCGGGACTTTCGTATCTCTGTGTATCCACCGCGGCAACGGACAAAGCGGCTTGCAAAAGCGGGGGCCACGGAAACAAGCGGGATACGTGCGGGGGGTCAAATACACCCATGCCAGCCAGCGAAGTCGCAAACGAGACTTCGAGATGACTGGATGCACGTGCCATGCAACCGTGGCCCGACTCAACCGATGCTTAAAGGTGGATACCATGAAACTCTTCAAGTCGCTGATCGTTGCCGCTGCTGTCGTAGTTCCGGTCGTCTCCTTCGCGCAGTCCAGCGAGCCGCTCACGCGTGCTCAGGTTCGCGCCGAACTGGTGCAGCTCGAAAAGGCCGGCTACAACCCGGCGGCCGACTACAACGACTACCCGCAGAACATCCAGGCCGCGCAAGCGCGAGTGGATGCCCAGAACGGCGCGTTGGCGTCGGCGTATGGCGGCGTGGCCAATGCAGCGTCGGCAGCGGGTGCGGCAATGGTTTCGGCTTCACATGACATTCCCGGTCTGGGTTCGATCTACGCGCATCGGTGATCGGTGACTGAGCGCGCGAATTCAACGACGGCCCGCTTCGTGCGGGCCGTTGCACATGCTCACTTGCCTCGTTCCTCTCGCAGCCCTAACCTGTGCCGGACACGACCACCCCGAGACCAGCATGCAAACCACACCCGTCCGGCTATCCCCCGGCGACGATCTGCGCGTCGCCGTCGAAGGCTTGCTGAATCGATACGCATCGCAGGCGGCGTTCGTCATCCAGGGCATCGGCAGCCTGGGTGCCGCCCAATTGCGATTCGCAGGCGCCGAGTCGCCGGCCGAATTGCGCGGCGACCTCGAAATTCTCACGCTGGCGGGCTCGGTGTCGCCCGATGGCGCGCATCTGCACATGGCTGTGTCCGACGCGCAAGGCCGCGTGTTCGGCGGGCATGTCGCGCGCGGCTGCGTGGTTCGTACCACGGTCGAACTGCTGCTGGTGCTGCTCCCCGACCATCGCTTCTCGCGGGCGCCCGACCCGCTGACCGGCTACGCGGAATTGCAGATCCACCAGGCGTAAGGCCGATCCGCTTGCGCGGCACCCCGGCTTCTTTCTCACGCCGTCACAAAACTTAAAAGCGGCTTCGTTACTCTCTGACGTTGCCTTGCCGCGGCTTTCCTCGCGCGCAAGGCTCCCGCTCGGGCCGCTCCTCGAGCCGTTGTTGTGCCTCTATCTGGGACGGAGACTTCGATGACGGTCGAATCCGCGCCGGCGCTTCTGCCTTTGCAAAGCGCGCCGCGCAGACGTTTGAGCCTGCCCGCTGCATTCGCGACGATGCGTGTGCCCGCCGTGCTGCTGGCGTGCGCGGCGGCGGTCTGCACGCTGGGCGCATGCAGCGCGCGCGACAGCGACGCGCGCGTCGCGCTCACCACGAGCGCCGCACGCGAACTCTCGCAAGCGCAGCCGGGCCAATCGCAGCGCCCGCAGTTTGCGAATGCATTCACGCTCGCACCGGATGCGGCCGCAGCGAATCTTCACGACAGTTCATTCAGTAATGCAAACGATACGGGGAAAGACGGCGCCGCTTTGCCTGCAAACGCCGTGCGCTCGCCGGCCAGGTCGCCGGCCGATGCGAGCGCACAAGCGGTGCAAATCGACCCGCTCGTCACACCCGTCATTCACACCGTCGATTGACAACCCGGCCGCGCGGCCTTCGCCGCCTGCCGCCGTCAAGGCGGCATGCCGCGCGTGCCTTTCTCAACCTGAAGATGGAAACCAGAACATGACATCGAGAAGCCGCCGTGACTTTCTCCGTACTGCCGCGATGAGCGCCGGTTCGGCCACCGCCCTGACGATGCTGCCGCAGGGCATCCGCAATGCGCTCGCGATTCCCGCGAACAATCGCACGGGGAGCATCCGCGATGTCGAGCACATCGTCGTCCTCATGCAGGAAAACCGCTCGTTCGACCATTATTTCGGCACGCTGCGCGGCGTGCGCGGCTTCGGCGACACGCGTGCGATCACGCTGCCCAACGGCAAGCCCGTGTGGAATCAGCCGCTCGCGGCCGGGGCGGGCGAAGTGCTGCCGTTCCATCCCACTGCGGCCAACCTCGGCATGCAGTTTCTCCAGGATCTGCCGCACGACTGGACCACGACGCACGCGGCCTGGAACGGCGGCCGCTACGATCAGTGGGTGCCCGCCAAGGGCACGACCACGATGGCCTACCTCACGCGCGAGGACATTCCGTTTCACTACCAGCTCGCCGATGCTTTCACGATTTGCGACGCATACCACTGCTCGACGATGACCGCGACCGACCCGAACCGCTACTACATGTGGACGGGCTGGGTGGGCAACGACGGCAGCGGCGGCGGCCCGGTGATCGACAACGCGGAAGCGGGCTATGGCTGGTCCACGTATCCCGAGGTGCTGCAGAACGCGGGCATTACGTGGAAGATCTATCAGGACGTGGGCGAAGGTCTCGACGCGAAGGGCTCGTGGGGCTGGACGGGCGACAACCCGTACATCGGCAACTACGGCGACAACTCGCTGCTGTACTTCCATCAATACCAGAACGCGCAGCCCGGTAACCCGCTCTACGACCGTGCGCGCACGGGCACGAACGTGCTCGCTGGCGGCGGCTATTTCGATGTGCTGAAGCAGGACGTGGCCAACAATGCGCTGCCGCAGGTCTCGTGGATCGTCGCGCCCGAGGCGTATTCGGAGCACCCGAACTGGCCTGCGAACTACGGCGCGTGGTACGTCGACCAGGTGCTGCAGATCCTCACGTCGAACCCGGACCTGTGGAGCAAGACCGTGCTGCTCGTGAACTACGACGAAAACGACGGCTTCTTCGATCACCTGGCGCCCCCGTTCCCGCCGGCTTCGAGTGCCAATGGCCTCTCGACTGTCGACACCACCAACGAAATTTTCCCGGGCAGCAGCAAGTACGCCGCGGGGCCGTACGGCCTCGGGCCGCGCGTGCCGATGCTCGTGGTCTCGCCGTGGTCGCGCGGCAGCTGGGTGTGCTCGGAGACGTTCGACCATACTTCCGTGATCCGCTTCATCGAAAAGCGCTTTGGACTCCATCACGATTTGCGCGAGCCGAACATTACCCCGTGGCGCCGCGCCGTGTGCGGCGACCTCACGTCGGCGTTCAACTTTGCCACGCCCAACGCGGCGCTGCCCGCGCTACCTTCCACGACGGGCTACGCGCCGCCCGACAAGCTCCGTCACCCCGACTACGTGCCGGTGCCGCCCGTCACGGGCAGCGTGCCGAAGCAGGAAGCAGGCGTGCGCAATGCGCGCGCGCTGCCATACGAGCTCTTCGTTCGCTTCGATGCGAACGGCAACTCGGGCGAGGTCTCCGCGCGCTTCGTCAATTCCGGGCGCGCCGGTGCAGTGTTCCTCGTCTACACGGCGGGCAGCACCGATGCGCCGCGCACCTATACGGTCGAAGCCGGCAAGCATCTGCAGGACAAGCTCGCGATTGGCGCCACCGGTGCCTATGACTTCAGCGTGCACGGCCCCAACGGCTTTCTGCGCCGCTTCGCAGGCACGCTGCTCAAGTCGGGCTGGTTGGGCCGCGACGACACGGCACGGCCCGAAGTCGCGGAGGGCTATGACGTGGCGAACGGCAACCTGCAACTGCGCCTCGAGAACAGGGGCAGCGCGCGCTGCCAGTTCACGATCGTCAACGCTTACGATCCGCAAACGAAGATCGAGCGCACCGTGCGCGGCGGCGACACGGAGCCGCTCTATCTCGACCTGCGCAATGCATACGGTTGGTACGACCTGACGATCACGGTCGATAGCGACGCGACCTTCGTGCGCCGCATTGCGGGTCACGTCGAAACGGGCCGCCCGAGCTATAGCGACCCCGCGCTGGGCGCGTAAGGCCGGCAATGCGGGCTAAGCAGTGAGATGGGCCACGGCTTTGCAAGCCTCGCGAGCCGTGGCTTTATTCGTTTGCCGCGCAATGATGAGCGTTGCATCTAGCGCCAACGCGGCGGCGGCGGCCCCCAGCCCGGATGGCGGACGTGTCTCGGGCCCGCGAATCGCGGCGGATGATGCCACGGAGAAAAGCCGTGGCGGCTGTACATGACAGGAGGCGGCCACATGGGCCCGGAATGCACGAAGAATACGGGCGGCGGCGGTGCGTAAAAGGCGCCCGGAATGCCAAAGCCCACGCCCAGGTTGACGTTCACGCGCGCCTGTGCGGTTTGCATGGCACAGAGGACGGCCAGCGCCGGGACGAAAGCAAACTTCACCACACAGGGTTTCATCGTCGTGCCTCTGGACGAGTCAGGCCGGGTCGTGCGCTTCCCGCGGCACCCGGCCGCTTATTTCATGTGCGCTTGCGCGGGGCGGAAAGCGGCGTCCGCAACCTTCTTTTGCGCGTCGGGCATGTCCGCATAAAGCGCCGAGAAAGCATCGAGCATCGCCTTGCTCCCATCGGCATTCGCCTGGGCGATCTCGTTCCACGACTGCAGGTTCTCCACCGCGGTTTGCGTGTGCGCGTTGTCGTGCCTTTGCTGGATCAGGTCATCGACAGTCTTTGCATTGTTGCGCATGACGTCGGCCACTTTCGCCCACTTCTCTTCTTCGGCGGGAGTAATCTTGAGTTCAGCATGCAGTTCGTTCACGCGGTCGTCGACTGTCTCGGTGTGAGCCTGATGCGCCGAAGCGGCGGGAGCGCTGGCCTGCGCCCAGCACGTTGAAGCGCCAAGCAGGGCTAGCGCTACCAGGACAGGTTTCATGTCAGTCCTCGCGAGATGCGCTCGCCGGCGATAGCCTGCGCTGTCCGGCAAGCAGGAATGAATCGTTTTGATCATAGGCAGCGGCAGCGAACAATTCAATTTCGGCGCCGCGTTTGCAAGAGGGAATGGGGCACGATTCGCACCGGCACCACGCTTCACTCACGAAAAGCATCAACTGGATCTGGCTCGCGGGGAGCCATTCTGGCGATAAAAGGAGGCAACGTGGCGATTCGATTCGCATCTTGCATGGGCTACGCTTTCCGCTCCGTTGCGACTTCGCGGACGCGGTGGGGAAGGCTGGCATGCGCAGCGCTAGCCATGACCACGTTCGCAGGTTATGTGTCGGAAAGTCGCGCTGCTGTGTCGATCATGCGCCCGCCGCGCGAAGCGCGCTCCGACGAGCCGCTGGTGGTGACGATCGTGTACAGCGGCGACGCGCCTGGCGGAACCTCGGTCGATGTGCCCCGCACGTTGAGCATCACGCTCACGAACGGCGAGCAGTTGCCGAGAGCCGTGCTGCTCACGCGTGATTCGGGCGCACCCGAGCATGTAAGGCTCGCGGCCGGCGAATTGAAAGCGGTGAGCTATAGCGCGCCATGGCCCGAGTGGGCGCGCGGCGCGGTGCGTGTGGACGTACCCGGCGTAGACGTTTCGCCTTCGCTGGTCCTGCTCACGCGCAAGCCGCACTCCGCTACGGCGAACGCCGGGTCGCCGGCATCGGCAACCGCTGCAGTGGCCGTTGCTCCCGCATCCAGTCCACTCGCGATTGCGCCGGCCGAAGGGCCGATGGCGGGCAACGAGTCGCTCGCCGCGCAAATGCCGCCTTCGACCGTGAAGCCTTCGAATTCGATCGTGCCGGATCTCGGCACCTTTCTGCTGGGGCGTCTTTCGTTCTACCAGCCGAACTATTTCTCGGACGGCTGGTCCTCGAACGACGCGGACCTCGCAAGATTCCAGATCAGTGTCAAATTCCGCTTCGTGCTGCCCGATGATCCGCGTTCGCGCGGTTTCGTCGACAACCTCTATTTTGCCTACACGCAGACTTCGCTCTGGAATATTCGCGGGTACGACTCGCCGTTCCACGATACGAGCTACAAGCCCGCGCTTTTCTACTATCTCGAAGACACCGGGTGGAGGACCAAGTGGTTCACCCGGATGGGCATCGAGACAGGCTACGAGCACGAGTCGAATGGGACTGCGGGTGCCGGCTCGCGCGGTGTCGACATTCTGTACGTGCAGCCGATCTGGGATTTCGGCGACATCAATGCCAACCACTTGACCATTGCACCTAAAATCTACGCGTACGAGCACATCCAGGAAACGAATTCGGATATCGCACACTATCGGGGCTATGTCGATCTGTTGATGAAATACGGCAGCCCCGATGGCTGGCAACTCGCGACCACATTGAGAAAGGGCACGAGATCGACCTATGGAAGCGTCGATGTGCAATTCACGTACCCGCTCGCCAAACTGTTCGGAAATGCATGGGGCGGCTACGTGTTTCTCAACTATTTCAACGGCTATGCCGAAGACCTGCTTGAATACAACCAGCATCGATGGGCCGCTCGCATCGGCATTGCCGTTTCGCGGTGAGGGACGGAAGCGTCGGCTCACCACGGCGATTCTTTTCAACGGGTCGCATTGTCGGCTCCAGTTTGACGCTTGTTCTGGGCACTATGCTTGCGCATTCGCCACATGCAGCGCGCGAGTCGACGCCCGGCTTTCGGCCGGATTCCCACGCTGCGGCCGCGCGCACATCGGAGGGAACGACCATGGACGAGCAACGGGCAGAGCGGATCCGGCGGCGCGCGTATCAACTCTGGCAAGAGGGCGGCGCGCAGCAGGGCAAGGCGGATGAATACTGGGGCCGCGCAGAGAGACAGATCGCCGCGGAATACGACGCGGAAGGCGAGACTTCGAATGTCGCAAGCGATCAGGCCGGCAAGCGTCGGCTAGCCGGTGAGCCTTTGCAGGAAGGCAACGCAATGTCAGCCAACGAACTGGCGCACGACAAGCGCCGCGGGTGAGGGAGATGCGGCGCGACGCAAGCTACTGTTGAGCGCGGCGGTCGCGACCGGTTGCATCGGTGTACCGATTGACGATGCTAGCGCCATCCGCTGCGCAGGCGGGTGGCGCGCATTGTCATCGGGAATCAATGATGCGCGAAAAGATCGTTGCGTCCCTGGTGAGACATGATCGCGCCTTGGCTCGTGCGCCCGTACGACGCATTCGACGTGCCGGTGCTTTCCATTCCATAGCCGGAATCGGTCCCGGCTTGAGTGCCGTACTGCTGGGACGTTGCCTGTTGTTGCATCTGCGGCGCCTGATCATTGGGGGCGGTGTTCTGGGCGAAGACCGCGGGAGACAAAGCAAGGCCGAGCGAGAAAATCGCGGAAGCGAAGAGCACTTTCATGATGACACTCCATTTAAACGACATAGATTCGGATTACTAAAAAGTGGGCGCAGGTATTGCAAAACCGCTTGCAGTAAAGCCCACGTTTTTTCACCGCCTATGTCCAAAGAGTACGCCGGCAACCTTAGAAATGGCTTATGTCAAGAGAACAAGGCGTGCGCCGAAGTGTCAACCGTGTATCAAATTGTTATCGGGCGCCATTTAAGCGTCAGTTAAGCAAGGGGCGCTTATAGTCCAGCCTTGGTTTATTTTGCCCCTCAAGCGGCGCAAGGAGCTCTCATGTCCACCAGTACCCGAAGTCTCGTCGAACACGCAGTCAGCAAGGTTCCCGAAGTGACCATCGGCTTCTGGATCATCAAGATTGCCTGCACCACGCTCGGGGAGACAGGCGGGGACTGGGTGTCGATGTCGCTGAATCTCGGCTATCTGATCGGCTCGCTTATTTTCCTTGCGGGCTTTGTCGTGCTGGTCTCGGCGCAAATCCGCGCACAACGCTTCTATTCGTGGCTTTACTGGGCGACGATCGTGGCCACGACCACGCTCGGTACGACGCTCGCCGATTTCTTCGACCGCTCGCTCGGCGTCGGCTATCCAGGTGGCGTGTCGATCATCCTGCTCCTGCTCGTCGCCAGCCTCGGGATCTGGTACCGCGTGGAGGGCTCGGTTTCGATCGAGAGCGTCGCGACTGCACGCGTAGAGTGGTTCTACTGGATCACGATCCTGTTTTCGCAAACGCTCGGCACCGCGCTCGGCGACTGGGTGGCGGGCGACGACCGTGGCGGTCTCGGTCTCGGCTATGAAGTCGGCGCCGCTATCTTCGGCGCGGGTCTCGTCGTCGTGGGTCTGCTCTGGTTGTGGCCGCGCGTCTCGCGCACGGCGCTCTTCTGGTTCGCGTTCGTGCTCACGCGTCCGCTCGGCGCCACGCTGGGCGACTTCCTCGACAAACCCATAGCGGACGGCGGCCTGCATTTCAGCCGGTTTTATGCGTCCGCGCTTTTGCTGATCTTCGTCGTCGGCTGCATCGTGGTGCTGCCTCAGCGCGCCGCGCGCCGGGTGCCGTCGGCGTAGTCGGGGCGCCTCGACCGTCACGGCATCGCGCAGGTGAAGCTGGTCGCCAGATTCAGATTGCCCTTGCCGAGATAGCGCGGGAACGCCGGATAGCGGCACAGCGGGCGAGTGCGGCCGTTGGTGGCTTGTGCGATGTCCGTCGCGAACAGCGTTTCCGGCGCATTGCCGTGCGAGACCCAGTCGTCGAGCGCGCCGAGCAGATCCACCGAGGGAATGAACACGCCGTTGCCGTGCTGGTAACCGGGCACCATGTAAAGCCGCATGAAGCTGTCCACGCGTTCCTCACCGTAGCGGCCGACGAGCGCCTGGTAGTACGCGATCGTCTGGTTCGGGCTGATGACCTCGTCGGCGAGTCCCTGCAACGTGATGAGCTTGCCGCCTCGCGCGATGTAGCGCGAGACGTCGGGATTCATCGCGCCGATCGTCGCCGATAGCGTGAAGAGCCGCTCGCGATAGCGGCCAGGATGCGTCACGTCGAAGTTCGTCGAATCGAAGTTCGGGTCGTGCGTGATGAAGTATTTGAGGTAGGCGTCGCCCTGCGCGTACAGGTACCCGTTTGGCGCGAAGGCGGGCTGCGTTTGCCGCTGCGGCGAGTGCGCGAGCCCCAGCGTGCTCGTCAAGCGCGTTCCCTCGAAGACGTTGTAGCCGCGGTAGCTATCCACGTTCCACGCGAGGGCGTAGGGCAGCCGCAGGCCGTCACGAAGGGTTTCCAGCGTCGCGACCTGCGGCGGCGTGAGGCAGTCGTCGCCGACGTGCCGGCGATCCGCCTGGTCCTCGTTCTGGCAGCGCAGCGAATCGATGATCTCCGGTTCTTTCGCGCGACACGCCTCGACGTCGCTGATGATCGCGTCGGCGGCGCCGTCGAGCGTGTCGCACACCTGCATCACGCGCTCGTACACGCGCTCCAGCAATTGCGGCGAAAGATACCCGCCGGGCGTGCGGTATTCGTGTCTGCCCACCACGACGCCCGTCAGGCGCACGCCCGAAAAATTCAGTGCCGGCGAATTCGCGATCACGCCGTCGTAGTCGTCGGGGTAGCGCTGGATCACCGTGTAGCCTTCGCGGCCGCCCGTCGAGCCGCCCCCGAAATAGACGTGTTCCGGCGCCTGCCCGTAGCCGCGCTCGATCAATGCGAGCGCGACGTCGTGCGCTTTCTTCAGATGCGCGAAGCCGAAGTTCGTCACGGCTTCCTCAAGCAGTCCGAAGTTTGCCTCCGACGACGTGCCGTTGTGGCCCGAGTCGTCGCCGAAGGTCGCGTAACCCCGCGCGAGCGGCGCGCGTTCGGGCGAGAAGGGCATCGGGCCGGTTCCCGTCACGACGACACCGCTGTAGCCGCCGCCGCCGAATTGCAGTGCGCGGTGGTTCCACTGGCTCGGCAAGTTCACTTCGAAGCGGATGTCCGGGGTGCCTGCGCTCTGTGCGCGAATCACGCCGGTCAAGCGGCAGAAGTCGCCGTTGAGATTGCCTGTCGCCGTGGCGGGGATCATGGCCGCGCTCATCACGAGCGCGCCGTTGGTCGGCAAGCCGATGCTGGCGGGCGGCAGCACAGCGCCAGCAAGATCGGTGCAGTGCAGCGGCAGGGAAGGCGTGCGCTGGGCGATTGCGCGGGTGCTGGCGGCGAGCGTCAACGCGACGACAACGATCGCCCGGACGCCCGCGAATGAGAAAGGCGGGGCGCAATGGCCGGCAATGCGCCACGCCAGGCGTTGCGGGGCGCTGCCCGTGCGCGTACCAGCGAATCTCACAGATATCGTTCCATACGCTCTCGTCTGCCTCGGTTAGCTGCCTGCCGCCGCGCGTTCGATCGTGGCGATATCGATCTTGCGCATCGTCATCATCGCTTGCATCGCACGTTTGCCGGCTTCGCGATCCGCGCCGCTGACGAATTCGAGCAGGCGCTTCGGCGTGATCTGCCACGAAAAGCCCCAACGGTCCTTGCACCAACCGCATTCCGATTCCTCGCCGCCGTTGCCGACGATCGCGTTCCAGTAGCGGTCGGTTTGCTCCTGATCGTCGGTCTTGACCATGAAACTCACTGCCTGGCTCGGCTTGAAGTCGGGTCCGCCGTTCAGGCCCACGAAGCGCTGGCCGAGCAGCGTGAATTCGACCAGCAGTTCGGCACCTTGTCCGATGCCCGGTATCGGGGACGCATGTTTCGCGTCGACGTGGCTGTCGGGAAATGTCGCGGCGTAGAACTCCGCGGCCTCAAGCGCTCTGCCTTCATCGAACCACACACAAGTCACTAGCTCTGGCATGACGATCTCCTTACAGAAAGCTGGCCGCCGTCGGCCCCTCCTTGCTGCATATTCTGACAAAGTCACGATGGATCCGGTGCTCGAGTGGTGCATCGCTCACGGAACCTGTTCACGCCCCGGTTATGCCGGGCATTGTTGCATGCGCGCAGAATATGCCCGCCTCATCAATGCGACGCGTTTCTGTACGAAGGCGCACGGAACGCATGGGCTTTTCGCTTCAGTCTGGCGAATCTGCGTTGACTGCAAGCGCGCTCGTCGAAGACCGGCGAGCCGGGCGAGGGACTGCGATGATCGCGTTGAATCACGAATTGCCGGATGACGCGATCAAGCCCATGAGCGCGGTCAGCGCGCAGGCTTTGGCACGGTCGATGGACGAAACCGGCGTGGCCGTGCTGGGCGATGTCTTGCCGCAAGCCCTTCTCGCGAGGCTCCGCAACTCGATAGCGGAGCTGATCGAGCAGCAGGGCGCCCGATATTTCGGCTTCTACGGCGCTCAATGGATGGCCAGTAGCTGTCTCGCCGAGCTTTACCATGATCCGGGCCTGCTCGCGCTATTGCGCCAGTTGTACGAGCGCAAGATGGGCGCGCCGCCACCCAGTGACCGGATCCTGCCGGTGATGCGCGTGCTGACGGGAACGCAGGGAATCCGGCACTCGAATAATTTCCACTACGATTCTTACGTGGTGTCGATACTGCTTCCTGTGCAGATTCCACATGGGCTGCACGAACCGGAGGGAAGCCTGGTCATGTTTCCCAACCTGCGCGAGGTGCGGCGCTCGGCGATCGTCAATATCGTCGAGAAGGTCGTCGTCGAAAAGCTGCTCGGGCCCGTATGGCGTTTGCCGCTCGTCCAGCGGTGGCTTTCGGCCAGGGTCGTATCTTTGACTCCGGGTGATCTGTACTTCTTCTGGGGCATGCGCTCGCTTCACGCGAATCAGGCCTGTGCGCCTTCCAGCGTGCGCTGCACGGTCCTGCTGCACTTTGGCGATCCGCACGAGAACAGCGTGTTCAAGGGCCTGAGCCAGCGGCTGCATTCGATGCGGCTGCGGCGCATGGCGCGCGATTGACTGAGCAGCAATATTTCATTGCGGACTTCCCACATTCTGGGCCCATCCTCCAATTTCGCGCTGCGAGCCGATCGATCTGCTTTTGCGTCGACACGCGGCTAAAGATTCATCAGCCGGCTGCCGATAGCCTCTGATGAGCAGATGGACACAAATTCAAACACGCGGCGCACCGGCCGTACCGGGGGGTTACCGCGCGCGCCTGCGTGCGCGGTGAAAAAAGCAATGCAAAGCCAGTGGCATATCCATGCGCGCAGCCCACGCCTGTGCGCGATTTTCGCTCTCCCTTCGTGTGCCTTCCTTGCGCCCTCGTTCACGCCGGCCGGCGCAATCGCCTTCGCGCGCAGATCCGCGGACAAGGCCGGAACAAAATCGAAGCAAAGTGCACGGAGAGAGGCCTCGAATGAAAGTTCACGCTAGTGCGCTCACGCTGCTGCGCTGGCTGGCGCAACGCGAGAGTGCGTCGGTCAGCGAGATGACGGCGTCGGGGCTGATGAGTTCTCGCGAAGCGTCGGATGTCGTTCGCTACGCCCTGCGCAACGGCGCCGCCGAGCGGATCGGCACCGGCACAGGGGCGCGAGGATCCGCGCGCTACCGCTCGACCGGCGTGCCTCTGCCGGAGCCCCGGTCGACCACCGTCGTGGCGTCGTTCGACGGTTTGCTGAGAGCATGGGGAATTGCCCAGCAGCCCCCCGAGCTTCCTGCGGTGCGTACGCGGGTGTACCAGATCGATGACGGTGGCCAGGAAAGCTCAGATGCAGGTCTCCGGCGCCGCGGCGATAGCTGAAGAGATCCGCCATTTCTGGTGGCGGCGATCTCGATACAAAAGATCAGACAACAGACGATAAACATGAAAATCCGACTGTGTGAATGCCGGGCAACGCGTTTCTTGCTGTTCGCAGCAATGGCAGGCGTTGCTTCATTTGCAATCTGCGAGTCCTCTGCGCAAGCTGCACTGGGCGACAAACTCTATTCGATGCAAATCGAAGCATCGAGTCTGCGTGGGCATATGGCCTCGACGTCGTCGACCTCCGCCTACACCACGCAGGTGATCACGCTGGAAACGGGCACGACGGTGCGCGAATACGCGAACGCCGCGGGGCAGGTGTTTGCCGTCTCATGGAAGGGACCGCGCCCGCCGGATCTGTCGCAACTCCTCGGCGTTCACTTTTCCGAATTCAGGGCTTCGCTGCAGACGCCTGTCCATGGCGACCTGCACCGACACGTTCAGGTCCAGACGTCGCAAATGATGTATGTAGGCGGCGGCCGGATGAACAACATGCACGGCACGGCGTGGTTGCCTGCGGCGATTCCCGCGGGCGTCTCGCCGGAGGATCTGCAATGAGTTCGATGCGCAACACACTTTGGGCGATGGCGCTCTGTCTCCTGCTGGCCGCATGCGGTGGTGGCGGTGGCAGCAGCAACGGTGGTCAGACTGCGCAATCGAGCACGCCGGGTTCGTCGGGCAGCGGCAATGTATTGGCGATTCACGTGGATACTTCGCTGGCGCCGACAGGTGCGGGCTATGCACCGAATCTACCGGTGACGACGGTAACGGTGTGCGTGCACGGCACCAATCAATGCGTGACGGTGGATGACGTGCTGGTGGATACCGGCTCGGTCGGGCTGCGTCTTGCGGCCTCGGCGCTCGGCAGCTTGACGACCTCGCTTCCCACGCAAACCGATAGCAGTGGCAATGCCATTGGCGAGTGCTATGCGTTCGCGGATGGACGGTATTTCTGGGGGCCGGTGGTGAGCGCCGACATCAAGCTGGCCGGCGAGGTCGCTTCCGACGTGCCGATGCAGATCGACGGCGCGACGTCGGGCTTTCCTTCGACGCCGAGCGGTTGCGCAACGGGTTACACGCTCGCGGACGCGCCTTCGCTCATTGGTGCGAATGGCATTCTGGGCGTTGGCAGTCTGGTGCAGGATTGTCCCGGCTGCACGACCAACGCGACGAACGACATTTACTTTTCGTGCAACACGTCCACTGGAATCTGCCATTCGACGACGCAAAGCGCAGCGAACCAGGTCCAGAATCCCGTGGCGGCGTTTGCAGTGGACAACAATGGCGTGATCGTGAAGTTGCCCGCCATTTCGGCGACGGGACAGGCTTCCGTCGACGGTTCCCTTGTCTTCGGGATCGGCACGCAATCGGACAACACGTTTGCCGCTACGTCGGTGCTCGGCTATGACCCGGCTCTTACCTTTACGACCCAGTACAGCGGGAAGAGCATGACCGAGTCATACATCGATAGTGGATCCAACGGCCTGTTCTTCGTGGACAGCAGCATTGTCCCTTGCTCTGGCACGGCGGGATGGTACTGCCCGGCGGCCACGCTGGCGTTGTCGGCGACGTCCACCGGCAACGCCGGACCCGCGACGCCTGCGAACATGTCCTTCATGGTCGCCAACGAAAACAACCTTGCGCGGACACGGGCCTCCGCTTTCGACAACCTCGCCGCGACAGGCTTGAACAATACATTCGACTGGGGGTTGCCGTTCTTCTTCGGGCGTAATGTGTACTTCGCGATCGCCGGGAGAACGGCGCCTGGCGGCACGGCGCCTTACGTGGCGTTCTAAGGAGTGCTTGAGAGTCGGCATTGCTCTCGCGGAGAATGGCGATCACGCCGTTGAGCGTGATCGCCCCTGTGTTTCAAGCGGCGAGGCAGAGCGGCGCCGCCAATGCGCCGATACCGCGCGTGGCAATGGCGCATGCCGTCTTCGGGCGGCAACCGATACGGTTCTGCGACGCCTGTGTGCGCCATGGGCACGATTAGCGCAACGATTCCAAACGTGCGGGTGCGCGCATGCTGGTATTAATCGGTACCGCGAGGCGGCGCGTGATGCCGGGCAAGAAACCGGTCGAACTGGCTGGCAAACGCTTTGCTGTCGCGTGCGCTGAAGGCAGACGGGCCACCGGTCTCGATGCCGGCATTGCGCAGTTGATCCATCACGTCGCGCATTGTCAGGCGCTCCTGAATATTTTCGCGCGTGAACCAGTTGCCGCGCGGGTCGAGCGCGTATGCGCCCTTGTCGAGCACAGCGGCCGCGAGGGGGATGTCGGCGGTAATCACCAGGTCGCCGGGCTGGACCAGTTCGACGATGCGGGCGTCGGCCGCATCGAATCCCGCCGGCACCTGAATCGATTTGATAAAGGGCGATGGCGGGGTGCGCAGATATTGGTTCGCAACGAGCGTCACCTGGACCTCGGCGCGCCGCGCGGCCCGAAAGAGCATGTCCTTGATGACGGCGGGGCAGGCGTCGGCGTCGACCAGCACTTGCATGAAGGCTTTTCCATGACATTAAAAGCGCGATCATATCGCAACGTCTGCAACGGCCTCGCCGTCACCCGGAAGGCATAAACTGCGGCAACCCGGGCGCTCGCTGATTCACCGTGTTTTCCTTGCGTTTGCCTGCATTCCTGCCAACAATGACTACGCAGTGGAACGGCGTCGCCGGGGCCGTCGTACAGGCGGGAACGGATTGCGGTGCTGCGCCGTGTGACCAGAGCCCGCAAACCACTGGATGACCCGTCAACCTGATAGTGCAGAGACGGAGCGCATATGAGCGACGCTACCCACGGGTTCGATGCTGCCGGCGAGCGCAAGTCCACGAGCGGATTGGGGCTGGGCGCGCTCGTCGCACTGGTGGTCGGCTCGATGATCGGCGGCGGGATATTTTCCTTGCCCCAGAATATGGCCGCCTCCGCCGGTGCGGGAGCCGTGCTGATTGGCTGGATCATTACGGCGTTTGGAATGCTCGCGCTCGCGCTGGTATTTCAGACCCTCGCCAACCGCAAGCCGGATCTCGATGGCGGTGTCTATGCGTACGCCAAAGCCGGATTCGGCAATTACATGGGATTTGCCTCAGCGTGGGGTTACTGGATCTGCGCGTGGCTCGGCAATGTCGGGTACTACGTGCTGCTCTTCAGCACGCTGGGATATTTTTTTCCCATATTCGGCGAGGGCAATACGCTGCCCGCCATCGCGTGCGCTTCCGTCCTGTTGTGGAGCGTGCATTTTCTGGTGCTGCGCGGCATTAAAGAGGCGAGTTTCATCAATCAGTTCACGACGGTTGCGAAGATCGTTCCGCTCCTGCTTTTCATTTTGATTTGCCTGCTAGCGTTTCGCGTGGAGATATTCTCGGCTGACTTCTGGGCGCGCGGCAATCCCGCTCTCGGCGGCGTGATGGACCAGGTCCGCAACATGATGCTCGTAACCGTGTGGGTGTTCGTGGGCATAGAGGGCGCCACCGTATTCTCGGCCCGTGCGGCCGAGCGCAAGAACGTCGGCAAGGCGACCGTGATCGGCTTTTTCACCGTCCTGCTGGTGCTGGTGCTCGTCAACGTGCTGTCGCTCGGCATCATGACGCAGCGCCAGCTCGCCGCGCTGAAGAACCCATCGATGGCAGGCGTGCTCCAGCATGTCATCGGGCATTGGGGCGTGGTGCTGGTGAGCGTAGGCCTGGCCATTTCGCTTGCCGGCGCGCTGCTGTCATGGGTCATGCTGTGTGCGGAGATTCTTTTCTCGGCTGCGCGGGACCGCATGATGCCGGCGTTCTTGCGCAAGGAAAACGCGCACCAGGTTCCCGCGAACGCGCTATGGCTGACGAACGTCATGGTGCAGGGATTTCTGCTTATCACGCTCTTTTCAAAAGGCACCTATCTCTCGCTGATCTATCTCGCCACGTCGATGATTCTCGTGCCTTATTTCTGGTCGGCGACCTACGCGTTACTGCTGGCAATCCGGGGCGAAACCTATGAACGTTCGGCGCGCGAGCGGCGCAGGGACGCGATCATCGCAGCGATCTCCGTGCTTTATGCGGCCTGGCTGCTCTATGCGGGCGGTGTCAAGTATCTGCTGCTTTCCTCGCTGCTCTATGCGCCGAGCGTCGTCCTGTTCGCCAAGGCGAGGCGAGAGGCCGGTCAACCGGTGTTCAGCCGGATCGAGAAAGGCGCTTTCGCGGCGGTCCTCGTGGCGGCAGTCGCAGCCGGTTATGGTCTGTATCGTGGGCTGCTGACGCTTTGACGTCGAACGGGTGCACGATCTCGGGCAACCGCGCCCCTCGCGTGGGGCCTTGAAGCGACACAGTGGCGGACCCGCCGAGCCTGGCGCCATGTGACTGTGTGCGCGCAAGACGGCGGCGTTTTGACGATCGAGGCTATGCTGGAGCATTGCGCGCCCTGCGCTCGACTCGTTCCAGCTGTGTATCGTCAAACCGGTCGACAAAGACCCAAGGAGCCAACATGAGCAGAAACGGTGCGAACGGAGTCTTCGGCGCAGTGTTGTGCGTCGCCATCGCGAGTTGCGCCGTCGAAGCGAGCGCGCAGACAGGCGCAAACGCGGCCGATGTGAGCGTGCAACGGGTAGCGGCGTCGACGCCCGGAACCCGGCCGGATACATCGATCGTTCGTGACGTTCGCCGTGCCCTCGGGCGGGTACCGGAGCTCGATCATTCAGAGATTCACATCAGGGTGAGCCATGGCGTCGTCACGCTGACGGGGTCGGTGCCGGAGAGCTGGCAGATTTCGCGCGCCGGCAACGCGGCAAGATCCGTGCTGGGCGTCACCGCGGTGAGGAACAGATTGACCGAGAAAAAGGGCGATGCGGCGGCCAGTGAGTGACGTCTCGCGCATCGGCTAGACGATTGGCGGAAGGGGGGCGGCGTCCCGGGACGCCGCTCGGCCTGTCGGCGAGATGAGATTTCAACGCCAATAGCGTTTCTTGTGATCTGCGCTCCGGTGCGAAGCGCGGCGGCCTGCAAAAAACGCCGAGAGTTCTCGCGACTTCAGGGATCGGGTTGCCGGCGGCAGCCTCGGGTCATTCGTCAGCCATTCACGCTCGCTCGACCACGCATGGCAGTTGTCACTGTGGGTACTGTCGTCCTCATCGTGCCTGGCACCCACCGGACGGACTGAAATTCGAGCCGATGCGTCTTTGGAAAACCTCCCACAGAAGAGACTTTCAAATTTAGGCATCGGTTGCGACGGCTTGTCGCAAACAAGCTGCTAAACATCAATTTATAGTTTGGGCATCTCGTCCTCGGAGCAGTCCAATGGCGGTCAACTGGCGCGTTCTGACGGCCGTGGCCGGCTTCGCCGGGTTGCGGGCGGACATGCTCCTGAACAAAAATGAGGTAACTGTGAAATACGTCAACCGCATCGCAGCGACTGCGACGTTAGCGATAGTCGCTTTCGGTCTCGCAACGTTCGCCCAGCTCAAGTTCTCTCCCAAGACCGCCGACGACAATCCGGTCGCACGTATCGTCCTCAACATCGAGTCCTGGAGCAGCTAGTAGAAACTGAATCGCGCGGAAAATCAGCGGGAAAACCTGCGCCGCGCCATGACGCGAATCAGCGATAGTCGCCCGAACAGGGACGGTCTATACATCACTCAATGGCATGTCGGAGCACGCTCTCTATCTTGAACGCATTGGCAGTCTCAAAGTCGTGTCGGCAAGCCGAACGCGAGTGTACCAGGCTGGGCATGACGCCAGCATCGAGTTCACATTTGAGCGGATCGAAGTGCTTGCACGGGCTGCGGCCTTGCGTCCGTGAGGCGCGCAACGCTCTCTGAGCCGGGCGCACGATGGTGCGAAAGAAAGGAGCTCGCGGTTTTTCCTCCCGGGTTGCCCTCTTGATAAGGCGATGTGCAAGAAACGCTCAACTCGCTCCCTCCTGCGTCCGTCGCGCGCGGGTTTCCGGGAACCTCTCAAAGGCAGGGACGCTATGTCAAGCTCTTCTGGCCGAGCGCGCGATGAATGAGCCCGAACCGGAGGGCATCTTCTAACCCGGCGACGATCAGTGCATCACGGGCGCGTTTCGTGACCATTGCCGCGTGGAGACCGTCGACGCATTCATGACGGCCGCGCGCAGGCCTGCCTTCTGCGCTCCCGTTTGCGCGCGGCAGTCTGCAGCGCGAACGTCGGCCCGATCAACTTAACGATGCCAGCAACATCGACAGCTTGCGGATATGCGCCCTGAAGGCTTCGACCATCGCGCGGTCATGGCCGTCACTCAGATGCGGCGCTTCGGCCAGCTCGACCTGGCTGTGGAACTCGTCGGAAACTTTGCGCCGTTCGTCGGGCGGAAGTATCCGAATGAGCGACACCATCAGTAGTTCCTGCGCATGGATGATACCGAGCACGGATTGTTGGTTCATTTCGACCTCCGTCTGAACGCGGCGATGCCAGCGACTGAACAGCGGGACAAAGCGGGCAGGTGACGGCAGCACCAGGTCGTGGGCTGTCTTCGATCCTCCTTTTTGCCCGTCCATACTAGCGCAAGGATCGAGTCATCTGCACGCCGGCTGACCCAGTGGGCCGAGAATCCAGTAAGGGCGCTTCCAACCTCAGTTTTGCCTGCTGGACAATCTGCAGTGACACTTCCTGATCCGTAGAGTCAGCTCTTAACGGCACATCCTGCCTTTCGAATGGTTCACCACTAGCCAGGTTGGATCTCCGCATGTGGCACGGCCGCTGTCCGATGCGGTCGGCGGAAGTCGACCCCCTGCCGCTTCCTGGACGGCCAAAACGGCGGCTTTCATGTCTTTCCAGCCTTTGCAGTGTCGGCTCCCGAAAGGCGACTCTTATCACGGTTTCGAGGCGACCCTGTTGGGGCACGTGTTATGCGCTCCCGGGCGTGCACATTCATGGTGATGTGTCGGGAGCGCCCGTGGGCAAACGGCCTATCGTTAAATGGTTTCGCGATGAGTCAATTCGTGGACAGGAGGATAAGATGCCGCACTGCATAGAAGGCTGGCTAAGCCAAAGCCGCGTGATCGCCGCGCTGGCAGCGTTACTCATGTTATCGGCGTTCACTGATGTGGCGCGCGCTCAGCCCGCTGCTGTACCCAATGTGGCTGCTGTCGGGCCGTCGGTTACATGCCAGCCCACGTCCACGACCAGGCCGCAGCCGAAGCTTCCCATTGGTTTTACCGAGCAGATCTTGTACGCAGGCTGTCTCACCCAGCCGACCGCGATAAGCTTCAACGGAAGCAAGACCAGGGTTTTCGTCGCCGAAAAAGGGGGCAAGGTCTGGAATTGCGATTTGGCGACACCTACCTGTACGTTGTTCGCCGACTTGGGGAGTGAAGTTTGCAATGATGCTGACCGGGGGCTCCTCGGACTTGCAGTCGATCCGCAGAATGATGGGAACGTCTACGTTCTTTACACGACGCGTCCTATGACAGGAGCGTGTAGTGGAAAAGTCCTTACCGGCGGCCAACTTTCGCTTTTAACAGGGTCGGGCGAAACGAAGATTCTCCCCCCCGCAGGCTCCACCAACCAGCCGTGGTGTTTCTACTATACGTCTCACAGCATCGGGGGCTTGGTCTTCGCAGCCGATAACAAAACGCTATATGTAAGTGCCGGCGATGGCGCAAGCTTCGAGCAGGTCGACTACGGCCAGTTGGATACCGCTTGCGGCGATGGTACAAGTGTGCCGCAGGGGGCGTTTCGCAGTCAGGGCACGTCGCCCTACTACGATGGCGTTATTCTCAAGGTAACGAACCCGGGCGCGACGACCCAAAGCGTTGCCGTTGTCACAAACGGCCTGCGCAATCCTTTCCGCTTCGCCCGGCTGCCCGGTTTGACGGATGAACTGTATATCGGCAATGTGGGTTGGAACCTCTGGGAATCCATCGATCACTTCACCGTCGCCGGCCAGAACTTTGGGTGGCCGTGTTTTGAAGGATGGGACCCCAACAACAACTTCGGTGCCGCTCTTCAACCCGCCTACCAGAGCACTGGCTATTGCGGAAGCGTCAGCCCTGCGAGTGTCACTAAACCGTTCTATGCGTACGCTCACACGAGTTACGTTACGGCCGAAGACAGCAAGGGAAGGACCTGCGGTGGCAAGCCGTCCGGCTTGGGGCCCGATCAAAACGGTAGTGTGATCTCCGCAATTGGATTCACTGACGGCACCAGCACAACCTACCCGCCTGCGTTCAACAAGGCCCTGTACTTTGGCGATCTTCTTCGGAAATGCATCTGGACAATGCAGCCGCCGAATAACACGCCACAGACGTTTGCCAGGGGCCTGCAGGGAGGACCGGTGGATTTGAAATCCGGTCCGGACGGGGACCTCTTCTACGTCGACCTCGTTACCAGTACCGTGAGGCGATTTACGCATAAGTAGCAGGCGGACAACTGAGTGGTGCGTGGCTGGCGCTAAACGATTCCTGTGCGTTGCGCGAGTTGTGCGTTTGTTCCGCGTATCCTGAAACAGACGGACGGCGGCTCCAGAGGTTGAAGCCGCCGTTTGAATGCCCGTCGGCTCAGCATCACGAAGGACCGGAAGTGGCCGGCTAGCGCCCGATGACTCGTGCCACGATTGATTCGTGCCACGATTGATTCGTGCGCGCGTGGCCTGCAAACGGCATCACGCGCCCCGAAAGGGACGCTCGCCTTCGCCGGAAACGGATCTGCAGCTGGGAGTAACATCGGTGTGCTCGCCAGCCCGCATCAATCCTTGCAGCGTGCAGGGCTGAATCCAGCCCTCACCAAGCCTTCCGCGAAAACGGCAGGTACGCCGAGGCGTATTCCGGGTCGCACGCAAACGCGCGCTGGAATAGCGGCAACGCTTCGTCAATCGCTTCGCGGGTGCCTCGATGAAGCCGCGCCATGCCGCGCAGGTAGCAGTCGTATGCATCGAGACTCTCGGTCGGTTTATACCGGGCGCGCGTGATCTCCGCCTGTTCGAGCTGCGGCGCAATCGCGCCGACCACACTGTGAGCGATCTGATCCTGGAACTCGAAAATATTGTCGAGCATGCCCTCGAAGCGGCCAGCCCAATGGGTCGCGCCGGTGCTCGCATCGACGAGTTGGCCGGTGATGCGAACGCGGCCCTGAGCCTGACGCCAACTGCCTTCGAGCACGTACCGCACGCCCAGCTCGCGCCCGATCTGCTTCACATCCACGTTTCGATGCTTGTACGTGAAGCTCGAATTACGTGCCACGACGAACAACCAGCGGTATCGACCAAGGCGCTGGACGACTATCCGGGCAAGGAAGCGCTGATGATCCGCGTGGAATATCCGCCCGGCGCGTCGGACCCCGTGCATCGGCACAATGCGCACGGTTTCATCTACGTGCTGGAAGGCAACATCGTGATGCAGGTCAGGGGCGGCAAACAAGTCGCCCTCGGTCCGGGACAGACGTTTTATGAGGGGCCGAACGACGTTCATACGGTTGGGCGCAATGCGAGCCAGACGAAGCCCGCGACGTTCATCGTAGTGCTGCTCAAGGACAAGGGCGCACCCGTTCTCGTGCCAGCGAAGTAGACCACGCCGTCGCCCGGCGCGCGGTTCACCCAATTTATTAATAGGACTACATAAGGTGAGTAAAGCAACCCGCAATGTGCAGCCGGTTACCGCCAACCTTGGCAAAGAAGGATCAGCCGTACTCGTGCCTGCCCGCTACGCCGTGCGCGTGGGTGACGTCGACGTCGTACTGATCAGCGATGGCATTCTGCCGCTTCCGACCTCAACCATGTCCACCAACGTGAGCGAAGCGGATCGCAACGAATGGTTCGACGGTCGCTTCCTGCAACGCGACATGTTCGACTGGGCGCTGAATATTGCGCTCGTGCGCAGCGGCGAACGCCTGATCCTGATCGACATAGCGAGCGAAAGGAAAGCGCCGAGGGGCTGACGAAGCGCTTCAATCAGGCCAGTATCTGACGCATGGTGGCTGAAAGCAGCGGCAATGCGGACGTTCGAATGTCTTGTCCAAGAGTGCGGGCCAATGTCTGGAACTGGCCCGGTTTGCGACATTAGGAAACAACCGACATATTCTCGTCGAACGTCGACTTCATGGCGAAGTCGACGGGTAACCCCGGCGTCGGGGCTTTTTTAAATATCGCCCCGTTGCGAGGACACAAAGGTCGCGTAGGATCTCGATAGTACCCGTACCGCGAGCGGAGTGTGCTTGCGTCAATAACCCACCTGCGGAGGATTCAAAATGAGCATCTTTGGTGACATCGTGAACAAGCTCTTTGGCAAGGCGAAGCCCGACCAGCCGCCGCCTGCGGCCGAGCCGACACCGGATCCCGCTGCAGCGCAGGCTGGCGCACCCGACGCCACACCCGCGCCCGCGCCGCTGACTGACGTTGACGTCGCTGCCGTCATGGACCAGCTCGTGAGCGAAAGCGGGCAAACGTTGAACTGGCGCACGTCGATCGTCGACACAATGAAGGCGCTCGGCGTTGACAGTAGCCTCGCGCATCGCAAGCAGCTCGCGCAGGAACTGAAATACGACGGCGACCTGGACGATTCGGCGAGCATGAACGTCTGGCTGCACAAACAGGTGATGCAAGCGCTGGCGGCAAACGGCGGGAAGTTGCCGCCGGATCTGGCGGGCTAACGGCTCGCGAGCGTCGCCTGTTTTGGGGCGATCGCGACGGCGAAGCGGCGCGCCACACTTGCAGTAACGCGGCTGCCTTCGGGTAGCCGCTTTTACGTCCGGCGGCAAACGACGCGCCCGATCTGCGCCCGGCTGTTCGGCGGATCTCCCACAAAAGCTCACCGATAAAGCCTGCGCGACATGCGCAACAAATTGATCATTTGTTGGTTCAGGGCACCTCGTCCGTCGCGACGGACAGTTCTTGTGACCGACGGCGTCACAAGCGCCACTCGGTTCGCGGAGGCGAATGGCTCTTGCTGAGCCGTTTTCGGACGACTCTGATACGTCGATCCGACCGCAAGAGGCGAAGTAGCCACAGCACTTTGCGATTGAGACGCATAGCGGGTCTTCATCCACACCGTCAACACAGACAGGGATGCGAACGTTGAGTGAAACAGCGAACAGGTATCGGATTCTCCACTTGCCGTGGAGCAGCCCTGCGTATGCGGCTGTTTCCGATCAGGAAAAATTGGTTGGGTGGCGCGAGCTGCGGGAGTATTTCGCCCACAGATGCTCCGGCGCGACGGGCGGATAGCGCCGCGACGGAAATCATGCGGCGAGTAACGCCTTGACCTTCTCCCTGTCTCCTGGCGTTGCCGGGTTAAAAACAACCATACCCAGATCGGGCCGGCCATCGACAGCGAAAGACGAATATTCGAAGGCCATCGGGCCGCCGAGCGGATGGCGGATGTGTTTGACGCCCTCGCCAAAACTGCTGACATCGTTGTCGCGCCACATCGCGGCGAATTCCGGACTTGCAGCACCCAGTTCGTCGACGAGCGTTGCCATGCGTCCGGAAGCGCCAGCGCGCGCCGCGTCGGCACGGAACACTGCCACCATCGCACGCGCGACGCTTTCCCAATCGAGTTGCGCCGCGCGCACGTCAGGATCGAGGAACATCATCCGCAGCGCATTGCGGCGCTCCGGCGGCAGCGTACCGTAGTCGGTCAGCACCTTTGCTGCGGCGCGGTTCCAGCCGAGCACGTCCCAGGTCGCACTGCGAACCAGCGCAGGACTCCACTCCAGCGAATCGAGCACGCGCTGCAGACGTGGCGTGACGCCGACGCTTTCCTGATAGCGGATTTCCGGCGGCCGGTTTTGCGCGAGCAGAAACAAGTGCTCGCGTTCAATGCTGCTCAACATCAGCGCCTGCGCGATGCGTTCGAGCACCTCGGTCGAGGGCGCACCACCACGCCCCTGTTCAAGCAAGGTGTACCACGCCGTGCTCACGTTGGCGCGCTGTGCAACCTCTTCGCGTCGCAGGCCGGGCGTGCGACGGCGCAGGGAGGGATAGCCGAGCGCCGCCGGATCGAGCCTCGTGCGACGGTCCTTCAGGTAGGTTCCAAGCGAGTTGCTGTTCGTTGCCGGCATACAAATCCTGTTAGTTTCGATACCCGTATAACGTCTGCGCTTTTTCGCAAAGGGTCGCCTGTCTAAATTATCAGCCTGTGTCCCAATTCGGAGAAATTCAATGTTCGTATTCGTTACCGGCTCAACGGGCTTCATCGGTTCCCGCGTCGTGGATGAGTTGCTAGCCGCAGGCCACGAAGTGCTTGGCCTCACCCGTTCCGACGCCGGCGCCGCCGCGCTTGCGGCAAAGGGTGCGCGAGCGCATCGTGGCACGCTCGAAGAGCCGGAGACACTGTGCTCCGGTGCAGCGCAATGCGATGCGGTAGTTCATCTGGCCTTCGACCACGACTTCTCGAATTTCGTGGCCAATTGCGAAAAGGACAAGTCTGCAATCATGGCGATTGGAGAAGCGCTGGCCGGCACCGCGCGTCCGTTGCTCATCACTTCGGGCGTAGGCATGGGTATTCCAGCGCAGGGACAACCCGGCGTTGAGAACGTATTCAATCCCGATCATCCCAATCCGCGCGTTGCCTCAGAACTGGCCGGGGCCGCAGTGGCATCGGCCGGTGTGGATGTGCGCGTGGTGAGACTACCGCAAGTGCACGACACGACCCGCTTCGGGCTGGTCTCGCCGGCAATCGAAATTGCCCGCGAAAAAGGGATCTCGGCTTACGTTGGCGAAGGCCGTAACCGCTATTCCGCTGTGCACGTGAGCGATGCCGCACGGCTGTATCGGCTCGCGCTAGAAAAGGGAACGGCGGGCGAGCGTTACCACCCAGTCGCCGAAGATGGGGTGCCGATGAAGGAAATCGCCGAAACAATAGGTCGTGTGCTTAACATTCCGACGGTGCCCTTGACGGCCGAACAAGCTCAGGCTCATTTCGGATGGATGGCGATGTTCGTCGGCTTCGACCTTCCGGCTTCCAGTCAGCTGACGCGCGAGCGCCTCGATTGGCGTCCGACCGGCCCTGGTCTGCTTGACGATCTGGGTAAGTTTCAGTCGACGCGTGGATAGAGCACTTCTGCTTCGCTCAACACGCGCGGACGACATACTTCCCCGGCGATCTTCGGAGCTTGCCTCCAGGCTCACGGCGTCACGACAAGCGTGGTATGCATTCCCGCCGCATAGTGTCCCGGCTTGTTGCAGATCAGCGCGTAGTGGCCGGGCACAAGCTTGAACGACACGCGCTTGCTCTTGCCAGGCGCGATATCTTCAACTTCGCCGATTTTGTGCAGCCTGCGTTCCAGCACCGCTCCTTTGCTGACGGGGAGTGCATCGTCCGAGAGATCGGTTTTCAGGACAACGAGTTCGTGTTCCATGTTGTTGTCCGCAGCATTCCTGACTTCGAGTGTGACGCGCCCGGCTTTCACGTTGTGTGTCCCGAGCTGGATCGAGTTCGATAGCAATGTGGCGTTGACGGTTTGCTCCGCCCAGCCCGCATTCGAAGTCGTCACGAGTGCAATCGCACTGGCGAGAAGAGTGAATCGGCAATTGGCATGCATGGCCATCTCCTGTTCGTCGCTATCGCGCCTGCCTCGTGCAATTCTCTGAGTGCGCAAATGGCCCTGCCAGGGGGATGGCATGAAGGTTTTCTGCGACGCGCGATACGTGCAATAAACGAGCAGGGTGAAGGGCATATTCCAGCAACCCGTCCCGCACACGCACGACTGGAACGAGGCCTACTTCATTACCGTTGGCGAAGTGCACTTCAGCGTGGGGCAGCAAAGCTTCACCGCGTCCGCCGGCGACTTCGTCTACGCGCCCGGCAGTGTGCCGCACGGCTTTTGGGGTGCCTCCGAACAGCCTGCGCGAGTGCTCATCTTCGATGCGCCAGCGCACACCGGCATCTTCTTTAAGCGTGTCAGCCGCGAGGTGAAGGATCTGCCGCGCGACCTGCCCAAGGTAATGGGCATCGCCTAGGCCACCGGCATCCGTTTCATGAAGCCAATCTAAAGCATGCCGTTCGCCCCTCGACGCCCCCATGCCGCGGATGGGTGACTGAGCCAGACAAGGCAGCCAGCGGTGGCCGGTGACAACTGGCGACGTACAGTCGTTACGCAACATTCGAACGAGTTGTCACCGGCGACGCATTACCCGCCGCTCCTGCCCGTATCGACGGGGCGATTTAGCCGGAATTTTTAGTACGGATCATCTGGAAGCACTGTCAAGTCAAAAACCCCTTGCGGCAGCGCAAAGTACTGTATAAATTAACAGTATGTGTTTACGTCCAGTGGGAGCGCGACATGAATTCGCTGATTCGCATTGTGAATGACGAGGACCGTCAGGCGTTTGAATGGTTGGTCGCAAACGTCGGCGCAGAGCGCGTCGCCGTAGCGGCGCAACGGCTGGGTGGTGGCGGAAAGCGGCCGTTCGTCTCGGCGCTATGCCGCTACCTCGGTGCGTGGCCGCCGGCTGCGCGTCGAGCGCGACTGGGCAAGGCCGCCGATACGTCTGTTGGCGATCTGCACCTCGCGCGCATACGTGAACTGCTGGCTCAACGCGAGGGTATGAAAGTGCGCGCGCATTGATCTGCACTGCTACGCGTTACATGGAGGCAAGCCGCCAGCCGAGTCGAAATGTGAAAGATTTCCCCCGCGACAGCGAAGCCTGAATGGCCGAAGCACCGGCAACATCCAGGCAAAGCGGTTTAGCGCCACGGCGCAACGCTGTCTGTCGCAGCAAGGGGCGGTCAGTGCGCACGGGCCGGAACGATGTCGACGATCACGCCGGTCGCGCTGGCCACAAGCGCGTAGTCGCCGGCCACGCCAACCCACTGATGGCCGCGCGGAGGTACCTTAAGGCCATGCTGACGCCAGTTGTCGACCCTGAAGATGTGATCACGGTACTGCGCGGGCAACCGGTCGCCACGCTGCCAGTCGCGATGCGGAATCGCACCGACCGGTCGGTTCGCCCGCTCAATGGAGGGGTTCGGCTGGTGGGCAGGGTGGGGCGGCTGCGCTGCGAATGCCGTCGCGGACGTTGCGAGCAGGGAAACAATGACGAGTAATGCAGAGGCTTTCGATTTCATGGTAGTTGCTCCATTGTGGTTCAGGAGAAAGAGGTTCGGTCTTCAGTGCGCGGACTTCGGTCGCCGGACCGTTCACGGGGCGGCTTTGTCGGCAGCGTGTTGACCTGATTGACCGGCGCGTTCGCCGTGGGTCACGGCGGGAGCCGCCGTCCGTTTCTTTGGGACCGGATTACCATGCGCGTTGGCTGGCGTTGGCACGCGTGCCATGGCCATGACCGGCGCGATCACGAGGAGACCGGCGATAGCGAAGGCGGCGCTGAGTCGGTTGAAGTACGAGTTCATGTTTTCCCCTTGGCAATAAAGAAAGGATAACTAACTTGTCTTCGGATTCAGCTACGGGTTGAAGGTGGCTGCGGAAGGTGTTTTCCTGAATCCGAAACTTACGACTAGTTTACATTTCGTAAGATTCGGTATCAAGTAATCACTGCATGAATTCGTGCGGCGTAACGTCCCATCGATGGCATCGGGCAAAGGGCGCGAACGTACCGTGCAGCACGCTATCGCGCCAACCGTCCAGAAAGGGACTCGGAGAAGCGTTCAGACCAGGGCTGCGTCTCGTAGCCGGAATGCGGCCACTGCCTCGCGAAGCGAGCGCGCCTGCATGGCCAGCGCATGCGCCGCTGCCGTGGCTTCCTCCACGAGCGCTGCGTTCTTCTGCGTGACGTCGTCCATTTGCGTCACTGCCACGTTCACCTGTTCGATGCCCGTCGACTGCTCGTTCGAGGCCGATGAAATGTCATTGACGGTACCGGAAACCCGATGAACCGCATCGACGATCTCGTCGATGATGCGGCGAGCGTCGGCCACCTGCGACGACCCGGTTTCGACGCGCTGCTTCGATTGTTCGATGAGCGTCTTGATCTCGCGCGCCGCACTCGCACTGCGTTGCGCGAGCGTGCGGACCTCGCCCGCGACGACGGCAAAACCGCGGCCTTGTTCCCCCGCGCGCGCCGCTTCGACGGCAGCGTTGAGCGCAAGAATATTGGTTTGAAACGCGATGCCATCGATCAATCCGATGATCTCGCCAACCTTGTTCGAGCTTTCCGCGATGGTCTGCATCGTGCCGACAACGTCGCGCATGACCGTGCCGCCGCGCGCAGCGGTCTGCGCCGCCGTGCCCGCAAGTGAACTCGCATGCTGGGCGTTCTCCGCGTTCGTGCGGACGATCGACGTGAGTTCCTCCATGCTCGCGGCCGTTTCCTCGAGCGACGCAGCCTGCTCTTCCGTGCGCGAGGAGAGGTTCTGATTGCCGGCGGCGATCTGCGCGCTCGCCGCCGCCACGCCTTCTGCGTTGGCTCGCACGTCACTCACTACGTGCGCGAGGCTCGCCTGCATCTTCGACAGCGCGGTGAGCAGTTCGGCCGTTTCGTCGTCGCCGTGCGCATGGAGGTCCGTGGACAGATCGCCGTTGGCCACTTCGCGCGCGAAACCCACCGCCCGGCCCAGCGGGCGTGTGACCGTGCGGCTGAACAGCACGCCACCCGTCAGCGCGAGCAGGAACGCGACCACCATGAGCACGCCGCTCACGATCGTCGCGCGCTCTGCCTGCACGCCGGCCTCTGCGGCCACTTGGGCGTTGGTGGCGGCGATCTCGCGGGCTGCGCGGTCGAGCAGTTGGGCCGGCGCGCGGTCGACACCGGCGACCTGGTTGTCGCCGGCAACGGGATCGGCGCCTGCCGCCTTGAACGCCTCGAAGCCCTTGCGATAACCCAGCCCCATCGCCGTGTGTGCGGCCGCGAACTGCTGGACGAGCGCGCGCGCATCTCCCTCCGGCAGCTTCTTTTCGAGCGCGGCGGCAAGATCGTCCACCGTGCGTTCGCGCTTTTGAAACGCGCTCCAGTAACGATCGAGCTTTTGCGGATCCTTGCCGCGCAGGAGCGTGTCTTTCCATTCCTGCACCTGCAGCTTGAATTCGACGAGCGTCGCCGAGACCATCCGCTCGTTTGCAGCGGCGTCCTGCACGGTGACGCGGTAAGTCTCGATTGCGTTATTGAGCGTGTGGATGCCATAGAACGCTCCCGCTGACATCAGGGTGAGGGACGCGGCGAAGGCGAGGGGAATCTTGCGGCTGAGCTTCATAGAAAGGATCGAATGCTACATACGATGGCGCTGGGCGCGCCGACCTCCTTATTACGGCGCGAGTCCGCGCTTCTTGAGTCCGGGCGCTCACGGCGCCTTTCCTCATACGGATTCCCGCATGCCGATTCGCTGCGCACGCACGTCGCGACTGGGCACTTGCGGTTGGCAGCGCGCTCTTTTCCGGTTCCACGAGCTCGAACCGCGGTGCGCCCAGCGGCTTGTGGTTGGTAAAATCGCAGGCCGCGCAAAACCTCGTTTCCAGGACCCCACTCGATGTCACCCAGCATGGATACCGAACTCTTTCGCCACATCGCGAACAGTTATCGCCGATTGCTTGGCGAAGCGCTCGTGCCCGAAGGCATGAGCGATGCACAAGGCGCGGCGTGGCTTTATGAAAGCGCGCCGTTCGGGCTGCTCGCGCACGGCACGCAAGCCGATCCCGTGTTCATGTATGGAAACTGCCGCGCGCAAGCGATCTTCGGCTACACCTGGGAAGAGCTAACGGCGCTGCCTTCGCGCCTTTCCGCGCAGGCGCCTGAGCGCGGCGAGCGGCAGGCGTTTCTCGATGCCGTGACACGTGAAGGCTTCGTGAAAGACTATCGCGGCATTCGCATCACGAAGACGGGGCAGCGCTTCTGGATCGAACGCGCGACCGTATGGCAGTTGATCGACGATGCCGGCGTGCTACGCGGGCAGGCCGCGATGATTCCGCACATTGCCGCTTGCTGAGGTGGCGCGCCGCCGGGCGGACGTGGATCGCCTGAAGCGGACTGCAACTCTCGAATTGCACTTCAACTGCGCCTGATGCATCGGCTTCGTTGGGAGGGCCAGGCTGGATGCGCCCGGCAAGCCGCGCAACGTACGCATGCGCTTTTCACGCGTTATCTGAAGGAATCCTGATTAAATTACCGCAGCGGCGCCGCCGGACGACGAGCACGCAAGCGAAAGCGCTTGACCGCATTGTGGCTTGTACGAGTCGATTTCCGACGACCCCGAAGTTGACCGTCCACGACCCGGTTCGCACCGAGGCCGAATCTTGTTCTCTTTCGTCCAGATCGATTTTCAGGATTTTCTGGACGTTTTCGCGACAAATGGCGTGGGTGTGTGCTGAACCTTGTCGCTTCCGCACTTCGGGCAAGTCGGATGAGCGGTTTGATGTTCGGCAAGATGCTCCGCATGTTCGAACGTCTCGCCGCACTTCTCGCACCTGTACTGGTAGGTCGGCATGGTATTCCTCTAACGAGAAGCCCGCACGTCACGCTGGCAGGAGAGATTGTCCGCGACGCTGGCAATAACTCATTCTAGTGCAGGAAACGGGTGCGAACGCGTGTCGTGCCGCATTCATCACCAGGCGGCACAGGCAGCCTGGTTCGCCCCTCTCATTGCCTAAAATGAAATGTCGCGCGGGGCGCGACACGACCGGGGCCGTACCCCACGCGGTCCGGTGCGGCACGGTCGACGCTTGCCGTCTTTTCCATCGAGGAGGTCAAATGAACACCAAGGACAAAGGCAACGTGCGCGCATTCGTGCAGACGGCCGAACAGATCGGCGGTTGGGTATGGGTCATCACGCTCGTCGACTTCGATGCGCGCGAAGTGCGGCGCTCGCTCGTAGCCGAAGAACCCTTCTCCACGGAGCGCGCCGCGAAAGACGCGGGCTACGCTCGTCTCGAAGCCCTTGCACACGATCATTAGCTGCGTCGGGAGAGTCACCGTGCCCAGTCCATGAGGAGCATGCAATTGCAATGCCGATTCCGGGTCACTGGACAAAGCGTCGTAATTCCAACGTAGAAGGGCGGCCGAAAATTTCCTCGGGTGGTCCGCTTTCCCATACGCGGCCTTCGTGCATGAACACCACGTTGTCGCTGACCGCGCGCGCGAAGCGCATTTCGTGGGTGACCATGATGAGCGTCATGTCCTCGCGCGCGAGACTTTCCACGACGCCCAGCACCTCGCCGACCAGTTCGGGGTCGAGGGCGGACGTGATTTCGTCGCAGAGCAGCACGCTCGGCTTCATGGCGAGCGCGCGCGCAATGGCGACGCGCTGCTGCTGTCCGCCCGAGAGTTGATCGGGATACGCATCGAATTTGCCGGCGAGGCCCACCCGTTCCAGCATCTGCTGCGCGATGGCGCGCGCCTCCTTGCGCGACGTCTTCTTGACGACCGTTTGCGCCAGCATCACGTTCTCACCGGCTGTGAGATGCGGAAACAGGTTGTATTGCTGAAAGACCATGCCGACCTTGAGTCGCAGGGCGCGCAGGTCCGCGTGCCGTGCATCGACGTGTGCGCCGTCGATTTCGATCGAGCCCGCGTCGATGCTTTCGAGCCCGTTCAGCGCCCTTAGCAACGTGCTTTTGCCGGACCCGCTGCGCCCGATGATGCTGACGACCTGGCCGCGTTCGACTGTGAGGTCGATTCCTTTCAGTACAGGGTGCGCGCCGAACTGCTTTTCGACGCCTTCGGTCTTAACGAGCGGCATGCCATTTCCTTTGCAGCGCCCGCGCGTACCGCGTAAGCGGATAGCACAAGGCGAAATAGATTAGCGCGACGAGTCCATAGACCAGAAACGGGCGAAACGTCGCGTTCGAAATTTGTGTGCCGGCCTTGGTGAGTTCGGCGAAGCCGATGATCGACACGAGCGCGGTGTCCTTGATGGCCTGAACGCCGAAACCCACGGTGGGAGCAATGGCGATGCGCGCGGCTTGCGGCAGGATCACGTGGCGCAATTGTTCGAAATAGTTCATGGCGAGACTGGCCGACGCTTCCCATTGTCCCTTTGGCACCGCCTCCACACAGCCGCGCCAGATCTCGGCGAGATAGGCGCTGGTAAAGAACGTGAGGCCCAGCGTGGCCGCCATCCACGGCGAGACGTCGATGCCCAGCAGCGGCAGTCCGAAGTACACGATAAAAAGCTGCAGCAGCAACGGTGTGCCCTGAAACACTTCGATGTAAAGGCGCACGAGCGAGCGCAGCACACGTGATTGCGATACGCGCATCACGAGCAGCAGCAAACCGACCACGCCGCCGGTGATGAATGAAACGAGTGACAGCAGGACGGTCCAGCGCGCGGCCAGGAGCAGACCCTCGACGATCTGCGCGAACGAGAATTCGATCATCGCGCGCCCCGCACGTTGCGCATGAACAGGCGTCGTCCGGCCACAGTGAGTGCGGCGCGCAACAGGAGCGCCATCGCGAGATAAACGCCGGCGATGAGGAAATACGTTTCGAACGCGCGGAAATTGCGCGACTGCACGTAACTTGCCGCATAGGTGAGATCCGCGACCGAAATCTGCGAGACCACGGCCGAGCCGAGCATCGTGATGACGATCTGGCTTGCGAGCGCGGGAAATACCTTCGCGAACGCTTGCGGAAGCAGTACGTGCACAAAGGTCTCGCGGCGCGACATCGCGAGTGCCGCGGCGGCCTCGCGATGTCCGCGCGGCACCGCATCGATGCCCGCGCGCAGAATCTCGATGGAATAGGCGCCGAGGTTCAGCGTCATGGCGAGCACGGCCGCCGTGTATTCGCCGATGTGCACGCCAAGTGCCGGCAGCCCGAAAAACACGAAAAAAAGTTGAACGAGAAACGGCGTGTTGCGAATGGCCTCCACGTAGGCATGCACTGCCGTGCGCGCCGCCGCGCGGCGGCTCTGGTGGATCGCGGCGCCCGCAATGCCGAGGCCGATGCCGAGCAGCGTCGAGGCCGCCGTGAGCGCAAGCGTGACAGCCGCGCCGCTCGCGAACATGCCGGCGTAAGCGGCGAGGTCGCCGAACTGAAGCTGATAGGTCATAAAGGAATCCGTGTTGCGCAGAGGTGAAAGCGCCTGCCGCGCGCGGCGGCAAGGGCGTCAAAGATTGGCGGGCAATGGCTGACCAAACCATTTCTTCGACATCGCCTGGAGCGAGCCGTCCTTCTTCGCCTGTTCAATGGCGGTGTTGACCCTGGCGAGCAGCTGCGGCTCGTTTTTGTTAAGGCCTACGAAGCAAGGCGAATCCTTGATGACGAACTTCATCTGCGGTTCGCGCGGCGGATGCTTCGCGAGGATGGCCGCGGCGACGATATTGCCCGCCGCGATCAACTGCACCTGGCCGGAGAGAAAGGCCTGGATGGTGGCGTTGTTGTCGTCGAAGCGGCGGATGGTGGCGTTGGGCGCCATGTTCGTGAGCGCGATTTCCTCGAGCGCGCCGCGCGTGGCGCCGACGGTCTTGCCGCCGAGATCCGCCGGTCCGGCGACCTTGACGTCGGCCGGTCCGAAGACGCCCTGGAAGTAGGGGGCATAGGCCTGCGAAAAATCGATGACCTTTTCGCGGTCCGGTGTCTTGCCGAGCGAGGAGATCACGAGGTCGACCTTGTCGGTCTGCAGGTAGGGAATCCGGTTCGCGCTGTTCACTGGCACGAGTTGCAGTTTGACCTTCATCGATTTCGCGAGCAGCGCCGCCATGTCGATGTCATAGCCCTGCGGCTGCATGTCGGGGCCCATGGCGCCGAACGGCGGATAGTCCTCGGGCACGGCCACACGCAGCGTACCGCGCTTGGCGATGGCATCGAGTGCATCGGCGTTGGCGGCTTGCGTTGCGAACAAGGTGAGCGCGGGCGCGG
Organism: Paraburkholderia sp. JHI2823; assembly: GCF_038900695.1. Classification (NCBI taxonomy): domain Bacteria; kingdom Pseudomonadati; phylum Pseudomonadota; class Betaproteobacteria; order Burkholderiales; family Burkholderiaceae; genus Paraburkholderia; species Paraburkholderia sp. JHI2823. Next base: position 56,747 of record NZ_JAYMRY010000007.1, on the reverse strand, counting down.
CCAGCAGCGCAGCGAGCCAACGACGACGTCGAACTGAATTGAACTGGTTTTCCATCCTGGGATTTCCGAAGAGTGATTCGCGCGCGAACGGGTGTCGACTGCGAGCGTGCCGTGCTCGAAGCAAGGACCGCGCCAGTGCCGGTGCGCCAAGCCTGTGAGGCTGAAGCCTGGAAAAGCACCGCGCAAGTTTTCGCTCGTTGTGGGACGGAATTCACCAGATCGGTGCGCGGTATCGATGCGTCACGCCATCGACGGGCGAAGTACTGCCCTTGCCTCGTGCCGGCGCGACTTCGCGCGATGCAACGCGGCTAAATCCAGTGGCTCCTTACCCAAGATTCAGGAAAACCTGACCCCGCTGCGTTTCAGTCGTGGCGGCGACATACCGTAAACCCGCTCACGCGCACCGACTACGCGAAAATCCACCTCTGCGTCCCGCATGACCGCGAGCCACGCAGACCATCAGGAAAGCAGCATGCACACGTTCACACAAAGCATCCGGTTCAAGATCGTTCTCGCATTCGGTTTATGTCTGGCGCTCATCGTCGCGATCGGTGCCTTTGGGCAGTTCGGTCTCTCGCGGTTGAATTCGAATGTCAACGCATCCTATGAAGGGAACCTGCTTCCGATACTCGATCTGACCGACCTGCAAGCGAGGCAGTTCGAAATCCGCCTGCTGGTTCGCCGCGCCCAGTCTCTTCACGACGCGGCCCAGACGAAAGTCAACATCGAAAAGATTCACGCAGCTCAGGCGCGCCTCGACAAGACCTGGAGCGACTACTATCCGGGTCGCGTTTCCAGCGGCAAGGAGCGTGAAATCGCAGAGCGCATCAAGACCTTGTTGCCGCAATTCAAAGCAGGCGTGGACGAGCAGGTGGCGCAACTCGAATCCGGCAACTATGACGCCGTCTCCGCGCTCGTTGACAAGTATGGCGAAACGACCAATGCGACCAGCCAATCGCTCGCCGACGACATCGCCGAAAATCGTCGCCAGGCGAAGCAGTCTGTCGACGACAGCGAAGCCACCTTCGGCACGATTCAATGGGTTTCCATTGCATTGATCGGCATGGGCATGGCGGGCGCCATGGCGGCCATGTTCTATTTGTCCCGTGCAATCACGGGACCGCTCGGCGAAGCGGTGGGTGTCGCAAACCAGATCGCCGCCGGCCAGCTCGAAAACCGGATCACGGTGCGCACGCGAGACGAATTCGGCCAATTGCTCGAAGCGCTGAACAAAATGGACGTGCAGTTGAGCCATACGGTGCGGGGCATCAAGTCGAGCGCCGAGTCGGTCACCGTGGCGGCGAGGCAAATCGCTGCCGGCAACACTGACCTGTCGGCCCGCACCGAAGAACAGGCGGCATCGCTCGAACAAACCGCATCGAGCATGACCGAGCTGACCGAAACCGTGAAGCAGAACGCCGATAACGCCCGCGAGGCCAATATGCTGGCAACCCGGGCCACCGATATGGCCGATGCGGGCAACGAGGCCGTGCAAGGGATGGTCGGCACGATCGAGCAAATCAGCGGCAGTTCGACGAAGATTTCGGAGATCACCGGTGTGATCGAGGGCATTGCGTTCCAGACCAACATCCTCGCGCTCAATGCCGCTGTGGAGGCGGCGCGTGCGGGTGAGCAGGGTCGGGGCTTCGCGGTGGTCGCCAGTGAAGTTCGCAGCCTGGCACAGCGTTCCGCGGCGGCGGCAAAGGAAATCAAGGAACTGATCGGTTCGTCGGTGGCGATGATCAGGCACGGTGCGCAACAGGCGGGCGACGTTGGCGCGACGATGGGCGAGGTCAAGCACGCTATCAAGCAGGTATCGGACATCGTGGGAGAAATCGCGGTCGCCTCCGCGGAGCAGAGCCGCGGCATCGAGCAGGTCAATCAGGCCGTCATGCAAATGGACGACGTGACCCAGCAAAACGCCGCGCTCGTCGAGGAGGCTGCGGCGGCCGCCCATTCACTCGAAGAGCAGGCGACGAATCTGACCACTGCCGTCGCCGTGTTCAGGCTCTCCGATTCCGGCACTGCGACCTCGCGCGCGGCGATGCCCAGCGGCCGCAAGCGCGCGCCCGCGGCGAGCCCGGCAGCACGGGTGACGACCCGCGTGCCAAAGCCAGTTGCGAAGCCGGCCATCGGTGCTGCCGCTCCTGTCCCCGCAACGGCGGCAAGGTCGTCCAACGAAGAGTGGGAGATGTTCTGATCGTCGATGCGAAGAAGGTCCGCATCGAATTGCTTCTGCTTGCCGCCACACATTTTTTTTGCTGCCTATACTCACTGTTGCCTGAACGGTTCACGCCCAGGTCCCACGCTGCACGCCGAAAAAAAACCGCGACATCAGTCGACAAAACGGCACGCGATTCACGTTGCGCAACCGCAGTTCTTACCTGAAAGGTGGGGCCCCTTATGCTAAATCGTGCTTTTGCTGCAGTGATTTCATCGTTGTTAGTGGCCGGCGCGGCCGTTGTCCCGGCCATCGCGCATGCCGACGACGGTTTTGCGCAGGATGATGGCGGCCCGCATGGGCGTCCGGTCAAGGTGATGATCATTTCGATGTTCGGCCCGGAAGGGCAAGTATGGCTCGATAATCTCGGACCATGGCAGGACATCACCGTCGCGGGCCTGTCCCCTGACTACCCGGCCGTGCACTGCAATCGCCACGACGTCTGCGTGATGACGACGGGCATGGGGCACGCGAACGCCGCCGCGTCGATCATGGCGCTCACGTTCTCACCGCGTTTCGATTTGCGTCGCACGTACTTCATGGTGGCGGGCATCGCCGGTATCGATCCGCTTCAGGGGACGGTCGGTTCCGCTGCCTGGGCGAACTGGCTCGTCGACTTCGGCATTCAGTGGGAGATCGACGGACGCGAAATCCCGTCGGTCTGGAAAACCGGCTATCTCGGCATCAACACGACAGACCCGACGCAGAAGCCGCCGCTCGACTATCGCACTGAAGTATTCCAGCTCAACCCGGCGCTCTCGAAGGCGGCATTCGCGCTGTCGCGCAGCGTGACGCTGACCGATAACGCACAGGCGCAGGCTGCCCGGGCCAAATACAACTACGCGCCCGCGAACCGCCCGCCCACGGTGATCCAGTGCGATACGCTGGCGGGCGATACCTGGTGGTCGGGCACAGAGCTCGGCGAGCGAGCGCGACAGTGGACGAAGATCCTGACCGACGGCAAGGGCACGTATTGCACGACGCAGCAGGAAGACAACGCGACCTTCGAGGCGCTCACGCGCGCGGCGACCGCACATCGGGTCGATCTGAAGCGCGTCGCGGTGCTGCGTGCCGGCTCGGACTTCGACCGGCCGTATGCGGAGCAATCGAGCGCAGATAATTTGCTCAACTACGCATCGCAGGGCGGCTTCACGATCGCGATCGCCAATCTGTTCCTCGCGGGCAATCCGCTCGTCCAGGACATCATCACCCATTGGGGCGAGTGGCGCGAGGGCGTGCCGCAGCGCTAGCGCGTTATCGGCGCGGTGAAGCGTACCGCGCCGGTTCGCGTTGCCTAATGTCCGCCGGGTTACTTCGGCAACGTGCCCTCCACGCCCTGCACGAACCAGTTCAGTCGCAGCAATTCGGCATCGGGCAGCGACGTGCCGGCCGCCACCTTGATCGCGCCGCTCTGGTCCTTGATCGGCCCCGCGAACGGATCGAATTTGCCGGCGATGATGTCGTCGCGCTTTTGCACCAACGCCTTTTGCGCGGTTGGCGATACGGCCGCCGTGTTGATGTCGGCGAGGTCAATTGCTTTTTCCTTGAGCCCCCACCACGTCGGCGCGTTGGTCCACTTGCCCGATTGCACCTGCTCGACCAGGTGCGAGTAGTAGACGCCCCAATAGCTCACGCATGCGCCCAGTTGCGCGTTCGGGCCGAACTTCTTCATGTCCGAGTCCCAGCCGAACGCGTGCACTTTCTTCTGCTCGGCGGTCTGCATCGTGGCCGTCGAATCGGTGTTCTGGATCAGCACGTCGGCGCCCTGGCCGATCAGCGTTTCGGCGGCCTGTTTCTCCTTGCCCGGGTCGAACCAGCTATTGATCCAGACGACCTTCACTTTCGCATTCGGATTGACCGAACGCGCACCCATTGTGAAGGCATTGATGTTGCGCACCACTTCCGGCACCGGCACCGAGGCGACGAAGCCGAGCGTATTCGTCTTCGTCGTATATCCGCCGACTAGCCCGGCCAGATACGCGCTCTGGTACGTGCGCACGTCATAGGTCGCAAAGTTCGCGGCCTTCTTGTATCCGGTTGCGTGCTCGAAAACGACATCGGGATAATCTTTTGCGGTCTTCAGTTCGAAATCCTGAAACCCGAAACTCGAGCCCACGATGATCTTGTTGCCCTTGTTCGCGAGATCGCGAAACACGCGCTCCGAGTCGGCGGATTCGGGTACGTTCTCGACGCGCGTGACCTTGATTTTGTCGCCGAACTTCGCTTCGATCGCTTTCACGCCCTGTTCGTGCGCGTAGGTCCAGCCAGCGTCGCCGGGGTTGCCGAGGTAGACGAACGCGACGCCCATCGGCACCGCTGCTAGGGCCGTGGGGCTCAGCGCGACACAGGTGCCAAGCGCCGCCAAAAGCGTGACCGCAGGGCGCAGTGAGCGGATCGCCGCGCGCGCGAATGTTGTTCTCATTGAATCTCCGAAGACGGGAAGGTAAGGATGCGACGCCATTGGGCAGACGGCCGGCTGCGTCGCGCCAGCGAAGATGGTCGTGAGTCAATATTGAAGCCGAAAATATGATCCGTTATGTGATGTATAACGGATTCGATATAGATTCCTTCGGGGGAGCGGGGCGCGCGCCAAAAGATCGTCGCGATCCGGAGAGGCCGGCGCTCGCCGTTAACCCCGCAACGGACTTTACATGTTGTTACCGTCGCGCAGCGGACGAGCGGGCGAGCATTCCGTATACTGCCGCGCAACTGCCTTCCTCTCGTTTAATTCGCCGTGCCCGGCGCAACGGCAAAGCCAACTCCACCGTGATGCCCATCCTTTCTACCCGGTCCGCCCTCATCGCCGCGCTTGTCGCTGCGGCCAGTCTTTCGTTGTCCGCATGCGTTGCTACGGGATACGCGCCGTACGGCGCGCAGCAAGGCTACCAGAGCCAGTATGCTGCGCCCGCGCCCAGCCAGCCCGTGTACGCACAACCGGGCACCGTTGGGCAACCCGTCTACGAGGCGCCCCCCGCGCCGCAGCCGCCGCGTGACACGCAAAACATCGGCCAGTACGGTTCGCAATACAACTCGCAACACGGCAATCAATATGGCACGCAGTACGGCACGCAGTACGGCACGATCGCGGGCATCCACGCCCTGAGTAGCGCCACGGGTGCTTCGGGGATTGCCGGCACCGTGGTCGGCGCGCTGGTTGGCGGCGTCCTCGGTAATCAGGTTGGAGGGGGACACGGTCGCGATGCAGCGACCGTCATCGGTGCGCTCGGCGGAGCCTACGCAGGCAACCAGATTGGCCAGCAGATGGGTCAGCCCACGGGATTCCAGATCGACGTGCGCATGAGCGACGGCTCGACGCGAGCGTTCAACGTGCCGACGCCGGGCGACCTGCGCCCGGGCGATCGTGTACAGGTCAACGGCAGCCAGCTTGCGCGCTATTGATTGCGGACGCGGTCGTCTCGCCTCACGAATCGCATTTTCATGTGTATCTCGACGGACTCATGGGGGACAGGAGATTCGATCGAATGGCGTCTCACGAACATCATGAGGATGACTAAGGGAAGGTGGTTCGCCTGCTTTTGCGAAAACGTGTTGCAACGGTCCGCGAGATTTCAGTGGCGTCAGCGCTGCCTTTTGGCCGCTGATAAATAGTTATTTCACGTACTTGCGGCGTGCCCGTGCCCATCGCACGGGCGATTGCGCGAAGCCTGGAAGAATCGCCTGGATCGAGTATCCGGGCACGCGAAATGCGCCGCCTCTTTCGGAAGTTAATCCTCTCTCACCGACTGGCATGTGAATCCATGGCGCTATCATTCCGCCACATGGGCGTCCTGGGAATCTGCGCATTATTCACCGCTTGCGGACAGATTGCGCCGAGGCATGCTGCGTGTCAGGCTGATTCCTGTCATATGCGGCGCGAGATCGTGCAGTCGGGCGAGGCGTCATGGTATGCGGAGAAGTTCGAGGGCCGACTGACCGCAAGCGGAGAACGCTTCGACGCCGGGGCACTCACTGCTGCCCATCGAACGTTACCGCTCGGCAGCCATGTGCGCGTCAGGTCGTTGGCAACCGGAAAATCGGTTGTCGTGCGCATCAACGATCGCGGCCCCTACGTCAAAAAACGCATTATCGATCTCTCCTATGCCGCGGCGAAGGCCTTGGGTTTGACAGACGCACGGTCGATGCAAGTGCAGATCGAACGCGTGGAAAGCAATGAGAACACGCACGCGGACCCGGACGACGCCGGAGTCTTGACAACAGGAAGGTGACAGTTGTCTCCGGGCCCGAGCCTGCAAGACGCGCCCAATCTTATCTATGCGCTTAGCGCGCATTCCTGGTTGCGTTTCCGCTGAAAACCGGTGCGGCGAACTGTGCGCCGGTCGGGCGACAGCCCCGCATTGCCTGGTATTTGATCTCCCCAGTCTTGACTCAGGTCAAACGTGATAGAGCGTCTGAGCGCAGCATTTCGAACAAGAAAAGACGCAGAAACGCGGTCAGACTGGAGACCCATCATGGAAATTTCATTTCGCGACCTGATGACCGTCCTGCACGGCATGGGCTTCGGGGCGCTTTTCATGCTCGCGTTTTCCGGCGCGATTGCCGAGCTTTACCGCATGACTGCGCCGGGTGGCCCGTCGGTGCCGTCGCCGAGGGAGCACAGGCTGCTGATGGTGTACCTGGTCGCAATGGTGGTGCTCGCCTGGGCGGCTGTCTTCTCGGGCGCATACATTGTTTACCCGTGGTATCGGGCGGTGCCGCCGGCAGGCCTGGCCGACCTGTCGAGCTACCCAAAGAGCCTTCTGATGTCGAGTCGCGACACGTCCGGCTGGCACAGCCTCGGAATGGAATGGAAGGAGCATGTGGCGTGGCTCGCCCCGATCTCCATCACGATGGTGGCGTATGTATTCGGGAAATACGGTCCCGCTCTCGCCAGGCTGCGGCAGATCCGCCACGCTGTCCTTGCATTTACGGTCGTTGCTTTCATCGCGACAGGCGTAGCGGGGGCGTTCGGCGCCTTCCTGAACAAATACGCGCCCGTGCGCGGCGGCACCGCGATCCACCTCATGACGGGAGAGTGAAGATGAACGCCCCTGAGACCCGCAACAGCTCGCCCTCGACCGCAGACACGGGACTGGTTCGCGAATCGCTCGCTCCTGAAAAGACGGCCGGGGCAAAACACGCGGAACAGTCCGGTAGCGCGGAGACGATTGCCAATGGACCGGCGGCCGCCGCGATTCTTGCGGCGGGCATTGGATGCTTTGCCGTCGGCCTGTTCGCGCTCGCCGGCGATGCATTTCCGGCGGCTGCCAGGTTCTTCACGTTCTACAAGCCGACGGGCGCGCTTTCAGGCGTCACGACGAGCGCCATCGTCGTGTGGCTGCTATCGTGGTTCGCGCTCTCGCGTCAGTGGGGCACGAAATCGGTGGCGCTCGGATGGGTCATTCTGGTCTCGTCGGTCCTGCTGGCGTTAAGCTTGATGCTTACCTTCCCGCCATTCATGGATCTGCTGCAAGGCAAGTAGCGTCTCTCGGCACGCCGGCGAAATCAGGAGGACAAGCGTGATAGGCGATCCTGCCGTGTGCCCGCTGCACGGGCCAACGACCATCGTCGGTACGAACGCATACGGGTTTCCGGTGTACGCGTGTTGCTGCGACGACATCCCTTATTCCACGCCCCCGGACGCCTGTACGCGGGAGCCGGCGCCGCCTGGTGACGAACCGGCGCAGCCGCGTCGGCAACCTTCGAAAGACGAGGAACGACGCTAACGATCAGCCTGTTCCTGGTACCTGATTCAGCGGCCTGCATGCCGGAGTCACAGACATGAATCCCATCGCCCCCAAAGTGATCATCGTTGGCGCCGGTATCGCCGGCCTGTGCGCCGCGGTCTATGCGCGCAAGTGCGGGTATGCCGTCACCGTGCTCGAACAGCACGAACGTCCCGGCGGACTCGCCACCAGCTGGCGGCGCGGCGCCTATACCTTCGAGGCTTGTCTGCACTGGCTGCTGGGCTCGAATCCGCGCGACCCCATGCACGCGTTATGGCGCGAAGTGTTCGACATCGACCGCCTGCAATTCGTCTATCCGGAAGAATGGATGCGCGTAGAAGGCGAACACGGCGCGCGACTCTCTATCTACCCTGATCTCGAAAGGCTCGAAGCGGAGCTGTTACGGCACGCGCCGCAGGACGATGCGCAGATCCGGCAGTTCGTGCATGCCGTGCGCAGCCTGAGTCAATGTCCGCTGCCATCGTTGAGCAGTGCCTGGCGAGAGCGCATCAGGACAGGGCTGCAATTGCTTCCCCACATGCCGCTTCTGCAAAACCTCTCGCATATCACCTCCGAAGCTTATGGCAAGCGTTTCAACGACCCGTTGCTGCGAGGCTTCTTTGGCGAAGGAGAAAATGCGCAGCTCGCAGTGCTCGCGCTCGTCTTCGCGCTCGCGTGGGTCAGCAACCGCAACGCGGGCTATCCGATTGGCGGCTCGCAGGCGGTGATCGGCGCGATTGCGCAGAACCTGCAGCACCTTGGCGGCGTGTTGCGCACAGGCGCGAGCGTCGAGCGCGTTCTCGTGGAAAACGACAGGACAGTGGGCGTGCAACTCGGCGACGGCGAGCGCATCGAAGCCGATTGGGTCGTCTCGGCCGCCGACGGACACACGACCATTTACGATCTGCTCGACGGGCGGTATGTCGGCGAGCGCATGGCGCACGTCTATCGCACGTACAAGCCTTTCCCCTCGTTCCTGCAGGTGAGCCTTGGCGTGGCGCGCGTTTTTTCGCAGCAGTGCGGATACATGACCCGTCTGCTCGAAAAGCCGTTCACGGTCGATCCGCAAACGGCGCTGAATCAGATTGCCTTCCGGTTGTTCAACTACGATCCGACGTTCGCGCCTCCTGGCAAAACCGCCGTAACGTGCACGCTGCCGACGCGCAATGTGGAGTACTGGTCGCATTTGAGCGAACGCGATCCGCAGGAATACGAAGCGGAAAAGCAACGCGTGGCGAACGGCGTGATCGGGATATTCAACGCGTGCATACCCGGCGTGGGCGATGCGATAGAAGTGGTCGATGTTGCGACGCCCGCCACCGTGGTTCGCTGCACACGCAATTGGCACGGCAGCATGGAAGGGTGGTTGCTCACGCCTCAGACGGGCTTAAGGCCGTTGCCGCTCACGCTGCCGGGCTTGCAGCGATTCCTGATGGTCGGCCAGTGGGTCATGCCCGGCGGAGGTTTGCCGTCGGGCCTGATTACCGCGCGGCGCGCGGTGCGCCGCATGTGCCGGCAGGATGGCATTGCCTTCGCGCCGGACAGTCACCAGAAGTCGCCGAACGCGGCCGATGGCTTTCCGGCCTGATGTGCCCGACGCGCCTTCCGGCTGCGCAGCGCCGCGAGGGCGGTAACGGTGCCCAGGGCTTCATCCAGTACGACACCGAATATGGCTTGGCCAATACCTTTGCCTTGACTCTAAAACGACCGTATCGCATCCCGCAGCAACCCTGCTGTGAGGTATGCCATCAATAGCGCGATAGCGGCGTCGAGCCAGCGCCAGACCTTCGGATATTTGAAGACGCCTGTGAGTTTCCGGGCACCCGTGGCGAGGATCATGAACCAGATACATGATGCCGACATCGTGCCGATGAAAAAGGATGGGCGCGCTGCGACTGGCGTTGCCGCTCCTGTCGAGCCAATGAGGACGATGGTATCCAACCATGCGTAGGGGTTGGCAAAACTGAGCATGAGCGTGGTATTCAACAGGCTTCGGTGGATATTGGGAGCGCCGTCAACTCCGTTGGGCGTGGACGTGTTTCTGATGCAGGCCAGCATGCGCTGTCCGCCAAACCAGACCAGGTATGCGGCCCCGGCGAGCAGCATCGCTGATACGACCCGAGGGTGGCTGTCGAGCAGAACCCCGACGCCGGCCGCGCCGATTGCGATGAGTACGGCATCGGCGATAACGCAGATGGCGACTACACCCCATAGAGAGCCGCCACTGGCCCCTTGGCGTAGGACCAGGGCATCTTTTGGGCCAGGGGCGGAAAACAGTACTATCCCCAACAAGAACCCGTCGAAGAACTGCGGCGTAACGGGAGTGATCATTGCACGCCCGGTAGTGCCGGATATGTTCGAGGAGCGATGGGCCGGTTGCCGAATCGGGTGTGGTGAACATTCATCGACCTGGACAGGTCGACACGCTTTTTCCTGCAAAATCCGATGAGCTCTTCTGCTCCATCTGGGTTCGCGAAGTAAATGAGCGAGCTGCGCTGGCGGGGCCGACCGGGATTCAGGACTGCGTGGTAGGTCGCAGGAATCGCGCAATCGGACAGTTGAGTGAGTAGTGAGCCGGATAGAACGGCGAGTTCGTTTTCAAGCAACCGCACAGGCTTCGTGTCGGCATGAGCATATTCCGATCCGAATGGGAGAAATCCGTCGGTCTCGTCATCGAAGCGATAACTCCGCTTCGTTTCTTCGGGTATCGCTGGGAAGCCGTCGATCAGCGATGCGTAACTCTCCATCATCGCCATGGTCATCGGGATGATTCCAGATCCCGTTCGGGCAATTGCTTCAGCGCAGCTTTGAATATCGGACATCACTGTCTCCAGTTCACGTTGGTTTGCATTGCGGCCAACCGTGCTCTCAGTAATTTTGTTGCTCACCCATCTAACGAGCGAGCATGCTCTGTGATTGACGCCCCTGGCCGTGGTGGTCGCCATTAGCCGTATTCTCGGGACTTTGCGGTTTGTAGCGACGATCAAACTGTCCTTCCTGGTGTACGATCGCGTAGCCACCTGCAGGCCGATGGGGAAAGCGAATGCAAGTGAGGAAAGAGACGCTGCGAGCGTTGATCGCACGTCGTGGCCGCGAACTTGGTAAATCGATGACGGCGATTGCCAGGGAGGCGGGTTTGTCGAGAACGTATCTGTACGGGCTTTCAGGCGGAATCGCTCAAGACCCCTCAGTACGGACGTTGGTGAAACTGGCCAGGGCGATACAGGTATCGCCATTGCTGCTGTTCCGCTACTACGCTGATCTCAGTGGAGCGCCAGCAACGGGAGCACCCGTGGCGCCTACGAACAGGGCGGTAGGCCTTCACGACCCGGAAGATGTTGCCGTCTTCAATGCCGATGTCACGACGCCAGATCAAACGGTAGTCCTGCCGGGAGAGGTGTTTCAAAAGGTATGGGAGATACAGAACCTCGGTACACGCCCGTGGCTGGGTCGTCGCCTCGTGCGTGTCGATGGTGAGTACGTGATGGCGCGGCGGACCCGAAACAATACCGGGCTAGAGGTCGTTCTGGATGCGCACCTGTCGAGTCTGCACAGGGAAATTGCAATTCCCGACACGCAACCGGGGCAACCCATACGTCTGTCGGTCGACTTCGCTGCGCCAAATGAAAACTGCACGGTTGCCTCAATCTGGCGAATCGAGGACCGCGAAGGGCATCCGTGCTTTGGTCCATCGTTCATCCTGCATGTAGTCGTGACAGTCATGGCTCGATAGGCCAGATATCGGCGATAGACCGAGCTTTCCGGACTATCGTTGTTCGAGCGCATCCGGAACAGTGTGCGGAGACTCGACTGCGCTGCCAGCTTGCATGGGACCAGCCCGTCGAGCACCGTCTTGTGGCGGTGCCATCGCGCGAGCCAGAGGGAAATTTCCGGACAGTCGCGTTTGATGCATCTCATTCACCATGGCGCGGTCGGCGGCGGCATCAGCAGCCCAGGACCGGGACCGGGATGTTCATCGTCTTGCCGAAAGACGCCAGCAAACCGTCACGCATCAGCTTGCAAACCATCAACGTAAGCAGCACTCGTGCGGCGAGAGCAGGATTGCGCATGCAGGCATCCACCTGTTCGCTTTTCCCGTGTCCAAGCACGCACCACAGGCAGAGATGTTCGCAATTGTTGGTGAGCAACCGGTAGTTTTTCTCGCCGAGCCGCGATGCCGCGCGGCGAGCGACCTCGAGTCCCGCGTACCGCGCGTGCGGGTGCTGAACGACCTCGAAGCCGAAGCCCGCAGCAAAAAGCTCGATGGAGACGACCTCGACCGGGCCGCTGCCAAGGCCGCGCGAAAGGCCGGCGTAGTGAATGACGCGGCCGTTCCCGACGTAGATGCCGTGATGCCGATAACCGGGCCGCTGCGTGGCGAGGTGGGCGCCGACTGACACATCGCGTGTACACACGACATCTGCACTACCGGCTTGTGCGTGCTGGCTCATGACTCGCTCCAGAACCAGCAGCGGCTCCTGACCTGGCCGGGACAGCGTCCCGGATATGCATTTGCTCGCCGCTGAACATCTGACACCTTCGCTTTCGCCACGCCTGAAGTATTGGTTTTGACGCACGCGGTAACAATCAGCCCCGGCTGAGATTGATGTCCGATCTCTGCTTTGCATGTCGGAAAACTCCGACACCGTGAAGGAAAACGGCTGATGTCGAATTGCGATGCGAGCAGATGCGAGCACTGCGGGACGGAACGGAGCCCGACGCCGCGTAGTTGATGCAGATCAGCCGGCGCGATGCAGCCCGTGCCAGGCTCGTCTCGATGGTCCACCAGGGACCGATTCGACGGAGACGACGATGAAGACCGATTTGCAGCTCAAGCACGATGTGGAAGCCGAACTGGAGTGGGAACCGGCGGTGACCGCTTCGCGAATTGGCGTCGAGGTGAGAGACGGCGTGGTGACGCTTGCGGGACATCTCGCGAGCCTTGCCGAGAAGATGGCCGCCGAACAGGCCACGCGCCGCGTGGGCGGCGTGCGCGCACTGGTGGTCGAGCTGGAGGTGCGCCTGCCCGGCGAGGACGTTCGCACCGACGAGGACATCGCGCACATCGCGCGTTCCGTTTTGCGCTGGACAGCCGGGCTGAGCGAGGACGCGGTGCAGGTGCAGGTCGAGCACGGCCACGTGGTGCTCAGGGGCACGGTCGAATGGCCGTGGCAGAGTCAAACCGCCGTGCGCGCCATTGCGCAGTTGCGCGGCGTCGCGGACGTGACGGATCACATCGACATCCGCAATACGATGGCGCCGGAAAAGATCAGCAAGGACATTCTCGAAGCCATGCGGCGACATGCGGACCGCGAGGCCCGGCATATTCAGGTCACCGTGAACGAGGGGACGGTCCGGCTCTCGGGCAAGGTCCACTCCGTTGCGGAACGCTCCGTGGCGCGAGGCGCGGCGTGGGCGGCACCGGGCGTGCGCGCCGTGGTGGACGATCTGATCGTGGAGTGATGCGGCGGTCGCCGCGTGAAACGTGCGCCGTTTGGCATGCGTAGCTGGCGGCGCTATCGCGAGGTGGCGCGCAAAGGCATGGCTTGATGCGCGGCCGCGGGGAAAACGAACTCGACGTTCGTGCCTTGACGCGCATTCACGTGCACGACGCGGGTCTGCTTCGTTCCCGCCGCATACGCCGCGACCTGGTACCTGCCCATGGGCAAGGAGACGTAAAGGAACGGTCCGAGCGTGCTCGTATTGAGGACCGAAGCGCCGGAGGGCCCGACGATCTCGACAGCCACGTCAGAAAGGAACTGGCCTCCCTGGGTGAGGAAAGTCATGCGCAGGCTGTACTGGCTGGCGACGCTGCGCATCGCCGCGACTTCGTCGCTGCCCACGCCGCCGGTGATGTAGGCGACACCGTTACGGACGGTCCGCGTCGCGGCGTTCTCCGTTGGCGTCGCGACGGTCTGCGCCGAACCTACGCTGGCGTCGAGACTCGTTGCCGCGATCAGAACGGCGATCAGCGTAAGGCGGCAGGCGGTTTTCATGGATCTCTCCTTGCTTGAGCGGCCGGTAATGCCACGGCAAGAGCATCCCGCTCCCCGCGGCGCTGCGTCTGATGCAAGTCAAGCCGGTTTTCATTTGATGCAAGTCAATGGGAAGACGCCATCCGATCGGATGATGTGCGTCAGGCAGGGCAATGCGGCGCGGGATGGCCCGCGAGTCAGGAGGCAGGGCATGTACGAGAAGATTCTGATTGCGTTCGATGGGAGCGAGACCTCGAAACTGGCGCTCGCCGAGGCGTTGCGCATTGCGCGGCTGACGGGCGGCCAGCTCTGTGTTGCGCATGTAATCGACGTCGTGGCGCCGTTCGGCATGGGGCTCACCTACGTTCCCGCGGATTTGCTCGCGTCGTATCGCGAAGAGGCCAAGGAACGCCTGAAGGCGGCGCGCTCCGAAGCGCAGGCCGCGGGCGTGAAGTGCGAGACGGAACTGCTCGAAGTGGCAGGCATCACCCAAAGCGTTGCGCACTGTCTGCAAGGCTGCGCATCGCGCTTCGGTGCGCAACTCGTCGTGCTCGGCACGCATGGCCGGCGCGGCGTGAGGCGGGCCATCATTGGCAGCGTGGCGGAGGAATTCGTGCGCAACGCGGATTGTCCGGTGCTGCTCGTGCGTGGCGAGCCCGCCTGAGTGCGGCCAGCCGGAATCATTGAACGCACTTCATGAGCGGAGCATTCCATGGAAAACGCTTCCTCGGCCGTCGTCTCGCTCGCGCAGGTCACGCGCGCCGATCTCGCGCGCGTGGGCGGCAAGAACGCGTCGCTCGGCGAACTGATCGCCAACCTCGCGCCCCACGGCGTCAAGGTGCCGCCCGGCTTCGCCACCACGGCGCAGGCGTATCGCGACTTCATCGAAGCGAACGGCCTCGACGCGCCGATCGCCGCCGCGCTGGACGATCTCGCGGCCCAACGCAGCACGCTCGAGCAAACGGGCGCACTGATCCGTTCAGCGATCTTGCGCGGCGAATGGCCTGCCGCCATCGCCGATGGCATCCGCAGCGCCTACGCGGACCTTTGCCGGCAGACCGGCAACGAGACGCTGAGCGTGGCCGTGCGTTCGAGCGCAACGGCCGAAGACCTGCCCGAGGCGAGTTTCGCGGGGCAGTTCGAAACGTTTCTGAACATCAGCGGCGCCGCCGCCGTGCTCGACGCGTGCAGGCGTTGCTACGCATCGCTCTATACCGACCGCGCAATCAGCTACCGCCAGGCCAAGGGTTTCGACACGCTCAAGGTCGCCGTGTCGGTGGGCGTGCAGCAGATGGTGCGCGCTGATCTGGGCGGTGCTGGCGTGATGTTTTCGATCGATACCGAAACCGGGTTCGACCGTATCGTGCTGATCAACGCGGCATGGGGCCTGGGGGAGAACGTGGTGCAGGGCGCCGTCGACCCCGACGAGTACGAAGTCTTCAAGCCGTTGCTGAAGGAGGCGTCGCTCACGCCCATCGTCAGCAAGACGCGCGGCGCGAAGGCGGTCAAGATGATCCGCACGCGCAGCCGGACACAGCCGACGAAGAACGTGCGGACCTCGCGCGCCGAACGCATGGCCTGGGTGCTGCGCGATGACGAGATCCTGCATCTGTCGCGCTGGGCGTGTCTCATCGAAGCGCACTACGGCTGCCCGATGGACATGGAGTGGGCGAAGGACGGCGCCACGGGTGAACTGTTCATCGTTCAGGCGCGACCGGAAACCGTGCAGTCGCGCCGCGACGCCGGCGCGCTGAAGACCTGGCGCATCGGCAAGACGGGGCCGAAGCTGCTCTCGGGCGTGAGTGTCGGGGAGGCGATCGGCGCGGGTCAGGTCTGCGTGATCGAGCAGCCCCGCGACATGGCGCGCTTCGTGGACGGCGCGGTGCTGGTCGCGCAGACCACCGACCCGGACTGGGTGCCGATCATGCGGCGCGCTTCCGCGATCGTCACCGATCACGGCGGCCGCACCTCGCACGCGGCGATCGTGAGCCGCGAACTCGGCCTGCCGGCGATCGTCGGAACGGGCAACGCCACGCGCGTGCTGCGTAACCGCCAGGCGGTCACGGTCAGTTGCGCGCAGGGCGAGGAAGGCATGGTGTACGAGGGCATTGCCGAGTTTCACGCTGAAGAGATCGACTTTTCGAACATGCCGCACACGCGCACGGGCATCATGCTCAATCTCGCGAATCCGGCGGCGGCGTTTCGCTGGTGGCGCATTCCGGCCGATGGAGTAGGGCTGGCGAGAATGGAGTTCGTGATCAGCAACCAGATCCGCGTTCACCCGATGGCGCTCGTCCATTTCGACGAGCTGAAGGACGGGGAGGCGAAGCGCACCATCCGCGATCTGACCGTGGGTTACGACGACCGCACCGAGTACTTCGTCGAGCATCTCTCTCGCGCGCTCGGGCGTATCGCGGCCGCGCAGTATCCCCGTCCCGTAATCGTGCGCATGAGCGACTTCAAGACCAACGAATACGCGAACCTCGTGGGCGGCGCAAAGTTCGAGCCGAAGGAAGCCAACCCGATGCTCGGCTTTCGCGGCGCGTCGCGCTATTACTCGCCGCTCTACCGCGAAGGCTTCGCGCTCGAATGCCGTGCGATCCGGCGCCTGCGCGATGAAATGGGCTTCACCAATGTCGTCGTCATGATTCCGTTCTGCCGCACGCCGGAGGAGGCCGACCGCGTGCTCGCGGTCATGCGCGAGAACGGCCTCGAACGCGGGCGCCATGGTCTGGAAATCTATGTGATGTGCGAGATTCCCTCCAACGTGGTGCTTGCGCGCGAGTTCGCACAGCGCTTCGACGGGTTTTCGATCGGCAGCAACGATCTCACGCAGCTCACGCTGGGCGTGGACCGCGACTCGGCGCAGCTCGCCGGCCTGTTCGACGAGCAGAGCGAAGCCGTCAAATGGATGGTGCGCCGGGTCATCGCCGAGGCGCATCGCGCCGGGGCCAAGGTCGGCTTGTGCGGCGAGGCGCCCGCGCACCACCCCGAGTTCGCGGCTTTCCTCGTCGAGTGCGGCATCGACTCGATCTCGGTGAGTCCCGACAGCTTCGTCGCCGTCAAGCGGCGCGTCGCGGCCAGCGAGCCCGCGCTCGATGCGGATGCCGGCATGCCCGATGCGTGTCCGGATGCACCGGCTCGCAGCCGCAGCGTGCCGATCTCAACCAGTTAGGAATCCGATTCGAGTCATGAAGACGCGCGCCCGGAGCATGCGATGAAAGCCGATACGCAACTGAAGCAGGACGTCCAGGACGAACTGGCGTTCGACGCCGCGCTGGACGCATCGCACATCCGGGTCGAAGTGGCGAACGGCGTCGTGAGCCTCTGGGGACGGGTGCCTGCGCTTGCACAGACGCATATCGCGGAACGCGCTGCACAGCGGGTGAGCGGCGCGCGTTCGGTCGTCGTGCGGTTGCAGGTCGAACTGCCGGCCACCAACCCGCCCAGTGACGAAGCGCTCGCTGACATGGCGCGCGCGATCCTGCACTGGACGGCAGGCGTGCCGCAACGCGCGGTGGAAGTCGAAGTGGTGAACGGCCACCTTTTCCTGCGCGGGGCCGTCGAATGGGAATGGCAGCGCGAACTGGCGATTCACTCGCTCGTGCGCCTGCGCGGCGTCACGGGCATCACGAGCCGCGTGGAGGCGAGCCGGCGCATGGATCCGCGCAAGATCAGCGAGCGCATCCGCAAGTCGCTCCAGCGCCACGCCGAAGACGAGGTCAGCCACATCCATGTCGAAATGAGCGACGGCGTGGTCACGCTGAAGGGCACGGTCGCTTCGGAAGCCGAGCGCGCCGTCGCGCGCGGCGCCGCATGGACGCAGCCTGGCGTGAGCGCGGTCATCGACGAACTCGTGCTGGCGTGACGCCGCGCAGACTCACCGTGCCCATGAGCCACGCTTCGAACGACATGTCTGCGTCCGCCGCGGTTCGCGCGCCGCGTGCAGTCGGGCGCGTGAGCGCGTTGCGCGGCGCGGTGCTGGACGTCGTGTTCGAGAGCGGGCCACTGCCGCCCGTCGAAGACGCGCTGTCGATCGTTCGCGACGACGGCTCGCGTCTCACCGCGGAGGTCGAGGCGCATCTCGGGCCCACGGCGGTGCGCGCGCTCGCCTTGCAGTCGACGGCGGGATTGCGGCGCGGCGCCCGCGTGGAGGCGCAAGGCGGTCCGCTGGAGGTTCCGGTGGGCGACGCGGTGCTCGGCCGTCTGCTCGACGTGAGCGGCACGGCGCATGACGGCGGCGCGCCGCTCGACGCCGGCGCCCCGCGCCGGCCGATCCACCGCGCGCCGCCGCCGCTCGCGGCGCTGCGTAGTTCGACCGAGATCTTCACCACCGGCCTCAAGGTGATCGATCTGCTCGCGCCGATCGCGCAGGGCGGCAAGGCGGCGATGTTCGGCGGCGCGGGCGTCGGCAAGACCGTGCTCCTGATGGAGCTGATTCACGCGATGGTGGCGCGCTATCAGGGCATCTCGGTGTTCGCGGGCGTGGGCGAGCGGTCGCGCGAGGGCCACGAAATGCTCTCGGAGATGCGCGGCTCGGATGTGCTCGCACGCACGGTTCTGGTGTACGGGCAGATGAACGAGCCGCCGGGCGCGCGCTGGCGCGTGCCGCTCACGGCGCTCACCATCGCCGAGCACTTTCGCGACGAGAAGCACCAGAACGTGCTGCTGATGATCGACAACGTTTTTCGCTTCGTGCAGGCGGGCGCGGAGGTATCTGCGTCGCTCGGCCGCATGCCCTCGCGGGTCGGTTACCAGCCGACGCTCGCGAGCGAGGTGGCCGCGTTGCAGGAGCGCATCGTCTCGGTGGGGGAAGCGGCGGTGACGGCCGTCGAGGCTGTCTACGTGCCCGCCGACGACTTCACCGATCCCGCCGTGACGACCATCGCGGCGCACGTGGACAGCATGGTCGTGCTCTCGCGCGCCATGGCCGCCGAGGGCATGTATCCGGCCATCGACCCGATCGCTTCGTCTTCGGTGCTGCTCGATCCGCTGGTTGTGGGAGCAGAGCACGCGGCGGTCGCGATCGAGGTGCGGCGGCTCATCGAGCACCACCGCGAGTTGCAGGACGTG
Organism: Paraburkholderia sp. JHI2823; assembly: GCF_038900695.1. NCBI lineage: Bacteria > Pseudomonadati > Pseudomonadota > Betaproteobacteria > Burkholderiales > Burkholderiaceae > Paraburkholderia > Paraburkholderia sp. JHI2823. The sequence goes on along the minus strand of NZ_JAYMRY010000007.1, from coordinate 37,755 downwards.
ATCGCGCTGCTCGGCGTCGAGGAACTGGGCGCCGAGGACCGGCTGCTCGTGCATCGCGCGCGCCGCCTGCAGCGCTTTCTCACGCAGCCGTTCGCGGTGACCGAGGCGTTCTCGGGACAAGCGGGCCGCTCGGTCGCGATCGCCGATACGCTGGCGGGCTGCAAGGCGATACTCGCCGGCGAATGCGATGGCTGGCAGGAGCGCTCGCTCTTCATGGTCGGCACGCTCGACGAGGCACGCGAGAAGGAGTGTGCTTCGGCAACGGCGGCCACGCCGGCCGCACTCGCATAGGGGGCGCAAATGGACGCCACGCTGCTCGATCTGACGATCGCCACGCCGCTCGACATCGTGGTGAACCATGAGGCCGCCGGATCGGTGCGCGCCGAGGACGAGAGCGGTTCGTTCGGCATCCGGCCGGGGCATGCGGACTTCATCACGATGCTCGTGCCTTCGGTGGTGCGTTGGCTCGCGGCGGACGGGACGCGCCGGTATTGCGCGGTGGACGGCGGTGTCATGACGGTATCGGCGGGACGCACGGTGGCGCTCGCGTGCCGCGAGGCGATCGTCGGCGATTCGCTCGAGCGGCTGGAGCGCGAAGTCGCCAGCGTACGCGCCGCGCAACTCGACGCCGAGCGGCGCGTGCGCGTGGAGAGCGTGCGGCTGCACGCCCAGGCGGTGCGGCAGATGCTGCGCCATCTGCGCGGCCCGCTCATGCCGGACGGGCAGGCGATGGCGGCGGCCCGGGAGCGAGATCGATGAGCGATCCGTCGCGAGAGTCCAACCACATGGCGCGCGCCGCGCGCGATGCCGCGCAGCGCGAGGCGCGTGGCCGCGCGCAACCCGAGCCTTCGCTCGGCAGCCGGCTCGGACAGATGGGCATTCTCGGCTGGACCATCGTGCTGCCCACGCTGGCGGGGCTCGCGATCGGCCACATGCTCGACCGGCTGTTCGGCACGCGTGTGTTCTTCTCGGCGCCGATGCTCATGCTCGGCGCGGCCGCGGGCCTCTGGTTCGCGTGGAAATGGATGCGCCGGCAGGAACGGAGCCATGAGGATGACTGATCATTTGACGCTTTTGAGGTGCGTAGAGGGGCTCGCCGCGGGCACGGCGGCAGGCGCGGCGCATTTCGCGGCGCTGCGCTGGAACGCGCGCTTCTTTGCGGCAGGCCGGATCGGTGTCGCGCTAGGCGCACAGGCCGTGCGCTGCATGCTGACCGCGCTGCTCCTCTTCGCGCTCGCGCGCACGGGCGTGGCGGCGCTGCTCGCGGGTATGGCGGGGCTCCTGCTCGCGCGCCATGCCGTGCTGCGCCAGGCGGTGCGGACACGATGAAAGCCTCGCCGCTCACCACCACGCCGCTCTGGCACCTCGGTCCGCTCGCGATCACGGCGCCGGTCGTCATCACGTGGGCCATCATGGCCTGCATGGGCGTCGCCGCGGTGCTGCTCACGCGGCGGCTCGCGCTCGTGCCCTCGAAGACGCAGACCGTTCTCGAACTGTTCGTCACCACGCTCGACGCCCAGATTCGCGACACCATCGAAGGCGACCCCGCCCCGTACCGCGCGCTGATCGGCACGCTCTTCGTGTTCGTGCTGGCGGCCAACTGGTCGTCGCTGTTGCCAGGCGTCGAACCGCCGACCGCGCATATCGAAACCGACGCGGCGCTCGCGCTGATCGTGCTCGCGGCGACCGTCTTTCACGGCCTGCGCACGCGCGGCATGCGCGGCTACCTGGCGGCCTTCGCCGAACCGACCTGGGTGATGATCCCCCTGAACGTCGTCGAGCAGCTCACACGCACCTTCTCGCTCGTCGTGCGCCTCTTCGGCAACGTGATGAGCGGCGTGTTCGTGGTCGGCATCGTGCTTTCGCTCGCGGGGCTGCTCGTGCCCATTCCGCTGATGGCGCTCGATCTGCTCACGGGCGCGGTGCAAGCCTACATCTTCGCAGTGCTGGCGATGGTGTTCGTCGGCGCCGCGGCGGGCGGCGAGCGCTCGGGCACCGGCCATCGCGCACAGGAAAAGCCATGAATCTCATCGAAATCGTCAGCATCGCGGCCGCCGCGCTCGCGGTGTCGTTCGGCGCGATCGGACCCGCGCTCGCGGAAGGCCGCGCGGTCGCCGCCGCGATGGACGCCATCGCGCGCCAGCCCGATTCGGCGGGCACCGTCTCGCGCACGCTGTTCGTCGGCCTCGCGATGATCGAGACGATGGCGATCTATTGCCTCGTGATCGCGCTCCTGCTGCTGTTCGCCAATCCGTTCGTCAAGTAGCGAAGGTCGCGCCATGCATATCGACTGGTCGACGCTCGCGCTGCAGACGGTCAATGCCCTCGTGCTGGTGTGGCTGCTCGCGCGCTTTCTCTTCCGGCCCGTGGCGGAGATCGTCGCGGCGCGCCAGAAAGCCGCGCAGGCGCTGCTTGCCGACGCCGAAGCGAGCCGCCGCGCGGCGCAGGCCGAGCACGACGCCGCGCGCGAAGAAACCGCGCGCCTCGCGGCCTCGCATGACGCGGCGCTGCGGGCGGCCGAAGCAGGCGCCGAAGCACATAAGGCGACACTGCTCATGCAGGCGCGGGCCGAAGCCGCGCAATTGCGTGTGCAAGCCGAAAGCGAGATCGAACGCGAGCGCGCCGCGCGCTCGCGCGACATCGAAGACGATGCGGTGAGACTGGCGGTCGAAATTGCAGGACGCCTTCTCGACCGGATGCCGCCCGAGGTGCGTGTGCAGAGCTTCATCAGCGGCACGGCGCAGGCGTTGGCGAAGCTGCCGCCCGAGACGCGCGACGAATTCGGCGCGCAGGGTTCGCCGCTCGCACTGGCCGCGCCGCGCGAGCTGAGCGATGCCGAACGGCAAGCCTGCGAGGCGGCGTTCAGCGCGGCGCTCGGGCGCGACGTCACGCTGCGGGTGCAGGCCGACCCCACGCTGATCGCCGGGCTCGAACTCACGGGCGCGCACGCGGCGGTGCGCAACCATCTGCGTCACGATCTCGACGTCATCCGCGAGACGCTGCTGGAGCGCGGCGGTGTGCGCGGCTGAGTCCGGGGCGCAGAACTGGCTTTCGCGAGCGCAAGACGCGCTCGCGCGCGTGCAGTTTGCGCCCGAGGCCCAGACCAGCGGCAGCGTGGAACGCATCGCCGACGGCGTTGCCCGCATCTCGGGTCTCGCCGATGTCGCGCTCGACGAAACGGTGCGCTTCGCGAGCGGCGCGACCGGCTACGTGCGCACGCTCGACGCCGATTTCGCGCACGTCGTGCTGCTGGACGGCGCGGCGGGCGTGGAAGCCGGCGAGCGTGTGGAGCGCACCGGCGCCGTGCTTCAGGTGCCCGTTGGCGAGGGGCTGCTCGGGCGTGTGATCGATCCGCTCGGCCGGCCGCTCGACGGCGGCGAGCCGCCCGCCGCCGAGGCGTGGCTGCCGGTGGAGCGCTCAGCGCCCGCCATCGTCGAGCGGGCCGCCGTGAGCGAGCCGCTCGAAACCGGCGTGCTGGTCGTCGACGCGCTATTCGCGATCGGGCGCGGCCAGCGCGAGCTCATCATCGGCGACCGGGCGACGGGCAAGACCTCGCTCGCCGTCGACGCCATCGTCAACCAGCGCGCGAGCGATGTGATCTGCGTATACGTCTCGGTGGGCCAGCGCGCCACGGCGGCGCAGCGCGTGATCGACGCCGTGCGGGCGCGCGGCGCGCCGCAGCGCTGCGTGTTCGTGGTGGCGCCGTCGTCGGCTACGCCCGGGATGCAATGGGTCGCACCGTTCGCGGGCTTCTCGGTCGCCGAGTATTTCCGCGACCGCGGCCAGCACGCCCTCGTCGTGATCGACGACCTTTCGAAGCACGCGGCCACGCATCGCGAGCTGGCGCTGCTCACCGGCGAGCCGCCCGGCCGCGAGGCGTACCCCGGCGACATCTTCTATCTGCACGCGCGGCTCCTGGAGCGCGCGGCGCGGCTGAGCGCGGAACTGGGCGGCGGCTCGCTCACCGCACTGCCGATTGCGCAGACCGAGGCGGGCAATCTCGCGGCCTATATTCCGACCAACCTGATCTCGATCACGGACGGCCAGCTCGTGATGGATGCCGCGCTGTTCGCAGCGAACCAGCGGCCCGCCGTCAACGTGGGCTTGAGCGTGAGCCGCGTGGGCGGCAAGGCGCAGGCCCAGGCGCTGCGCCAGGTGGCGGGGCGGCTGAGGATCGAATACGCGCAGTTCCTGGAGCTGGAGATATTCGCGCGCTTCGGCGGCCTCACCGATGCGCGCGTGAGCGCGCAGATCGCACGTGGCGAGCGCATTCGCGCCTTGCTCGCGCAGCCGCGCTTCAGCCTGCTTGGCGTCGCACAACAAATCGCGTTGCTTGGCGCGCTCGCCGACGGCGAATTCGATGCGTTGCCCGCGCATGCCGTTGCGCAGATTCGCGAGCGGATCGCACAAGTCGGCGCGCACACGATCGGCAATAGTTCGGATCGCGAATCATTGGCGAGCGTTGCCGCGTTGCGCGAACGGGTGCGCGAATGCATCGGGCGCGGCGGAACCGCCTCAGAGGGGGCGCAATGAGCGGCAAGCTCGGCGAGATCGAAGCGCGGATCGGCGCGACCCATCAACTCGAAGCCGTGGTCGGGGCCATGCGCGCAATCGCGGCGGCGCGCGCGCGCGACGCGCACGCCCGGCTTGCCGGCATCCGCGCTTGCGCGGCGGCGGCCGGGGCCGCGATTGGCGATGTCCTGGCGTTCGATCCTTCGAGCGCATCGACGAGCGCGACGCATGCGGACGAAGGCGCCGAGGTTTGCATCGTCATCGGTGCGGAGCAGGGCTTCGTCGGGGGCCTCAACGACCGGATTGCCGACGAGGCGCTGCGCCGCCCGCTCGCCTCCCCGCGCCACTGGCTGCTGGTCGGCACCCGGCTCGCGAGCGCATGCGCCGAGCGCGGCATGGGCGAGGCATGGTCCGTACCGATGGCGGCGCACCCTGCCGCCGTCCCGCATCTCGCGGCGCGTGTTTCCGATGCGCTCTACGCGAGGCTCGCAGACGGCGAGCGCGCGACACGCGTCACGCTCACGCACGCGCTGCCGGGCGAGTCGCGGCTGCGCATCGTGCAGCGCACGCTCATTCCGTTCGATTTCGCGCGCTTCGAGGTGACGCCGCGCGCCCTGCCACCGCTCGTCAACGTCGCGCCCGCGCGTCTGCTGAGCGGGCTCGTCGGGCTCTATGTGTCGTTCGAGCTATGCGAGGCGCTCATGCTTGCGTTCGCCGCCGAAAACGAGGCCCGCGTGCGCGCCATGCTTGCCGCGCGCACCAACGTGCGACAGCGGCTCGACACGCTTTCTCAACAGTATCGCGCGATGCGCCAGGACGAGATCACCTCGGAAATCGTCGAGCTGACCACGGGACGCGAGGCCGCGCAGCGTACGAGGGATTGATCGTCCTGATTGACGTGTGTCAATCGGATGGCGGGGAACGCGCGCACGATGGCCCTGTGCAGCGGTTTTTGAAAGGAGCCACCGCCATGCAGAAACACCTCATCGTGGTCGCGCATCCGGTGGAAGACAGCTTCACCATGAGCGTGACGCGCGCCTACCTGGGCGAGCTGGTCCGCATCGGTCATGACGTCCGTCTTCACGATCTCTACCGCATGGGGTTCGATCCCGTGCTGTCCGCCGAGGAATTGACCGAGGGAAGCGACGTGCACGTGCGCATGGCCGACGTCGTGATCGCGCAGAAAGACGTGCTCGCGGCCGATGTCGTCACGGTCATCTACCCGCTCTGGTGGATGGCGATGCCCGCGATGATGAAGGGCTACATCGACCGCGTGTTCAGCCGCGGCTTCGCCTACGAGACCCAGCCGGACGGCGTGCACGGCTTGCTGTCCGGGCGCCGCGCCGTGGTGGTGACCATTTCGGCCGCCCCGTTGGCCTCGTTCGTGGCAGACGGCCGGTGGCAGGCCATGCAGCTACTGCAGGATACGCACGTGTTCCGCGCATCGGGCTTCGATGTGATCGGGCATCTGCATTTCGACGAAGTCGGCCCGGCAATGCCTGTGGATACCGCCTCCGCCAACCTCGCGCAGGTGCGGCAATTTGTTCGCGGACATTTCGCTTCGGTACCGACGGTGTGAATCCCCGGTGAAACGAAGCTGCGCCGGAACGACATGAGGAGTGGACGGCAATGAAATCCGATCTGGAATTGAAGCGCGACGTAGAGGCCGAGCTTGCATGCGACCGGTCGATCCTGCCGGCGAGTATCGGCGTCGAGGTGTCCAACGGCGTGGTGACGCTGTCGGGCCATCCGGCGAGCTACGCGGCGAAGCTCGCCGCGCAACGCGCGACCGCCCGGGTGGCGGGCGTGCGCGGCATCGCCGTGGAGATGGAGGTCAGTGTTCCGCAGCACGAAGCGCGCCGTGACGAGGACATCGCGAACACGGTGCGCGCGATCCTCGAATGGACGGTGGGCGTCAATAATCAGGACGTCCAGGTAGAAGTCGAGAAAGGTTGCGTCACGTTGCTCGGCGAGTGCGACTGGGGTTATCAAAGCCATGCCGCACAGCAAGCGATTTCGCATTTGCTCGGCGTGACGGGCGTGAACAACCGGATCCGCATTCGCGGCGCCACCTCGGCCGAAGACATTGCACGCGGCATTCGCGCCGCCATTGGCCGCCACGGCGAGCGCGAAGCGAAACACATCGAGATCAAGATCGACGGTGACACGGTCACCCTGTCCGGCAACGTCGCCTCGTACGCCGAGCGTCAGCTCGTCTATGGCGCGGCGAAATCGACGCCGGGCGTGCACACGATCGTCAATCTTCTGCGCGTCGAATGACACCGGGAGCATTGCCATGTATCGCTTCTTTCGCCGCTTCGAACGCGTGGCGTTCGGCATCGTGACGGCGTCGGCCATCGTCTGCGCAGCGGTTCTGCTCCTCCATCGCTACGCCGGCTCGCTGACGCCCGACTTCCTTCCGTTGCCCGCCGCGCAGGCGGGCGTCCCGTTCGCGCTCGTTTGCGAAGATGCACAGCAGGCGGGCGCGTGCGAACAACTACTCGCCGAATGGAGGGTGATCAAATGAACGCCGCTACGCTTTGCACACGTGAAGTCGCCACCTGCGACCCGCAAACCTCCATCGTCGAAGCGGCGGCGAGAATGCGTGCGCTGCATGCCGGAGACCTCGTGGTGGTGCGAGACGACGAAGGCGTGCGCGTGCCGCTCGGCGTGCTGACCGATCGCGACATCGTGCTGGCCGTGGTGAGCCCGGACGCGGCGGCCGGCAAGCTGTACGCCGGCGATGTGATGTCGACGCCGGCGCTCGTCGCCAATGGCGCCGACGATGTCTGGCTGCTCGCCAAGCGCATGCGCCTGCACGGCGTGCGCCGGCTGCCCGTGGTCGGCGACGACGGCGGACTGATCGGCATCGTCTCGCTCGACGATCTGCTGCATGCGGCCGCGAATCTGCTCGAGGAGCTGCGTCTCGTTTCCGCTCGCCAGCCACATATCGAAGAGAAGCGCCGCACCTAGCACGGCGCGCGGCATCGTTCGCGCGGCGGCGAAACCTTGGGGGAGATTGCCTTGAAAGCGCCATCACGAATTCTCGTGGTCTGCTATTCGCGCAGCGAGACGACGGCGGAGTTTGCCGGGCGCCTTGCCGCCGAACTCGAAGGGGATTACGAACGGCTGCGCGAGGTCGAAATCCGGCGGCGCGCGGGGCCGCTGGGCTTCCTGCTTTCGATTCTCGACGTGGGCCGCAAGCGCCCCGCGCACTTGCAGCCGATGACGCATGCGCTCGCCGATTACGACGTCGTCCTGATCGGCACGCCCGTGTGGGCGGCGCGCGCGTCGACGCCGGTTTCGACGTGGCTCTCGCTGCACTGGCACGAGATGCGCACCGTGGCGTTCTTTTGCACGATGGGCGGACGCGGAAGCGAAGACGCGTTCGCGCAGATGGAACAGCTCGCGCGGCGCGCGCCGATTGCAACCTGTGCGATCTCCGCGCGCGACATGCGCACCGATGCGGCGGTCGAGAAGGTTGCCCGCTTCGTGCTGGCGATCAAGGATGCACTCGCCGCGCGCGAGCACGCAACGGCGTCCCGATGAACGCGGGGGCGGAGCCGGGCATGCGCGAGCGGCGCTTCGACTATGTGCTGGTGGGCGGCGGCATTGCGAGCGTGTGCGCGGCGCGCACGCTGCGCCACGAAGCGCCCGGCGCGAGCATCGCGATCCTCTGCGGCGAGCCCGTCCTGCCGTACCGGCGGCCGCCGCTCACGAAGGGCTTCCTCAAGGGCAAGGTCGGCGCGGCGCGGGTTACGATCCACCCGGCGGACTTCTACGAGAAGCACGACATCGCGCTGCTGTTGCACGCGAAGGCTGCGGCGCTCGATTGCTGCGCGCATGTCGTGCAGCTCGAAGACGGCAGCGAGGTGGGCTACGGCAAGCTGCTGATCGCGACAGGTGCGTCGCCGCACAGGCTCGATATCCCAGGCGCCACGCTGACGGGCGTGCACCGTCTGCACGATATCGGCGAGGCCGTCGCCTTGCGAACCGAGACGGCGAGCCGGCGCCGCGCGCTCGTGATCGGCGCGGGTTTTGTCGGCGTGGAGGTAGCGGCGGTGTTGCGCGAGCTGGGGCTCGCCGTGACGCTCGTCGAACGCAGTGACCAGTTGCTGCCACAGTTGCATTCGGCCTTGCTTTCGGCGCACTTCATGAAGCTCTGCGTGCAGCATGGCGTCGAGGTGCTGACCGGCCTCACGATCGAGCGTTTCACGGGACACCATGCGCTCGCGGGCGCGGTGCTGAGCGATGGCCGTGCGCTCGCCTGCGATCTCGCTGTCGTGGCGACCGGCGTGGAACCGAACTGCGCATGGCTTGCGGGCAGCGGCGTGGAGCTGGCCGATGGCGTGCTCGTCGACGAGTGTCTGCAAACCTCCGACCCGGACATCCATGCAGCCGGCGACGTCGCGAATTTCCCTGACTCGCTGCTGGGCGCGCGCCACCGCGTCGAGCACTGGGACAATGCGGTGCGACAGGGACGCCTCGCCGCGCGCAACATGCTCGGCGCACGCATGCCGTACCGCGATGTCTCGATCTTCTATGGGGACGTCTTCGACGTGCCCTACAACTTTCTCGGCGATCCGTCCGATGCCCAGGAGGTCGTCGAGCGCGGCGAGTTTCCGCAGCGGCCGTACTCGCTGCTCTTCATGAAGCACAACGTGCTGCGGGCGATGTTCTCGATCGAAGCGCCGGCCGACGAAGCCGTCGCGGCCGAAGAGATGATCCGGCACCGGCGCAATCTCGCGAGCAGTGGTGCGGCGCTGGCGCAGGCGGGCTCGCGCCTCGGTGCGCTGCCTTCGCAGACCGTGCTCATCCTGCAAGGCGGCGGTGCGCTCGGGGCGTTCGAGTGCGGGGCGATCGCCGAGCTGGAGGCGCATGGCGTGCGGCCCGACATCGTCTCGGCCGTGTCGATTGGCGCGTTCAACGGCGCAATCGCCGCAAGCCACCCCGGCCACGCGGTCGAAGCGCTCGATGCCTTCTGGCGCGAGCTGTCGATCGAAGGCCTCGCCGCGCCGCAGTCTTGCACGCAACTGCATCAAAGCGAACTGGCCTGGCATCTCGCGCTCTTCGGCGTGCCCGGTTTCATGCGCCCGCGCTGGTGGATGGGCGCACCGGGAACCGGCAGCTTCGCGCCATGGTGGACGAGCTACTACGACACGCAGCCCATGCTCGGGCTCTTGCGCCGCCACGTCGACTTCGATGCGCTCGCCGCGAGCCCGACGCGCCTGCTGCTCGGCGCCGTGGACGTCGCAAGCGGCAAGCGGCGCATCTTCGACAGCTACGTCGACCGGCTGACGCCCGAGCACCTGCTCGCGAGCGGCAGCCTGCCGCCCGCCATGCCGTGGACGATCGTGGAGGGCCGCGCGTACTGGGACGGCGGCATCGTCAGCAACTCCCCGCTGGATCTCGTGATCGAGCGCTGCGGCCAGGTCGCCGGGCGCGTGTTCGTCGTCGACCTGTTTTCGGGCGCCCGGCCGTTGCCGTCGAATCTGTTCGAGGTGATGCTGCGCCGCGACGAGATCGTCTATGCGGACCGGGTGCGCAACGATCTGCGCTTCGAGGAAAACGCCAACGACTTCCGCGATCTCGTCGAGCGCATCACGGGCCAGCTCGACGCCGCCGCTGCCGAGCGGGTGCGGCAGTCGCCCGAGTACATCCGGCTGATGGGCAACCAGGCGCCCGTGCAGATTCACCGCATCGCGCTCAATGGCGCCTGCACGAGCAGCGCGACGTTTGCGCGCGACTTCGATTTCTCGGCGCAGGCGATCGCGGCGCTACACGCGCTTGGCCGCGCGGCGGCGCTGGCGGTGCTCGGACCGGACGAAGAGAAGTTGCCCAGCAGCGAGACGGCGTCGGACCGCGAGGACGAGGTCTGCAAATAGCGCAGCATCAGCGCGCCGGAACCGGCGCACAGCGCCCGCACGCGGCTCAACCCGCAGTTCAACCCGCGGCTCAACCCGCGGCTCAACCCGCGGCTCAACCCGATACGAAGCGGGTCTTGCGCGGCACCGAGCGGTGACGCAGCCACGCCGAATCGGCTCGCGCAAAGGCCGCCTGAAGCGCGGGATGCACATCGTCGCGCCAGCGTTCGCCGGTGAAGAGCCCATAGTGATCGCACTCCTCGATATCGAGGCCCTTGCGCGCCGCCGAGGCGATGCCGCTGCACATGTCCAGCGCCGCGTGCGTCTGTCCGGCGCCGGTGACGGCGTCGCGCGTGCCTTCGACGGTCAGCAGCTCGATGTCCCGCAGCGCCTTGGGCTCGACGAGCGTGCCGTTCACGCGCCATGTACGGTTTGCCAACCTGGCGCGCTGGAAGACGATGTCCACGGTATCGAGAAAATATTCCGCCGGCATGTCCAGCAGGGCCGTGTACTCCGCCAGCGCGCGCCGCGCCTCGTCGACGGCACCGGTATCGCCGCGCGAGATCGCCTGCGCATAGCGGTCGGCCAGGGCCACATAGCGATGCGGATAGACGAGCGCGATCTCCGCCCGCTGCAGATAAGTCGGGAACACGGGCCGGCCCTGTCCGGCGAATCCGGAGGGCACCACGTCGATCAGATGGCGCTGGCACCAGTCGAGCGAATGCGATGCGGCCGCGAGGCCGAGCGTGCTCGGATTGATGCGCGCGTCGATCGGACCGCCGATCAGCGTGACGCTCGCGGGCGGCGCGCAGCCACGCTGCGCGCGCAGCGCCAGCGCACCCAGCGCCGGAAACGTGGACTGGCAGACGGCGACGACGTGCAGCGGCCGGTCGTCCTGCACAAGGCTTTCGATAAAGGCGTCGAGCATCGCCACGTATTCGGCGAGTCCGAAGCGGCCCGCGGCGAGCGGCACGTCGCGCGCGTTGATCCAGTCGGTGATATAGACGTCGCCGTCGGCGAGCAGCGCCTCCACCGTCTCCCGCATCATGACGGCCGCATGGCCGGCCAGCGGCGTGCACACCAGCACGGCGCGCTTCGCGTGCGCGCGTGCGAAGCGCCGCAGGTCGCAGAACGGTGCATGCGCGACGAGACGTTCGTCAACGTCGCAACGGCCCTCATCGAGCGCAACGGTGCGGATTGCAAACGGGGGCGGTTCCGACACGAGGCCGAGAAGGGGCTCGAACACATCCGCATAGCAGGACGAAGCGGCCTGCGCGAGCGCCGGAGCGGGCCACGCGCCGAATACGGGTGCGTACTGGGATGCAGCGCGCCAGGCGCGCAGCCATTGACGCTGTTGTTCCACAAGGGCATACCACATCGTTGACCTCGATGATCCACGCCATCAAGCGGCAATTACCGCGCAACGCTCGCGAGAATCGTGCCGGCATCCGCGTGATCGGCTGATGGAGCCGTGGCTGGAGGGGAAAAGGCAGCGCAGCGCCATTCATCGTAGACGCGCTTCGCGCGCAAGTCACGTTGGGCGTCGGTCGTCAGGCATGGGCCGAGTGCATGCGCTTCGTTTCCATGGTGGTTCCATTGGCAGCCGTGCGCTTGATGCATATCAATTGCGATCGCCCGAGCCGCAACGTGCATCGCCCAATCGATCCGGGCCGATGCTTGATCGAGGTCAACGGGCTGAGCGGGGCAGGCACGATGATCGATATAAGCGCTGTTGCCGTCGGGCGCGACGGCGTGGGATGGCATGGAGCATGCGTATCGCTGGCGCGCCGTTGCGTTCCCAGGAGAGACAGATGCAGACCTTGCAGGTGCAGATTCCCGTGGATTACGTGAAGCTCGGCGGGATTCTGGAAATTCCCGGTACGGCGCGCGGCGTCGTGGTGTTCGTGCACGGCAGCGGCAGCAGCCGCTTCAGCCCGCGAAACCGCCAGGTTGCAGCCGGTTTGCAGCGCGAGGGATTCGCGACGCTGCTGTTCGATCTGCTGACGCAGGACGAGCAACGGCACGACGACGTTGACGCCACGTACCGCTTCAATATCGCGCTGCTGGCGCGCCGGTTGGGCTCCACCCTTGGATGGCTGCGGCAATGGGCCGAAGTCCCGACGCAGCCCGTCGGGCTCTTCGGCGCCAGTACGGGCGCCGCGGCCGCGCTCGTCGCGGCGGCTCAGATCAACACCGTGAGCGCCATCGTGTCGAGGGGCGGGCGGCCGGATCTCGCCGGCACCGCGCTTGCCTCGGTCCGTGCGCCGACACTGCTGATCGTCGGCGAACTCGACACCGAGGTCATCCGCCTGAACCAGAAGGCCGCCGGGCAACTGACCTGCGAGCACAGCATGGCCATCGTGGCCGGCGCGACCCATCTCTTCGAGGAACCCGGCACGCTGGACGAAGTGACGCGCCTTGCCGCCGGCTGGTTCGGGCGCTGGCTGACCCGCGCGATATCCTGAAGGCATCGCGCCGCCCGCGCGGGCAGGGCCCATTCGCGCATTTCCCGCATCGTCAGATCTGGCGAGGCATCGCATACAGGACATCGATCATGAGTGACCTATTTCGCAATCGCGCGGATGCCGGCATGCAGCTCGCGACAGCGCTGCATCGTTACGCTGGGCGCACCGACGTCGTAGTGCTGGCGCTGCCGCGCGGCGGCGTGCCGGTCGGCTATGAAGTGGCGCGGGCCTTGCGCTGTCCGCTTGACGTGCTGCTCGTGCGCAAGCTCGGTGCGCCGCACAACCCGGAGCTCGCGATGGGGGCCATAGCGACCGGCGAGGCGATCTACCTCAACGATTCGGTGCTGCGCGCACTCCATGTGAGGGAAGAGCAGGTGGTGGAGGCCATTGCGCGCGAACGCGTCGAGCTTCGTCGTCGCGAGCTGGCCTACCGAGGCCAGCAGCCGCCGGCTGATGTGGAGGGCAAAACCGTCATCGTCGTGGATGACGGCCTCGCGACGGGATCGACGATGCATGCCGCGCTCGACGCGCTTCGCACACGGCACCCGAAGCAGATCGTCGTCGCGGTGCCCGTGTGCCCAGCCGGGGTCGAAGCGCGCTTTCACACGGCCGCGGACGACTTCGTCTGCGTGATGCAGCCGGACTGGTTCATGGGTATCGGGCAGTTCTACGCCGACTTCACGCAGACGAGCGACGAAGAGGTGCGAACCTGTCTCAATGCCGCGCATGAGTGGCAACAGAAGGCCACGAGCGGCGACGGCGCGGCCAGGCAGCCCGCTTCCCCGGAAGACGGCGCGCATTGATCCGCTAACGGGCTTGCGCGTCCCGCCGGGTTTCCTCGCGAACGCGCATCATGCACTACCCGCATGGAGAGATTTCATCATGCAGCCATCGAAAACCCCGTTCCTTGCCGTGCGCTCGCTTGCCCGGCGTCTGAACGGCAATAGTACGGACTACGATGCACTTCTGGAAATGGTGCGCGGCCGCGATCTGGTTCTGCTCGGCGAGGCGACCCACGGCACCGCCGAGTTCTACCGGATGCGCGCGAAAATCACGCTGCGCCTCGTCACCGAACACGGGTTCGACACGGTCGCCATCGAAGGCGACTGGCCCGACGCGTGGCGCATCAACCGTTTCGTGCAGGGCGAGGGGGCCGACGACGCCACCTCCGCGCTCGATGACTTCGAGCGCTTCCCCCAGTGGATGTGGCGCAATCGGGAGGTGCGCGATTTCATTGCCGCGCTGCGCGAAATCAATGCGACCCGGCCGCAGCGGCAGCGCGTCGGCGTTTATGGTCTCGATCTCTACAGCCTCTACCGGTCTGCCGACGCGGTGATCCACTATCTCGAGGACGTGGACCCGGGCGAAGCCGCCATGGCGCGCGAGCGCTACGCGGCGCTGGACCATGTGCGCGAGCCGCAGGCCTATGGGTATGCCGCGGCGCTCGGCGCCCGGCCCGCCGCGCACGCCGGCGCGGTGCGCCAGCTTCTGCAACTGCGCGCCGACGAATTCGATTATCTTGCGCGCGACGGCACCGACGCGCTCGATGCGCAGTTCTTCGCCCAGCAGAACGCCCAGGTGGTGGTGAACGCCGAAGCCTACTACCGCGGCATGTTCAGCAGCCGGCTGAACACGTGGAATCTGCGCGACGCCCATATGGCCAACACGCTCTTTGCGCTGGCGGACTACCGCGTTCGCCGCGGCGGCAGCGGCAAAGTGGTCGTCTGGGCGCACAACTCGCATCTCGGCGATGCGCGCGCAACGGAGTCGCGGCGTCGCGGCGAGTGGAATCTCGGCCAGATCGTGCGCGAAAACGCGCAGCATCGGGCATTGCTGGTCGGGTTCACGACCTATACCGGGCATGTGTCGGCGGCTTCGCAGTGGGATGGCGAAGTCGAGCAGAAATGGGTACGCCCCGCGCTGCACGGAAGCTGGGAGCATCTGTTCCACACCACGGGTTTCGATCGCTTCTTCCTGCCGATGCAGGACGAGAGCTCGCGCACGCTCGACGAGCCGCTGCTCGAGCGCGCGATCGGCGTGCTGTATCTGCCGCGGACCGAGCGGCAGAGCCACTATTTCGAAGCCGAACTCGCCTCGCAGTTCGACGCGCTTTTTCATCTCGACGAAACCAGCGCGGTCGAGCCGCTCGAACCCGCGGCGGGCTGGCACAGGCGAGAGGGGCGCCCCGAAACGCCATTCGTATGAGCGGACCTCGCGCCGTACGCGCCTACTCGAAATCAGGCAGCGACTGTTCGTTCAAGCGCGTGGCGCCGCGCGGCGGCGAGAGGCCTTCGATATTCTCCGAGGTCCGCTCCGGGTCGTCCTGGTCGCGCTCGATGTCCCGAGGCGACGCAGCGGCGGCGCCTGCGCCAGCCACGTTCGCGCGCGCGGGCGAACGCGCGGCGACGCGATCATCACTGCGACGGCGCGCGCGCGGCCGGCTGGCCCGCGGCGATTCGAGGCCGAACCAGGCGACCTCGGAGCGCAGGCCCGCGGCATAGGCGTGCCAGCCGCGGGCATTGAGCGCGAACAAACGGTTGCGTACCGATGCGGCGAAGGCGTCGTGGTCGAGCGTTTCGTCGAGCAACGCCTGCGGCCAGCCGCAGAAGGCCTGCTGCGTGCGCATGACGAATTCTTCGACGCTCATGGAAGGCGAAACGTGCCTGAGCAGGACCTCGTTTTCGAGGATCGGATTCAACTCGATCAGTTCCCCGATGGTCTCGGCCGTCGCGTGCGTTTCGAGAATGCGGGCCAGCAATTGCAGCGTGCGGCCCAGGTGAAGCAGCAGGGCGCGTCGTTCGAATGCGTCGTTCATGTCGATTCCTCGATTCAGGGTGACTTGCGTTTGTCGCCTGTTTGTCGCCTGTTTGTCGCCTGCGTCATTCGGGCCGGTCGAAGCCAGGACCGGCTTGCCGGGCGATCATGCAATCGGTCGTGAGCAGCAGGGAAGCAATGGATACCGCGTTCTGCAATGCCGTGCGCGTGACCTTCAGCGGATCCACGATGCCCGCCGCCATCATGTCGCCAAACGTGCCGCGCGCGGCGTCATAGCCCCATACGCCCTGCGCGGCGCTCACGGTGTGCACGACCACCTGGGCGTCGGCGCCGGCGTTTTCGGCAATCTGGCCGAGCGGCGCGGCCAGCGCGTCGTGGACGATCTTCGCGCCGGCCCGCTGCGTTTCGTCGGAGCCGAACGTTTCGAGAACCGACCGCGCGCGCAGCAGCGCGACGCCGCCGCCCGGCACGATGCCTTCCTCGACGGCCGCGCGCGTGGCATGGAGCGCGTCCTCGAAGCGGTTCTTGCGCTCGTGCAGCGCCGTTTCCGTGGCTGCACCGACGCGAATGACGGCCACGCCGCCCGCGAGCCGCGTGAGACGGCGCGAAAGGGCCTCCCGTTCATTGCCGGGGGCGAGCTGTTCGATGCGCGCGCGAAGCGCGCCAATACGCTCCTGGAGGCGGGCGCGATCGCCACGTGCCTCGACGATCGTCGTGGTGTCGCGGGCGATCTCGACACGGCGCGCGGATCCCAGGTCGTCGAGCGTGGCGTGCTCGAGCGTGCGGCCGGTTTGCGCCGAAATGACGGTTGCGCCGGTCAGCGCGGCGAGGTCGTTCAGTGTCTCGGTGCGCCGCGCGCCGAACTCGGGCGAGCGCACGGCGCATGACTTGAGCGTGCCGCGCAGATGGTTGACCACGAGCGTCGCCAGCGCTTCGCCCTCGATCTCGTTCGCCACCACGAGCAGCGGCTTGCCCGTGGCGCTGAGCGCTTCGAGCAAGGGCAGCATTTGCGTAATCGAGCTGATGGCCGCGTCGCACAGCAGAA
This sequence comes from Paraburkholderia sp. JHI2823, assembly GCF_038900695.1. Taxonomy (NCBI): domain Bacteria; kingdom Pseudomonadati; phylum Pseudomonadota; class Betaproteobacteria; order Burkholderiales; family Burkholderiaceae; genus Paraburkholderia; species Paraburkholderia sp. JHI2823. Next base: position 21,094 of record NZ_JAYMRY010000007.1, on the reverse strand, counting down.
TGCGCGGCTCTTCGAGCACGACCTCGCGCGCGTCGTCGCCGACGAAAAGCGGCGAGGCAAAGCCGTGCTCGATCAGCGAGCCTTCCACGGTCTCCAGCTCGTCTTCGAGCTTGGAGCCGTCTTCGATGCTGATCGCGCCATCCCGGCCAACGCGTTCGACGGCTTGTGCGACGACGGCGCCGATGCTCGCGTCGCCGCTTGCCGAAATCGTGGCGATGTGGCGCACCTCGTCCGTGCCGCTGCATGGGCGCGCCAGTTCGCGCAGCCGCGCGACGACTTGCTGGCCGGCGGACTCGATGGCGCGTCGCAGCGCCATCGGGTCGTAGCCTGCCGCAACGTACTTGTTGCCCTCGACCATGATGGCCTGCGCGAGCGTCGTCGCGGTCGTCGTGCCGTCGCCCGCGAGTTCGCTGGTGCGCGTGGCGACTTCGCGCAGGAGGCGCACGCCCATTTCCTCGAACGCATCGGGCACGGCGACCGAACCCGCTACGACGACGCCCGAGTTCGCGATGAGCGGCGTCTCGCCGCTGCGTTCGACGATGACGTTGCGCCCGCCTGGGCCGAGCGTGACCTTGACGGCTTCGGCGATGGCGTTCACGCCGTCGAGAAGGCGCTGGCGCGCTGCCTGGTGGAATACGAGCGTTTTTCCAGTCACGATGGATCTCGCTAATCAGGAATACGGATAGAACGTTCGATCAGTGCAACGGTTCGCCGTCGCGCAGGATCTGCACGGCGGTCGCCTCGACGTAGTCGACCCGCACGCTGTCGCCAGGATGGAGCCCGTCGAGCAGGCTTTCCGACGACGCCTGCAATACCACCGAGCGCGTCGGGCCGCGCAAGGTGAGCAGGCGCCTGTCCCGATCGACTGCGACGACCGTCGTCACTGCCTCGACCCGGTACAGCGACAGCGAAGAGCGCAAGGACGGTCCGCTTGTGAAGCCTTTGTCGACGCGTTCGCGAATGCCGCTCGAACCGGACTTGTCGGCGCGCAGCAGGAGCGCGCGGCTGAACGTAGCGGAGACGGTGTCGCCCAACCGCAAGTTGCCGACATCGCCGATGCTGCGGTCGACCATCACGTCGTAGGGCTCGCCATTGTCTTCGAGCAGCGTGATGCTGTTGCGGCCGGTGTCGATCGCAATGACGACCGCTTTCGCATGCTTGATGGTTTTGCCCGAGAACGGGGGCGCCGTCCCGGCGCTCGTCGCGGCGTCGCCGCCGGATTGGGCCTGTAGCGGCCAGGCACCCATTGAGAGCACCGCCGCGCCAAGAACGAAGACACATCGCCAGCGACGTTTCATGATGACCTCATCGTCCTGTTCGGGAAGCCGCTCGGGCGGCGTGCGCGAGCGGCAACGGGCCGCGATGGCAACTGGAGGTGTCCGTCGAACACGAGTCGGCCCGGCTCCGTCCTGGCGTGGTCGTGCGAGGCGATCTGCCCTACGAGTCCCACCAGATCGACGGCGCGCATCAGCCGCGCGGCACTCAGGTGTCCCGTTGCAAGCGGCGGCGGATCAGCATCGGCCGGCAGAGCATGGCAGACCTCGATATGGCACACGCTGCCCGATTCATTCAGCGCTATCAGCACGTCGTATCGCCTGCGGCGGCGGCCGCCGCGGTAGCGAAAAAAGAAGGTCGCGGTCTGGTCACGGCTCGCGGCGGTCATGACCTTCGGGACGTTGGGGACGTTTCGCACGATCGGGGCTCCGGTAGGCGCGAGTCACCACGGTTTCGGACTTTTCGCACTTGATGTCATTCGAACGTCGGGGAGCGCCGTAGCACTTGACCTGCATCAATTCATCCGTCGCCGGCGCTCAATGAGACATCAATACCGGCAGCGTCATCGAAGCAATCAGCGCGCGCGTGACCCCGCTCAGGACAATCTCCTGAAGCCGTGCGTGGCCGTAAGCGCCTGCGACGAGCAGGTCGTATTCGCCGTCGGCTGCGAATTTGAGGAGCGCGTCGCCCGTCGACCCGGCCAACGGGCGATCGAAACGGACCACATCCACTGGGGTCGCAGCGTGTCGTTCGAGCATGGCCGCAACGTCCGCGCACGATGCCTCGGTCGGGCCCGGCTTGAACGGCGTGGAGACGGCGGCGACAGTGACACGCGCCGCCCGCGCGATAAAGGGTATCGCGTCGTGAATGGCGCGAGCCGACTCCCGGCTTTCGTTCCAGCCGACCAGTACGCGCTCGCCGACTGCCTCGAAAGGCCCGGTTTCCGGTATCAGGAGAACAGGACCGCCCGCACCGAGCAAAACTGTCTCGAGAAAATTGTCTGCTACATAGGATTCCGGATCTTTTGGTCCGGATTGGCCGAGAATCACCAGGTCCGCGGTTCGGCTGCGCTGCATGACCATTGTGACGGGATAGCCGTCCGGTGCCGTCCACGCGCCAGGCACCTGCGCACGCGTCAGTTCGGCGCGGAACAGTCGTTCGGCGGCAGCACGCTTTTGCGCGAGGAGTTCGCGGTGTGCGGCATAGCGGTCCGTTGCGGCCGTCATGGCGTAAAAGCCCACGGGATGGGGGTCGCACAGGGCGAACACGCCGTCGAGATGGGCGCCGAATTTCCGGGCGAGCTTCAGCGCAAACGAGAGCCGCGTATGGGCGCCTGTGCTCGTGTCGAGATGGACCAGCACGGTCTTGTAGCTCATCGACGATCTCCATGCGCAACTGATTCGATGGCCGAATCAATATTCGGGCAGCGCCGCCCACCGAAAGAACGTGCTCGAATCCGTATCGAGTTTTCCGAACCACTTTTCGTACACGGCCGCGAACTCCGGCGACCCGTACAGGCGGCTGAGCGTGCGGTCTGCCAGCAGGCGCAGGTCGTCGTCTCCTCGCGCCATCCCGATCGCCACGGAAACCCTCGTGAAATGCCGGTCGAGAACGACCAGGTCGGCCGCTGCGGGACTGTCGTGCGCCACGGCCCGCAAGAGCGCACGGTCGGCAAAGAAGACGTTCGACTGGTGGTCGATGACCTTCTGCAAACCCGCCTGCATCGAAGTGACGGGTACGACCGTCGCCGTTATCGCGAACTCGTTGAGCTTGGCGGCGAGCCAGCGCTGCGCCGGCGAATCCGCGATCACCGAAACGGTCTGCTGGGACAGCAGTTGCGCGGGCGACGCGCGCCACACGGGATGAGACGGGTGCTGGCCCGAAAGGATCTCGTGTAGCCCGGCAGGCGCGTCCGTGCGCATCAGTGCTCCGATGCCACCAGGGTAGACAGCAATCGAAAACGACATGGCCTGCCTGTTCGAGAGCGTATCGGGCGCTCCGCACACCAGATCGACGCGCTTTTCGCGCAGTGCAGGCACCTCGCCGCCGTGCCCGAGCGGAACCCATTGAGTCTTGAGCGTGGCGAGCCCCGTTTCGTTCCTGATCTGTTCCGCGATCTTCTGGCACAGCGCGACCGTGTAGCCGGTCACTTGCCCGGCGGCGTCCTTGTAGGCATATGGGCGCGCGTCGGCGAGATAGCCCATGCGGATGGTCCCCGTCTGTTTGACACGCAGCAGCGTCGCGCTCGTCGTTGGCTCCTGTGCGTGCGCAGGACGCGGCATGAATGCCCAAAGCCCCAGCACGGCGATGGCGATCGCCGCGGCGGCCGAACCAGCGGTCGCGCGGGGCGCGGTGGCTTGCGACCCGGTGCGATTGGCCGCGAAGCCGTAAATGGCGTAGCCGATCGCCATGACCAGCATGCCGCCCATGACCGCGTCCTTGCCCGAAGCGTAGATCGCGTAGACCGAGTACGCCAGCGCCACCACCGTCACCGTCGCGTTGAGCCGGTACTTCGCCAACGGCGCGCCCGCGTTGCGCATCATCACAAAGAGCGCCGAGAGCGAAATGATGTACGGAATCACATTGGTGACCACGGCGAGATTGACGAGCGCCGCGAACTGCTCGCTCAAGTTCGGCGAGATCGTGGACAAGGCCATCATCGACTGGACGATGCCCATGATGACCATGCCCGCAATAGGCGCGCCCCAGCGGTTGGCCTTGCCGAACACAGCGGGAAACAGATGGCTATCGGAAGCGTCTTTCGCCGTTTGCGCGAGCGTGAACTGCCAGCCGAGCAGGGAGCCGACGCAGGCCATGGCGGCAAGGGCCATGACGATGGAACCCACGGCAGGGCTGAACATTCTGCTGAACGCGAGACCGAACGGCCCGGTCGATCGGGCGAGATCCGCATTGGGCACGATGCCCTGGATCACGGCCGTGGAGAGAATGTAGATGACCGCCGCGCCGAGGGTGCCGAACATGCAGGCCAACGGAACATCGCGCTTGGGGTTCTCGACGGCCGACGAATTCTGCACCGCCGATTCCATGCCGAGAAACGCCCAAAGCGTGAGCGAGATGCTCGAACCCATGCCCTCGACGAGGCGCAGCCCCTTCGGATTCCAGCCAGCCGCGAAGGTGTCGCCGTGGAACCAGAACCAGCCGGCAACCGAGATGAAGCCGACGGGCAGGATCACCCCCCAGACCGTGACCGAGCCGATGCGGCCTGTTATCTTCGGGCCGCCGAAGTTTGCGAGCGTAGTGAGCCAGAGCAGGCCGATCACCCCAAGGCAGGTCGCAATGGGAGAAGCGGTCAGCACCGGGAAGAAGGCGGCGAGATAGCCGAGCGCCGAGCTTGCAACGGCCACATTGGCAATGGCGATGGAGAGGAAGTAGAGGAAGAAGACCTGGAAGTAGCCGTCCTTGCCATAGGCATCTTCCGCATAGGCGGCCATGCCGCCGGCACGCTGGTTGAGCAGCCCCGCTTCCGCGAAGCCATAGGCGATGGCAAGCGACCCGATCGCCGTAACCAGCCACGACAGCAACGAAATCGCCCCGACTTGCGCCATGTTGGCGGGCAGCATGATGATGCCCGATCCCATCATGTTCACGGTGACGATGAACGTCAGTTGCACGACGTTCATCTTCCTGGGTTGGTCGGTCATGATGATCTCCTGTGCGTGCCTCGCCTGCCGTCGGCTGGCGGCGCGAAGCGACGCCGTCGCATGCGCGGCTACGAACCTCGTCACGGACTGGACGCGTGGAGCCTGTGTGAAGGCTAAGTCCGCCCGCGAAGCGTAGATTGACATAGGTCAACCGGTTAAGGTCGTCTGGCTGACTGCACAGATCATCAGGATGTGCCGTTTCATGAAACGCGCATATAAATCGCTTTCCGGGGAATTGTGATCCAGGTCAATCGTTGAGGGTTTGCCTTCGTTAATGTCTACCGGCGAGAGGCCGCGCGAGCGGACCTGGGTCGGGTTGAAAGGGCAGCCGACGCGAAAGGAAGAGACGGCGATGAAGCTACACCTGGGCGGTCAGGATAACGAAGGGCGAGAAAGGCATCCGGCGTCGTCCGCGCCCGGAACGCTGCGGCTCGCGCGCGCCGCTGAACCGGATACGGCGGGCGCGGCGGACGCCGCCATGGCGGAGCACGAGCCGCGGCGTTCGCATCGGGAGCGGGCGTCGGAACTCGGCGAGATGGCGGCCGCGCTCGCCCACGAGGTCGATCAGCCGCTCACGGCGATTCTGAGCAACGCCCAGGCGGCCCAGCGCTTTCTTGCCCAGGAGCCGCCGGCTCTCGGCGACCTGCGGGAACTGCTCGCCGAGGTCGTCGCCGATAGCGTGCGCGCCCACGCGATCATTCGAAAGATGCGTCAATCGGTGCTGCGGGAACCGCCCGAAAGCAGCTCGATCGATGCGGGCGCACTCGTGCGTGAAGCCGTGCGCCTGCTGCGCCGCGAAACGCGGGCGGTTGGCGCGACCATGAGCGCAAGCGTCGCGCACTCACTGCCGCAACTGCGTGGGGATGCCGTGCACCTGCAGCAGGTCCTCGTCAATCTTCTGTCGAATGCCCTCGATGCCGTCGAGGACTGCGACGAAGCACAGCGCAGCGTGAGTATCGAGGTGACGGCCACGGCGGATCGGGGCAAGGTGTGCATCGCCATTCACGACCAGGGGCCCGGTGTCGACGCCGAGCAGTTCGCCACGCTGTTCAAGCCGTTCGTGACCTCGAAGCCCGATGGACTGGGCCTCGGTCTTTCGATCAGCCGGACCATCGTCACGGCGCACGGCGGCAAGCTCTGGGCCGAGCGCAACGCCGATCGCGGCATGACATTCCATATCGAGCTTCCGGCGCAAAGCGCGGGCGCGAACGGGCAGGGTTGAGGCAGGAGAGGAGCGGACATCATGGACAAAGCTGTTTCGCACAAGGCCGCCCACGCAGCGAATGCGGCGCCGGCCCCATACCGCACGCCCGACGAGCGGGCGACCCAGGGACGACGCATCCGCGACTCGGTGCCTCGTTCATCGCAGGCAGGATGGAAGTTGCCGGATGCGCGCCGCGATGTCGTCGAAGTGCTCGAGGCGTCCAACGCGGACCGTTTGCCGCGCCTGATCCCGATACGCTTCGGGCGCATGGCGGCTTCGCCGTTTGCTTTCTATCGAGGCGCGGCCGCGGTGATGGCCGCCGATCTCGCGACGACACCCACGAGCGGATTGCGCGTGCAGGCGTGCGGTGACGCGCATCTGATGAACTTCGGCGGGTTCGCCACGCCCGAGCGCAACGTCATCTTCGACATCAACGATCTCGACGAGACGCTGCCCGCCCCGTTCGAGTGGGATCTGAAGCGGCTCGCCGCGAGCGTCGTGATTGCGGCGCAGCATCTCGAACTGCCCTACAGCGATACCGTGCGTCTCACGACCGATCTCGCGCGCGAATACCGCGAGCGCATGCACGACTATGCTTACATGCGTGCGCTCGACGTCTGGTACGACCGGATCGATCTGCAGAAGTACCAGGACAGGTCGGGCGATCCGGAGATCGTCGAGGACGCCCGCAAGCGCATCGCGCAGCGCATCGAGGTGGAGCGCCGCAAGACGGTGCCCGATCATCTGTATCCGAAGCTCGTTAGCGAGGAAGGCGCCCGGCCGCGCATCAAGGACGAGCCGCCGCTCATCTTCCATCCCGACGCCGATCTCGCACCCGGGCTCGAATCCGGCTATGCCGAAGCGATCGCATCGTATCGGGAGAGCCTCGCCGAGCATGTGCGCGTGCTCTTCGACCGCTTCCATCTGGTCGATCTCGCGCTCAAGGTCGTGGGCGTGGGCAGCGTCGGCACGGTGTGCGGTGTCGGTCTCTTCATGGCTTCCGACGACGACCCGTTGTTCCTGCAGGTCAAGGAGGCGAGAGCGTCCGTGCTCGAACCGTACGCGGGCAAAAGCCTGCACGCGAATCACGGCCAGCGTGTGATCGCGGGCCAGCGCATCATGCAGGCCGCGAGCGACGTATTTCTGGGCTGGAGCCGCGGGAGCAGCGGGCGCGACTTCTATGTCAGGCAGCTTCGCGACATGAAAATGGCCGTCATGATCGAGGCGCTCGATGCGGGACTGCTCCGCCAATACGCCCGAATGTGCGCGCATGCGCTCGCTCGCGCACATGCGCGTTCGGGCGACGCTGCGATGATTGCCGGATACATGGGCTCGGGCGGAACCTTCGATGACGCCATCACCGAATTCGCTTCGGAATACAGCTCGCAGAACCGGCAGGATTATCGCGAGTTCATCCGGGCGATCCGCGAAGGGCGGATTCAGGCGGTGGCGGAGGATTGAAAGAGGGGAAACGATGCACCGCATCAACCGCAACTGGTTTGCCAGAATCGCTTTCGCAGGCATGCTCCTGCTCGGCGCAGCCGCCGGGGCGCGCGCGGCGGACGGTGCGACCGTCGCCCAGATCAAGGCGCGCGGCGTTTTGCGCTGCGGCGTGGGCGAGAACGTCCCCGGATTCGCGGCGCGCAACGCAGCCGGCGCATGGGCGGGCCTCGACGCCGATTTTTGCCGTGCGGTGGCAGCCGCCGTGCTCGGGAGTCCCGATCATGTCGCCTTCGTGCCGCTACGTCCGACCCAGCGCATCCCCGCGCTGGCCGAAGGCGTCGTCGACATGCTGTCCGCGCACGCGAGCTGGACCCTGGAGCGGGAGAGCGCGCTGGGACTGCAGTTCGCGGGCATCCTGTACTACGACGCGCAGGCCTTGATGGTGCGCGCCTCGGACCCTGTTGCGAGCGCAACCGATCTGAAGGGCGCCAGCGTCTGCGTGCAGGAGGGCACCTCCAGCGCGGGTCACCTGCGGCGGTGGGCGGCCGCGAATCAGCTCGAACTGCAGCCGTTGGTGCTCGCGTCCGCGGCCGATGTCCGCGCCGCGTTCTTCTCCGGACGCTGCCGGGCGTGGACGAGCGACGCGTCGCAACTGGCCGTGGCGCGTTCTAGCGCGCCGGGCGGGGCGCAGGGCTGGACGATCCTGGCGTGGGATATCGCCGAGGAGCCGCTCGGGCCCGCCGTGCGGGAGGGCGACGCAGCATGGCTCGCGCTCGTGCGCTGGGTGCTCGTCGCGCTCGTGAGCGCGGAGCAACTCGGGCTCACGCGCGAGAACCTCTCGCAGCGCGAGCGCGAGGCCGCCGTGCGCACCGCGCTGATGCCGGATACGGAGGTCGATCGCTCGCTGGGCGTCGCGCCGGGGTGGATGCTGCGCGCCGTTGCGGCCGTGGGCAACTATGGGGAGATATTCGAGCGCAACCTGGGCTCGCATAGCCCATTCGACATCGGGCGTGGGCGCAACCGGCTCTGGACGCAGGGCGGCCTGATGTACGCACCGCCCACCCGCTAGCCGGGGCACAGGCGCGCAACACGTTCGCAAACCACCAAGGAGAACGAAACAGATGGGCACGTTGCAAACCACGGTTGTGCTCGTCGTATTTTCCGCGGTGATTCTCGCCATCGCATTCAACGTGATCGACATGGCAGTGGCGGCGCTGACCGGCGTTTGCGTGCTCATCGTCCCCGGTATCCTCGATAGCGGCGATATCGCAAGCGCGTTCGGCACCTCCGCGGGGCCACTGAGCCTGCTGTTCGGCGGCATGATCGTCGCGCGCGTGCTCAGGACCACGGGGCTTTTCGATTTGCTTGGCGACTTTTATCTGCGCGCGACGGCTGGCAGCGGCAAGCGCTTCCTGCTCGTGCTGATGGCCGTGGTGGTGCCGCTCTGCGCGTTCCTGCCGAATGCCACCACGGTGGTCCTGCTGGCGCCGGTCATCATTCGCGTCGCGCGGGCGCTGGATTTCGAGCCCGCCGAGCCGCTCATCCTGACGGCGATCGTGAGCAATTCGGCGGGCCTGCTCACGCTGGTCGGCGACCCGGCGACGTTTCTCGTCGGCAGCGCCATCGGCATGACGTTCGGCGGCTATCTGCAGCGCGTGAGCGCCGCGGGGGTGCTGGCGATCCTCGTGATCATTCCGCTGCTGCCGCGCCTGATGGGCCCGTTGTGGCACGCGCGCCGCACCTTGCCCGAACACCTGGCGCAGACACGGATCGAACGGCCCCTGTATGCCGGCTGCTCGCTCGCCATTCTGGTGGCGATGGTCCTGCTGTTCATCTTCGGCGAGGATCTGCCCACGCGCATCGTGCCCCCGGCGGTCGCGCTAGTTGGGGGCGCGCTCGCGCTGCTGGTGGGCTACGCGGCGCACGTCGAACCCACCGACGACGTGCTGCGCGACATCGACTGGAAAACGCTGATCTTCCTCGCCAGCATCTTCTGCCTCGTTCAGGCCGTCGTGAAGACCGGGCTCCTGCAGATCATGGCGCTGCGCCTGTACGACGTGTTCGGCGCGCAGCTCACGCCGGTGGCGCTCGCATTGATCGCGGGCATCGGCCTGCTTTCGAGCATGCTGGCCAATGTGCCCGTCGCCGCGGCGTCCATCGTCATGATCAAGAGCTATCTCGTGGTCGCGCAGGTGGTGCCGGAAGCGGCGCTCTCGGCGCAGTTCACGCAATGGCCGGCGAACGTGTTGCCGGTCTTCATTGCGATGATGTTCGGCGCGACATTGGGCGGGAATGCTACGCTGATCGGCGCGTCGGCGAATATCGTCGCGGCCGGAGCCAGCGCGCGCGAGGGTGCGCCGATCACGTTCGGCCGTTTCATGCGCTACGGGTTGCCCATCACGCTTTGTCAGCTCGGCGTGGCTGCCTTGTATGTGCTGCTGCTCACCTGGCTGTTGCGTTGATGGCCGGTTCGAAACGTTACCTTTGTCAGAGGAGGGGTCATGAGCGATTCGAAAAAAGTGAAACGTACCGAGAGCCCGCAAAGCGACGAGCGCGCCACGATGGGCAACAAGGAGTACCTGAAAGAACTCGCGCGACTGCACGCGGAACTCGTGGCGCTTCAACAATGGGTGGTGCACACGGGCGCGAAGATCTGCATCGTTTTCGAGGGGCGCGACGGCGCGGGCAAGGGCGGGGCGATCAAGGCGATCACCGAACGTGTCAGCCCGCGCATCTTCCGGGTGATCGCGCTGCCGGCGCCCACCGAGCGGGAGAAGTCCCAGATGTACGTGCAGCGCTATCTGCCGCATCTGCCGGCCGCGGGCGAAGTGGTGATCTTCGACCGCAGCTGGTACAACCGCGCGGGCGTGGAACGGGTCATGGGATTTTGCTCCGAGGAGCAGGTCAAAACGTTCCTGAAGGACGTGCCGCTCGTCGAGAAGGCGATCATCGACTCAGGCGTGATCCTGCTGAAGTATTGGCTCGAAGTGAGCCAGGAGGAGCAGACGCGGCGTCTCGAAGCGCGCATTCATGACGAGCGCAAGGTCTGGAAGCTGTCGCCGATGGATCTGAAATCGTATAGCCGCTGGTACGAGTACTCGAAAGCGCGCGACGACATGTTCGTCGCAACCGACACCGATTTCGCGCCTTGGCACGTCGTGAACTCGAACAACAAGAAGCGCGCGAGGCTCAACATCATCAGCGACATGTTGAGCAGGATCCCCTACAAACGCGTGCCGCGCGCGACAGTGAAGCTGCCCGAACGCGATAAGGCGCGCGGGTATGTCGAGCCGGATTATCCGTTTCGCTTCATCGAGGAGCGGTTCTGACCGGCTCGCTGCGCGTCTTGCATAACGACGGATACGGCAAATGAGTATCAGCTGGCACAAGGCAGGACTCGGCGGCGTCGATTCGCACGATGGCGCAGCGGCGTTGCACGCGTGGTCGCATGCCCGCTGGCTTTTGCTCGCGGGTTGCCTGATCGCGATTCCGGCGTTCTACCTCGAACTGCTTGCGACGTCTGGCGCCATGCTCCTGACCGCGCGCGCACTCTACGGCGGCATGGCGCTGGCGTGCGCGGGCGCGCTCGCGCGCACCGCGTGGTCGTGCCGCAAACCTGCGCGGTATCTGGACCGCAACGCTTTCGATGTGGCGATCGCCTGTGGCGCGCTTGCGAGCGTGATCGGCGGGGCGAATCCCTGGTCCTCGCTCGAATGGGTGCTCAGACTCGCCTTCATGGCGATGATCGCGGTGCGTATCGTCGTTGCCCTGCATGCGTATGTCGAGCCGAACCGCCTCGCGTTGCTGCCGGTCGCGGGCGCGATCGTTCTGCTGCTTGGCGGCGCGGGGTTCTACGCGCTGGAGCCTCGCGTGCACAGCTACGCCGAGGGGCTGTGGCTCGCGTTCGAAAGCAGCGCCACGGTCGGCTATGGCGACATGGCGCCCACGACGCCCGCCTCGCGGGTTTTTGCCGTCTTCGTCGTGCTGCTCGGCTACGGCATGCTTTCGCTGGCCTTTGCCGGCATCGCCACCTGGTTCATCGGCAAGGAAGAGCGGCGGCTCAGACGCGAGATGCATCGGGATATCAAGGCGCTGCATGCGGAAATCGGCTCGCTGCATCGCGACCTCGAAGCGCTGCGCGACGCGCTCGCGCCCCGGCACGGCGGTTCCGGGACAACGCCGCCCGGCAAATCGGCGCCCGCTGATCGCGCACGCATCGTCCAGACGGGCGCTCCTCCGCATGCTTGATTCAGATCAATCGAAGGACCTTGCTGCGAACGCACATTAATGCGGTTGACGCCGCCGGGCCATCCCGCGCACCGACGGCGAACGGAGCGCGCCCATCATGACCGATTCCGCCGTGAGCGATGCTGAACCTTTGCATGCGAGCCGCGCGCTTCGCGCGGCGCGCGCGCGTGCCGTACCGTGCGGGCGGCCCGACGATACGCCCGCCGATCAATGGAACCGGGCGGCCCATGCGACGCTCGCGGCGGCGACATTCGGTCTTTCGCCGCTCGCGCTCGCGCTGGCCGCGCTCGACTGGAGCGGGCACCTCGCGATCTCGCCCGGAAAATGCTTCGATCTCGCGACGCACGGGTGGCTCGCGGCGAGCGCGCTCCCGGGCCCGTCGTCCCGCGTCGCCGACGATGCGGACGAAGCTGGCCTGACGGTCTACGCCGGGCATGCGGATCCCCGTTTCGTGGCCCACGCCTGGTCCAACTGGCCCTTTTGTGTCTACCGCGACGCGTTTCTGGCGGTCCAGCACTGGTGGCGCGAAGCGACGCGCGGCGTGCCGGGCGTCGAGCGGCACCACGAGGAACTGGTTGGATTCGCGGCGCGCCAGTGGCTCGACGCCTGCTCGCCCGGCAACTTCATCGCCACCAATCCGGAGGTGCTGGAGGCGACGTTGCGCAGCGGCGGCGCCAATCTCGTTCATGGCCTGCGCAACTGGCTCGACGATGCGAACGCCCTGGGCGACACCGTGCGGGGCACCCGTGCGCGCATGGCGCAGCCCTGGCTTCCTGGGCGCGACGTCGCGGTGACACCGGGCCGCGTCGTCTGGCGCAACGCGCTGTGCGAACTGCTGCAGTACACACCGATGACGCCTGTTGTCGAGCGCGAACCGATCCTGATCGTGCCGTCGTGGATCATGAAGTACTACATCCTCGACCTGCAGCCGCGCGACTCGCTGATCCGCTTTCTGGTCGAACAGGGCTACACGGTGTTCGCGATATCGTGGCGCAACCCCGGCGCCGAAGCGCGCGATCTCGGCCTCGACGACTACCTGCGCGACGGCTTCCTTGCCGCGCTCGAAGCGGTTCGTGCGCGGTGCGGCGAGCCAGTCCACGCGACCGGCTACTGCCTCGGCGGAACGCTGCTCGCAATCGCCGCAGCGGCGCTGGCACGAGACGGGCGCCACGACGTGCTGCGCTCCGTCACGTTGCTCGCTGCGCTCACCGATTTCAGCGAACCCGGCGAACTGGGTTTGTTCATCGACGCAAGCGAACTCGCCGCGCTCGATGCGCTGATGTGGCGCCAGGGCTACCTGGACGGCGCGCAGATGTCGGCGGCGTTCCAGTTGCTCAACGCGCGCGACCTGATCTGGTCCCGCATGATGAGCGAGTATCTGCTCGGCCGGCGCACGAAGCCGAACGACCTGATGTCGTGGAACGCCGACACGACGCGCATGCCATACCGCATGCACACCGAGTATCTGACACAGCTCTTTCTCGACAACGATCTCGCGGCGGGCCGCTATTGCGTGGACGGGCGGCCCGTCGCGCTCTCCGACATCGAGGCGCCGATGTTCGTCGTCGGGACCGAGCGCGATCACGTTTCGCCGTGGCGCTCGGTCTACAAGCTGCATCTGCTCACGCACAACGCGCTCACGTTCGTGCTCACGGCGGGCGGGCACAACGCCGGCATCGTCTCCGAGCCCGGCCACGCGGGGCGCTACTTTCGATGCGCGACGCGCGAGCCCGACGCGCCCTACCGCAGCCGCCACGAGTACGTGAGCGAGACGCCTGCGATCGATGGCTCGTGGTGGATCTGCTGGTGCGAGTGGCTGCGCGAGCGCTCGACGGGCGAGGTGAGCGCGCGCACGCCGGAGCCCGGGCTCGGGCTCGGGCCGGCGCCTGGCGAATACGTGCTCGAAACATGAGCGCGCGCGACGTGTCACGGCTCGCGCGAATCGAAGTCGAGCGCCGCCGGGTGAGCAGGGGAGCGTCGTGGAACACCATGCCGAAGTATTGAGAGGGCTGCGGTGGTATCCGCGAATGCCTGGGTGGCGCGACGTGGCGGCCGTCGTCCTGGTAGCGGGCACGATCGTCCTGCTGGGCGAGGGCGCGCGCCAGATGACGGGCCCGCTGGCGGGCGGCCACGGTCCGGCCATCTCGCTCTCGCCCGCGGCGCTGCCCGGCTACACGCTGCGCACCGTGCTGCGCATGCTGATCGCGCTCGCCGCCTCGTTCGTCTTCACCTTCACCTATGCGACGCTCGCGGCGAGAAGCCGCCGGGCGGAGCGCATCCTGATTCCGCTGCTCGACGTGCTGCAGTCGGTGCCGATACTGGGCTACCTGTCGTTCACGGTGGTGTTCTTCATGTCGCTCTTCCCGGGCAACGTGCTCGGCGCCGAACTGGCCTCGATCTTCGCGATCTTCACGAGCCAGGCGTGGAACATGGCGTTCAGCTTCTACCAGGCACTGCGCACCGTGCCTTCGGATCTGGACGAGGCGAGCCGCAGTTTTCGGCTCTCGGGCTGGCAGCGTTTCTGGCGGCTCGAAGTGCCGTTCGCGATGCCGGGGCTCATCTGGAACGCGATGATGTCGATGTCGGGAGGGTGGTTTTTCGTGGTGGCCTCGGAGGCCATCTCGGTGGGCAACGTGCAGGTGGCGCTGCCCGGCGTGGGGTCGTGGGTGGCGCTGGCGATCATGCGGCGCGATCTCGCGGCAGTGGGCTGGGCGATCCTCGCCATGAGCCTCGCAATCGTGCTGTACGACCAGCTGCTGTTTCGTCCGCTGGTGGCATGGGCCGACCGGTTTCGCTATGGCGATGTCGCGGCTCAGGCCATCGCGCGCAGCTGGCTGCTGGACCTCCTTCATCGTTCGCCGTGGATTCAGTACGCGTGCCGTCCGGCCGGTACGGCGCTGCAACGCGCCGCACGTCTGCGTTTGTCGCCCGGCGCGCATTGGCACGGTTTCGAATGGGCAAGCCACCCATTCTCGCGTCGCGCGGGCGACGCGCTGTGGTTCGCGTTGTGCGCAGCAAGCGTCGGCGCCGCGGCCGTGGCCGTGCTGCGCTTCGCCGCGCCGGCCCTCGCCTGGGCCGACGTGGCCGAGGCGGCGCGCAACGGCTTGCTCACCTTGCTGCGGGTCGCGGTGCTGATCGCGCTCGCCTCCGTGGTCTGGGTGCCGGTCGGCGTGGCGGTGGGCCTGCGTCCGCGGCTGGCCGCCTGGGTTCAGCCCGCCGCGCAATTCCTGGCGGCCTTTCCCGCCAATCTGCTGTTTCCCGTCGTCGCGTTCTGCATCGTGCGCTTCGGGCTCGCTCCGGCGATCTGGCTGAGCCCGCTGATGATCCTCGGCACCCAGTGGTACATCCTCTTCAACGTGATAGCCGGCGCCACGGCGTTGCCTACCGATCTGCGCGAGGCAGCCACGAGCCTGCGGCTGGGGCGGCGTGCGCGCTGGCTGCAGGTGCTGCTGCCCGGCATCTTCCCGTATTACGTGACGGGCGCGATCACGGCGAGCGGCGGCGCCTGGAACGCGAGCATCGTTGCCGAAACCGTCAGTTGGGGCACGACCACGCTGAGCGCCGGCGGCCTAGGCGCGTATATCGCGCAGATGACGGCACGGGGAGACTACCCGCACATCGCCCTCGGCATTGCCGTCATGTCGCTCATGGTCGTGGCCGCCAACCGGTTGATATGGCGGCCCCTCTACGTATTCGCGGAACGCCGCACGCGGCTCGCCTGAACCTGTCGTCATGGAAGCCACCTCAATGTCAGTTCCCGACAGCCCCCCGATGACACTCGACCGCGCGCCCGAAGCTGGCGTCGCTGCGCCGGTGCTGGAACTCGAACGCGTAGGCATGTCGTTCACCCGTCCGTCTGGCGAACCGTTGCCGGTCCTCGTCGACATCGACGTGACGCTGCGCGAGGGCGAAATCCTCGGCCTGCTCGGGCGCTCGGGGTCGGGCAAGTCTACGCTCCTGCGCGTGGCCGCCGGCCTCGCGCGCCCCGCGGCGGGCCGGGTGCGGTACCGGAGCGCGCCGCTTGCAGGCCCCGCCGAGGGCATCGCCGTGGTGTTCCAGACGTTTGCGCTGTACCCGTGGCTCACGGTGCTCGCCAACGTCGAGCTGGGACTCGATGCCTCGGGGCTCGAACCCGGCGTGGTGCGCGAGCGCGCGATGGCCGCGATCGAGATGATCGGGCTCGAAGGCTTCGAATCCGCGTTTCCTCGCGAACTCTCCGGCGGCATGCGCCAGCGCGTGGGCTTTGCGCGGGCGCTCGTGAGCGAGCCGAAACTGCTGCTCATGGACGAGCCGTTTTCGGCGCTCGACGTGCTGACCGCCGAAACGCTGCGCAGCGACTTTCTCGACCTCTGGACGCAGCGGCAAACGCCGATCGAGGCGGTGCTCATGGTCACGCACAACATCGAGGAAGCGGTGCTGATGTGCGACCGCATCCACGTGCTGGGCGGCCATCCTGGACATATCGTGGCGACGCTGAACGTGCCGCTGCCGCGCCCGCGCAACCGGCTCGATCCGGCGTTTCGCGCGATCGTCGACACGCTGTACGGCATCCTGACCGCGCGCCTCGCCGAATCCGGCAACGGCTCCGGCACGGTACGCGGTGCGTTTGCCCTGCGCCTGCCCGCCGTATCGAGCCATCGCCTCGTGGGCTTCATCGACGCGCTCGCGGCGGCCGCACACGAGGGCCACGCAGAACTGGCGCAGATGGCCGCCGCGCTGATGCTCAAACCCGACGAGCTCTTTCCCGTGGCCGCCGCACTGCATCTGCTGGCGTTCGCGGAGTTGCAGGAGCGCACGATCAAGCTCACGGCGGCCGGTCGCATGTTCGTGCACGCCGGAGACAGCGAACGCAAGCAGCTCTTTCGCGAACACGTGGTGCAGTTCGTGCCGCTCATCGCGCACATCCGCGAGGTCCTGGACGAACGGGAAGGGCACCGAGCGCCGCGTGCGCGCTTCGAGCTCGAACTGGAGGACCACCTGCATCGCGCCGACGCCGAAACGACGCTGCGGACCGCGATCGACTGGGGCCGGTACGCCGGGTTGTTCACTTACGACGACCACACGCGCACATTTGGCGATTGATTCCCCCAGCCTGGCAAGCGATTGATCGATGTCAAATGTGCGGCCCGACCACCGCGCATGATGAGCGAAGCGTTGCACCGTCACGGCCGCGCCCCCAGGCGCGGCTCCGAACATTCCTGGAGGGAACATGAAAGCACTGGTCTACAACGGCCCGGGCAAGTTCGCCGTCGAAACGCGGCCGATGCCCACCTTGCAGGGCCCCGGCGACGCGATCGTCAAGATCTCCAAAACGACGATCTGCGGCACCGATCTCCACATTCTCAAGGGCGACGTGCCGAGTTGCGAGCCGGGCCGCATCCTCGGCCACGAAGGCGTAGGCGTGGTTCATGAAGTCGGCAGCGGCGTGTCGACGCTGAAGGCCGGCGATCACGTGCTCGTCTCATGCATTTCGAGCTGCGGGCAGTGCGAATACTGCCGGCGCGGCATGTACTCGCACTGCAAGACGGGCGGCTGGATTCTCGGCAACCGCATCGACGGCACCCAGGCCGAGTACGTGCGCACGCCGCACGCGCAGACGAGCCTCTACCGGATTCCCGCCGGCCTCGACGAAGCGGCGCTCGTGATGCTCTCGGACATCCTGCCAACGGGCTTCGAATGCGGCGTGCTCAACGGCAAGGTCGAGCCGGGCAGCACGGTCGCCATCGTCGGCTCGGGCCCGATCGGGCTGGCCGCGCTCCTGACTGCGCAGTTCTATTCGCCTGCGCAGATCATCATGATCGACATGGACGCGAACCGTCTGGAATGCGCGAAGCGATTCGGCGCGACCGCGTGCGTCGACCCGCGCGCGAGCGACGCCGTCGAAGCCGTGATGAAGCTTACCGACGGCGTGGGCGTGGACTGCGCCATCGAAGCGGTCGGCGTGCCCGCGACGTTCGAGCTTTGCGAGCGACTGGTCGCGCCTGGCGGTGTGATTGCGAACGTCGGCGTGCATGGCGTGCCGGCTTCGCTGTTCCTCGACAAGCTCTGGGACCGCAACGTGACGATCACGACGCGTCTCGTCGACACGGTCAGCACGCCCATGCTGCTCAAGACCGTGTGCTCGGGGCGCATCGACCCGAGCCGCCTGATCACGCATCGTTTCGCGTTCGAAGACGTGCTCAAGGCCTACGAGACGTTTTCGCACGCGGCGAGCACGCAGGCGCTGAAAGTCATCATCGAGATGTGAGGCGCCATGGGCAACCGGGGTCTTTCCACCGTCGTGCGCCTTGACCGTTCCGAGGCGCGCGTGGCGCGTCAGGGGCCACGCGAACGGCAGCGGGCAGGCGAGGATGCGGTGCGGCTGGCGCCGCGCGTGCGCCAGCTGATCGAGAGCCAGAGCTACGTCCAGGCCGACGAGGACGCCGAGTTTTTGCGGCGACCGGAGATGTGCGGCGTGCGGCTGCAACTCGACTACTGGAAAACCGAAGAACGCCTGCAGCGATCCGGCATTGCCCATACCGTGGTCGTTTATGGAAGCACGCGCGTCACGAGCCCGGCGCGAGCGCGCAAGCGGCTCGCCGCCGCGCGGCGCCTCGCCCTGGCCGATGCAGGCGCCGATCCGCAGCGCGAACTGCGCGTGGCGCAAGCGCTACTGCGCCGCAGCGTCTACTACGACGTCGCGCGCGAACTCGGCTCGCTGATCGGCCGCGCGCCGGGCACGAGCAAGCTTCCGAAGCTCACGGTCGTGACGGGCGGCGGCCCCGGCATCATGGAAGCTGCCAACCGTGGAGCGTTCGATGTAGAAGCGCCCACGGTGGGGATGAACATCAGCTTGCCACGCGAACAGTTTCCCAATGCGTATCTGACGCCGGAACTGTGTTTTCGCTTTCATTACTTCGCCATTCGCAAGCTCCATTTGCTGGAGCGCGCGAAGGCGGCCGTGTTTTTTCCCGGCGGTTACGGAACCTGCGACGAACTGTTCGAAGTCCTGACGCTTTTGCAGACGGGCAAGATCGCACCGATCCCTGTGCTGCTCGCCGGCGAGACGTGGTGGCGCAGTGTGATCGACTTCGACGCCATGGCCGAGGCCGGCATGATCGACCCGGACGATCTCGCGCTCTTTCGCTACTGCGAATCGGCCGGGGAAATCTGGAGCGCAATTCGCAACTGGTATGGAGAGGACTGACCCATCAGGCAGTCCGCCGCAAGGAGAGAGAGATGAACTGGCTCGCTGATTACTTTGCTCAACGCACGCCCTTGTTGTGCCTTTCGCTCGCGGCGTGGCCGCCGCTGCGGCTCGGGCCC
The DNA here is from genome assembly GCF_038900695.1 of Paraburkholderia sp. JHI2823. NCBI lineage: Bacteria > Pseudomonadati > Pseudomonadota > Betaproteobacteria > Burkholderiales > Burkholderiaceae > Paraburkholderia > Paraburkholderia sp. JHI2823. The sequence goes on along the minus strand of NZ_JAYMRY010000007.1, from coordinate 1,957 downwards.
GAAGGTCCGGTGCCGCAGTCGCCGCGCTGCCTGCCCTATCCGGGAGCGACAATGGTCTTCCGGCCGGCCGCGCAGATTTCCCACGGCGAGCAGAGCATCGAGTTGCCTGCGTGCTACGAGATGCGCGCGCCCACGCCGACACAAGCCGCCGAATGGGCGCGCAATGCGGAGGGCGCAGCCTTCTTCGAGTCGGTGAAGATTGTCGCGCCGTCGAGCTACAACCCCGACTTCCTCGTCACGATCAACGATTCGCTCTCGTTCGTGCCGGTGTTTTCGGCCGATGGCGCGCCCGGCTTTTTCGGCAGCTGTATCGCGCGCGGCGCCGCGGCGGTTGACTCGCAGATGGCGCTGCCCTGGTCCTTCCAGGGCTACATCACGATCTAGCTCGCTCACCCACGCTCATGCCAGGGGGCTCATCAGCATGAACATCATCTTTCCCGACCGGCCGCCGCAGTATGACGCCAACCGCCTCACGCTGACCTTTCCCGCCACGGCAGGCGACCTGAGTGTCGAATGCGCCATCACGGCCGAGGCGCTCGAAGATCATTTCGGCGCGGCCTCGCTGCGCGAAGCGGATCTACGCGGCGCCTTTCTGGCGCATAGGCCCGCAATCGAAAGGGCGGCTGCCCGCCTGATCGAGGCGACGCGGTACGAGGCGATTACGCTTCATAGCGGATTTTTCCGCATGTATAGCGATTCCGATGAGGCTGCGCGGCCAGACGCGGCTCCGGGCGGTGATTCACCTGGTTAGTTCGGGCTGCCCTCGAGAAAGGCATTTTTTCGTACGCTAACAAGGTTTGTTGCTGCTGCTTAATGAGTGCTCTGGGTGGGCGTGTCGTTCCGGACGCCGAGGTCATGGCACCGAATGCGGTACAAAACAGCCCGATATTTTGGTGTCGGGCGGCTCCCCGCCACGACACCACCAAGTGATTCGGCGATGCGACGACTGGGATAGTTATCCTCAGCGACTGGATAGATGAAGCTCGCACGATCGAAATTCGCACTTGCCCATACGTAAAGGCAGGTTACAGCCTCTCGTCCGAATCCGTTTCCGTGGCACTCCTCACGAATCCATATCCCGATTTCTGGCGCCGATGTTTGCAAGTGGTGCAGCCCCACCAGCCCCAGGAAGCGGCTGGTGTGCTTCTCTCTCACCGTAAAGACCAGTTCTGTGTTGTCGGCGTATGACTTTATCCACGCTCGCCAGACTGTGGCGAATTCGTCTGGGCTTGCCGGCGGCTCCCACGCCATGTAACGCGTAAGCGAAGGCGTGATGCATTGATACGCGTCATCGGCATCGGCCGGAAAAAGGGCTGTAAAAACAATCGCAGGGATTCAATCACGTTACTCATTGTTCACACACCGTTAGTCGGGCGGTAGATGATTTTCGGGAATGATGTCGCGACGTCGAAGGTCTCAACCGGCGACGATATTTTCAGTTGGTTGCTACCTATCGTGATGTCAGGAAATTCCCAGAACGGATTTCAGGCCCACATTTTTTTGTGAAAGTGACGTAGCGGCAAGGAGAGGGCATTGTCCAGGCCTGACCGCGCAGGAACCGGGGGCATGCCAGGTCATGAAAATCGCAACCCCATGCGACTTGTGCCGGGATGGGCACGAGCCACGGCGCGGGCGATGATTTGACTGCTTTCAACACTGCCGGACTTCCCCACGTGCGGGCCGCTCGCGCTCACGGTGCGCCACTGCCTTACCGCGTATTTCAATCTCAAAAAATACAATAACTCAGATATTGACGATATTTGACAGAAAAGTTGGAAATTGGCACAAGGCCAGAATGAAGTGATTGACGGATTATGGGTGCAGCCCTAGCAGGTTGCGGAAATACCCCTCGACGGGCAGCGGCCTTCCACGATTTACGCGCCCACTGCCGCTAAATCTTTCGCATTGTGCAATTTCAACGCGAATCAACCTTTTTAAAGCGCTGTGAGGCCGACTT
>NZ_JAYMRY010000006.1:0-264374 GCF_038900695.1 Paraburkholderia sp. JHI2823 | reverse complement strand
CCAGAAACGGCGCAACGCCGGCGCACGCCGCGTTTCGCCGTTTCCTATTGCGCCCGAGCCGGACATGCCTGACCCCCATCACGTTGAGCCGGCGCCTTGCAGAATCAGATCGTGGTAGCCGTGCACGATCACGCTGTACGAAAAGTATGCGAACAACAGCGCCGAGAGCACGTGGCAGGCGCGCAGCAAGCCGGCGCCGGCGCGCTTGCGGCCATGACTCGCGAGGCTGCATAGGAAAAGCGTCCAGCCGAGGCCTCCCGCGAAAAAGCCCAGCAGGAAGATAGACGCCGCACTTGCGCTCGTCGCGCCCGACTTGGCGATGAGCGCGCCGCCAACGGCCGCAAACCAGAGAATCGCACTCGGAGACGACAGCGCGAGCACCACGCCGCGCACGAAGCTGCGCCACGGTTTCGGCAGCGGCGCGGCGCTATCGGCTTCGCCTTCCACGGGCGGCGCCGAGGCAGGATAGAGCGCTTCGCGTGCCATTTTCCAGGTCAGCATGAGCAGCAGGGCGGAGCCGCCGATCCACACGATCCAGCGGACCGCCGAAAACTGCAGCAGCGCGGCCATGCCCGCCAGCGCCAGCGCGGCATAGATGAGATCGCCGAAGCACGAGCCGAGGCCAAGCCAGAAGCCCGGCCGAAAGCCGTGTGTGAGGGTGAGCGAAATGATGGCGACGTTGACGAGACCAATGTCGAGGCAAAGCGAAAGCGACAGGAAAAAACCATCGGACAGCAGAGAAACGTGAGACATGAAAACGATTTCTTGTTGGTATGGATTGCATGCCGCGCCGGCCCACCCGCGCGAGCGAAAGCGGGCGACATGAACGTTGGCGTCAAATGCGGTTCAAGCGCGGCTCAAGCGCGCCTTAAACGTGCCTCAGACGCCAATACACAGATACTTGAGCTCGACATATTCGTCGATGCCGTACTTCGAACCTTCGCGTCCGAGACCCGACTGCTTCACGCCGCCAAACGGCGCGACCTCATTCGAAATGAGCCCCGTGTTGATCCCGACCATCCCGTACTCGAGCGCTTCCGCCACGCGCCAGACGCGACCAAGGTCGCGGCTGTAGAAGTACGAGGCGAGGCCGAACTCCGTGTCGTTGGCAAGGCCGATCACCTCGGCTTCGTCGCTGAAGCGGAACACGGCGGCGACGGGGCCGAAAGTTTCTTCGCGGGCGATCAGCATTTCGCGCGTGACGTCGGCGAGCACGGTGGGCTCGACATAGCGGCCCGAACTGGCCTTGCCGCCCGCGACGAGTCTCGCGCCCTGGGCCGTCGCATCGTCGATGTGCTGCGTGACCTTGGCGACGGCTGCATCGTCGATCAGCGGCCCCTGGTTGACGCCGCTCTCGAAGCCATTGCCCACCTTGATCTTGCGCGAAGCGGCCGCGAGTTTTTCGACGAAGGCGTCGTATACCTTGTCGTGCACGTAGAAGCGGTTCGTGCAGACGCAGGTCTGGCCCGCGTTGCGGTACTTCGAGATGATCGCGCCTTCCACGGCGGCGTCGAGATCGGCGTCGTCGAACACGATGAAGGGCGCGTGGCCACCCAGTTCGAGCGCGATCTTCTTGACTGTCGGCGCGCACTGCTGCATGAGGATGCGGCCCACCGGCGTCGATCCCGTGAAGGACAGATGGCGCACGACGTCGCTCTCGCACAGCGCGCGGCCGACCTCGATGGAGTTCGCCGAGTCGGCGGTGACGACATTGAACACGCCCTTGGGCACGCCCGCGCGCTGCGCGAGTTCGGCGAGCGCGAGTGCGCAAAGCGGCGTTTGCTCGGCCGGCTTCACGACGATCGTGCAGCCCGCGGCGACGGCGGGGGCGACCTTGCGCGTGATCATCGCGATCGGGAAATTCCACGGGGTGATCGAGACGCACACGCCGATCGGCTGCTTGAGCACGACGAGCTTGCGGTCGCTCGCGGGGCTCGCGAGCACGTCGCCGTTCACGCGCTTGGCCTCCTCGGCGAACCATTCCAGGAACGACGCGCCATACACCACTTCGCCGCGCGCTTCGGCGAGCGGTTTGCCTTGCTCGGCGGTCATGATCGCGGCGAGGTCGTCGGCGTGCTCGATCACGAGGTCGAACCAGCGCCGCAGCACGGCCGCGCGCTCCTTGCCCGTCTTCGCGCGCCACGCCGGCAGCGCGGCACTGGCGGCCGCGATGGCGCGCCTCGCCTCGTCGGCGCCGAAGTCGGGCACCTGGGCGATTTCGGCGTTGTCGGCGGGGTCGAGCACGGCGAACGTCGCCGCACCACCGCTCCACTCGCCGTCAATGTACGCGCGGGTCTTGAAGAGCGCGGGATCATTCAGTTGCGTCAGGCGCTCCGATGCGGACAACATCATCATCGTCTCTCCTCAGGTTCACCTGGCGTCGCGGCTCTTGCCGTGTGCGAGGCGCGATGCGGTAAGCGCGGCGTCGCGAAACAGGCGTCGCGGATGAATCGGCCGGCCCCTCGGGTGGGGCGCCGCGCCGGATCATGCCCGGTCGCGCGGCGCCTGAGCGCTAGCCGCGGCTCAAGCCCAACTCGTCGTAGAGACGGTCGACGCGGGTTTTCACGGCCGGGTCCATCTCGATTGCCCGGCCCCATTCGCGGTCCGTTTCGCCGGGCCACTTGTTGGTTGCATCGAGCCCCATCTTCGAACCGAGGCCCGCCACCGGCGACGCGAAGTCGAGGTAGTCGATCGGCGTATTCTCGACGAGCACCGTGTCGCGCGCCGGATCGATACGCGTGGTGATCGCCCAGATCACCTCCTTCCAGTCGCGGATATCGACATCATCGTCGACCACGACGATGAACTTCGTATACATGAACTGGCGCAGGAAGCTCCACACACCGAACATCACGCGTTTTGCGTGCCCGGGGTAGCTCTTCTTCATCTGCACGATCGCCATGCGGTAGCTGCATCCCTCGGGCGGCAAATAGAAGTCGGTGATCTCGGGAAACTGCTTCTGCAAGAGCGGCACGAACACTTCGTTCAACGCCACGCCGAGCACCGCGGGCTCGTCGGGCGGTTTGCCCGTGTACGTCGAATGGTAGATCGCGTCGCGGCGCATGGTGATGCGTTCGACCGTGAACACGGGGAACCATTCCTGTTCGTTGTAGTAGCCCGTGTGGTCGCCGTAGGGGCCTTCGAGCGCGTGCTCGTAGGCGGCGCTCGCGCCTCTGGCGGGGCGCGGCGGTGCGCCGGCGGGCGCCGGGCCGGGCTCGCCCGCCTGCGGGTAGATGAATCCTTCGAGCACGATCTCGGCGCGTGCGGGAATCTGGAGCGTGTCGACGCCGGGCGTGAGGCATTTCGCCAGCTCCGTGCGGGCACCGCGCAACAGGCCCGCGAACTGGTATTCGGAAAGCGTGTCCGGCACCGGCGTAACGGCGCCGAGGATCGTCGCCGGGTCGGCGCCGAGCACGACCGCGACGGGATAGGGCTTGCCGGGGTGCTTCAGCGCGAACTCGCGGAAATCGAGTGCGCCGCCCCGGTGAGCGAGCCAGCGCATGATCAGCTTGTTGCGGCCAATCAGCTGCTGGCGGTAAATGCCGAGGTTCTGGCGCGTCTTGTTGGGCCCGCGCGTCACCGTCAGGCCCCAGGTGACGAGCGGGCCGGCGTCGCCTGGCCAGCAGGTCTGGATGGGCAGCTTCGCGAGATCGACGTCGTCGCCCTCCCAGACGATCTCCTGGCAGGGCGGCGCGCTCACGGTCTTCGGCGCCATGTCCCAGACGGCCTTGGCAAGGGTGAGGAGCTTGCCCGCATCCTTCAGGCCGCGCGGCGGTTCGGGCTCTTTCAGCGCCGAGAGCAGGCGTCCGACGTCGCGCAGCGATTCGAGCGCGGCACCGTCGCCCTCTTTGGCGGTGTCGGGCGTGTCGATGCCCATGCCGAGCGCGACGCGCCGAGGTGTGCCGAACAGATTGCCGAGCACGGGGAACGCGTGGGTCGAACGGTTCTCGAAAAGGAGGGCGGGACCGCCGGCGCGCAGGACGCGGTCGCACAGTTCGGTCATCTCCAGCACCGGGGAGACAGCTTGCGGGACGCGGCGCAATTCGCCGAGCGTCTCCAGGCGACCAACGAAGTCGCGCAGGTCTTTGTATTTCATCGGGGTCGGTCGTGGCAACTGTAACTCGGTGGGCAACCGGCAGGCCCATTCGCACGGCAGGATTCCGGGGCCGTATCGGTGGCTGCGCATTACGGCCAGCAACAAGGGCGACCGTAACAGAAGGTTACGATTGTCGATTTTACCTGTGTCGGGTGGCGCTCGTTCGCGGCGAGTCCGCATAACCGGGCGCTGCGGCGCCTGGCGCGCGGTTTGGAGCCCGATGAACACCGTTTATCATAACAAATAGTTATAGATTTGAATTTCTATAGTATTGACGATCTATAACAGGCTGCTAGAATCCGTCCACATTGGTTGCAGGGTTTGAAATTTTTAGCCACCTTCCCGGTCCTTCAGACGCAACGCGTCGCCGTTTTGCCGAATCCCTGCACGGCTTGCATACGGTCTAGATTGGTTTTCCTCGTCAGCGCTCCTCATGCGCTGGCTGTTCGCGTGAGAACTCCCGCTGCGCGCACATTGCGTGCCTGATTGTCGAGAGGAGTTCCACCCACGGCATTCTTGCCGTTTTCCCGACGCCGCTGCCGCACCAGCCAGGGCGCGCGGTGTCTTGATCCTGCGATTGGCCGTCTGCTTCTGCCGACCCATCTGCCGGATCATGCAACATGGGAGATCTGTAGATGAATACCTGGTTATCGTGGTGGCGCGCCGATGAGCGTGTAGCTCTTGGATTCCGTGCGCTGCTGCGTCGTGGCACCCGCTTGAGCCACCACCTGTTCAGCATTGTTGGCGGTTGTGCCGTTCTGCTCGCGCTTGCCCTGTGGCTGCTACCCACGTGGCGCGGCACGCTGGCCGCGCGCCTGATGCCGTTCGTCTCGGCGGCGGTGCAGGCCGGTCCGGCACGTCTGCTGCAAGGCAATCCGCTGCCCTCATTCGCGCCCCCGGGCGTAGCCACTCACGAGGACAACGCCGATGGCGCGATGCTGCCGACGGCGCTCGTGCCCGATACGCGCAATCTGCCCAACGCGGTCAATGTGGCGGCTAATGCAGGCGTTTCGTCCGCGGGTTCGGACAGCACTGTCGCGAAGGTTGCGACCTCGGTGTCGAACGGCGGTATCGCCACGCTCGACGCCGTGACGCTCAACGGCCTCGATCCGCGCGCGCTGCCGAGTGTGGGTTCGCTCGCGCGCATGATTCCGCCCCAGCGCATCGCGGCCGACGCACGCGACGACCGCGCGCTCGTTTCGGCGCGCGAGCAGGCGCTCGTCGCCACGTATCTGGCGCGACGCTACCGCGTGGCGCAGGAGCCAGTGGGCGAGCTCGTGAAGGCGGCGTTCGACACCGGCCGCGAAGTCGGGATCGATCCGCTCCTGATCCTCGCCGTGATGGCGATCGAATCGGGCTTCAACCCGTTCGCCGAAAGCGGTGTGGGCGCGAAGGGCCTCATGCAGGTCATGTCGAAGGTCCACTCGGACAAGTTCCAGTACTTCGGCGGGCAGCGCGCGGCGCTCGATCCGCTCGCGAACATCAAGGTTGGCGCCCTGGTGCTGAAGGATTGCATCGCGCGCGGCGGCTCGCTGCCGGGCGGTCTGCGCCTGTACGTCGGATCGACCTCGCAGGACGACGGTGGTTATGGCGCCAAGGTGATGGCCGAGCGCGGCCGTCTGCGCGACGTCGCACGCGGCCGCAATGTGCCGGTCAACGCACCGCAGGCGCCGGTCACCAGCACGGCCAGCGCGCCCGCGCCGCAGAAAGTGGCCAGCATCACAGGCGACAAGCGCGTGCACGTGACGCTCGACAGCGCTCACGCGCTGGATGACAAGACGTCGTCGCCGAAGAGCGCGTCCGGTCAGGACGACGCCAGCGCGAGCACGGCGGCCCAGAAGCACGGTTCGTCCGAAATGGGCGCGTGAGCGTCGCGGGCGTCTGGCTGAAAGAGCGGTCAAACGAAAAAGCATGAAAAAGGCACCCGAGGGTGCCTTTTTCTATTGCTCGACCAGTTCCGATCGGTGCGGATCAGCGTCCGAAGAAGGTACGCAGCCGGCCGACCGCTTCTTCCAGGCGCTCGTATGCCGTGGCATAGGAGAGGCGCACATACTGGCGCGGCGCGGCCAGGCCGAAGTCCATGCCCGGCACCATTACGGTGCCTGCGTCGTGCAGCATCGCGCGGGTGAGCGCGTCGCTGTCGCCGGCGGCGGGGTGCGCGACGTTCGAGCAGTCGGCGTAGACGTAGAACGCGCCGTCGGGCATTACGGGCACCGTGAAGCCGAGAGATTCGAGCGCGGGCGCGATGAAGTCGCGGCGCCGCTTGAATTCGAGCCGGCGCGCTTCGTAGATCTTCAAGGTCTCCGGCTCGAAGCAGGCGAGCGCGGCATGCTGCGCGAGCGCCGAGGCGCAGATGAAAAGGTTCTGTGCGAGCTTTTCGAAGGCGCCCACGAGCGAGGGTGGCACCACGAGCCAGCCCAGCCGCCAGCCGGTCATGTTGAAGTACTTCGAGAAGCTGTTGACGGTCACGACGTCGTCGCCGAACGAGAGCGCGGAGACGGGCGGCGCATCGTACGAGAGCCCTTGATAGATCTCGTCGACGATCGTGAAGCCGCCGCGCGCACGCACGCTTTGCACGATGCGCTTGAGCTCGTCGGGCTCGATCGAAGTCCCCGTGGGGTTCGACGGCGAAGCCAGCAGCACGCCACGCGTGCGCGGCGCCCACAAGCGCTCGACGTCGGCGGCGGTGAGCTGGAAGCGCGCCTCCGGGCCGCTCGGCACGAGCACCGGCTTGCCTTCCGCGGCGGCCACGAAGTGCCGGTTGCAGGGATAGCAGGGGTCGGGCATCAGCACTTCGTCGTCGCGGTCCACGAGCGCCGTGCAGGCGAGCAGAAGCGCCGCCGAGGCGCCCGCCGTCACGACGATGCGCGCCGGGTCGACCGTAAGGCCATACGCGTGCTGGTAGTGCGCGGCAATCGCCTCGCGCAGCGCGTGGATACCGAGGGCGTTCGTGTATTGCGTGACGCCGCGGCGCAGCGCCGCGGCCGCGGCCTCGACCACGGGCTCGGGCGCCGTGAAATCCGGCTCGCCAATGCCCATGTGGATGATGTCGCGTCCTGCGCGTTCGAGCTTCGCGGCTTCCTTCGCCAGTTCCATGACGTAGAAAGGCTGGATTTCGTCGACGCGCGCGGCTAGCCGCAGGAGCGGTTCGGCAACGGTGTTCATGCGGGTATTTCCAGTACTGACAGATCACGCGACGCGCGGGGCGGGGCGCTCAGGCGCTTCCGAGCGCCCCCTTGTTGCCCCGGCTGCTCGCGTTGTTACGACTTGCGGGCGTTTTGCGCTTCGGGGGCGCGCAGTTGCGCCGCGAGCTTGTCGAGCACGCCGTTGACGTACTTGTAGCCGTCCGAGCCGCCGAAGGTCTTGGTGAGCTCGACCGCCTCGTTGATCACGACGCGGTACGGAATGTCGACGTGATGCTTGAACTCGTAGGTCGCGACGAGCAGCACCGCCCGTTCGACGGGCGAAAGCTGCTCGATCGGACGGTCGAGGCACGGTGCGATGGCGGCGGACAGTTCGTCCGACTCGCGGATCACGCCGTGCAGGATCGCATCCAGATGCTCGTGATCGGCCTTGTCGTAGCCCTGCGAACCGCGCAGCTGCGCGTCGATCTCGCCGGCGGGCACACCCGACAGCAGCCACTGATACAACCCCTGCGTGGCCAGTTCGCGGGAGCGGCGGCGCGCGCTCTTCATTGCTGTTCCTCTTCGTCTTCCTCGTCTTCCTCGTCGTCGTCGCCGCCGTCGAGCTGCTCCAGCGCCACCGTCAGGTTGGCCATTTCGACGGCCACGCGCGCGGCGTCACGACCCTTCTCGGTCATGCGCGCCACGGCCTGCTCGTCGTTCTCGGTGGTGAGCACGGCGTTCGCGATGGGCACGTTGAAGTCGAGCGAAACGCGCGAGATGCCGGCGCCGCTTTCGTTCGAGACGAGTTCGAAGTGGTACGTTTCGCCGCGCACGACCGCGCCGAGCGCGATCAGGGCGTCGAACTGGCCGCTTTCGGCGAGCTTTTGCAGCGCGAGCGGAATCTCGAGTGCGCCCGGCACGGTGACGAGCAGCACGTCCTCGCCCGTCACGCCGAGGCGCTCGAGCTCTTCGATGCAGGCGTCGGCGAGGCCGTTGCAGACGGGTTCGTTAAAGCGCGACTGGACGATGCCGATGCGCAGTCCGTCGCCGTCGAGGTTCGGTTGGTATTGTCCGATTTCCATGTGGTGTCCGTAGGTTCGGTTGAGCGTGGTGACGCGTAAAAGGAGCGCGACGCGACTTCAGGCGCGCGACGAAGCAGGATCAGCGGCTTCCGGCAGGCAGGGTGCTTGCGCTTCGCTGCCTGGCATCGGCACGAAGCCGGTGACTTCGAGACCGTAGCCCGACATGCTGCCGAGGCGGCGCGGCTTCGAGAGCACCTGCATGCGGCCCACGCCGAGTTCGCGGAGGATCTGCGCACCGATGCCGTAGGTCTTGAAGTCCACGGGCCGGCGTGCGAGCGCCTCCGCGCGCTCTTTCTGGTCGAACGCCTTGAAGACGTCGATCAGGTGTTCTTTGGTATCGCCGCAGTTGAGCATGACGATCACGCCCAGGTCGCGCGCGGCGATCTCGCGCATGGCGGCGTCGAGCGTCCACGAGTGCGTGGATGCGCCCGTTTCGAGCAGATCCAGCACCGAGAGCGGCTCGTGCACGCGCACGGGCGTGTCGACGCCCGGCTTGGGCGTGCCGCGCACGAGCGCGATATGCGGCGTGCGCGTGGGATGGTCGACGTACATGATCGCGCGAAACGCGCCGTGCGCGGTTTGCATGGTGCGCTCGGCCACGCGCTCGACGATCGATTCGGTGCGGCTGCGGTAGTGGATCAGGTCGGCGATGGTGCCGATCTTCAGACCGTGCTCCTGCGCGAACTCCATGAGGTCGGGCAGGCGCGCCATCGTGCCGTCGTCCTTGATGACTTCGCAGATCACCGCGGCCGGCGTCAGGCCCGCGAGCGCGGTGAAGTCGCAGCCCGCCTCGGTGTGGCCCGCGCGCACGAGCACGCCGCCGGGCTGCGCCATGATCGGGAACACGTGGCCCGGCTGCACGATGTGCTCGGCGCGCGCGTCGTGCGCGACGGCCGTCTGGATCGTGCGGGCGCGGTCGGCGGCGGAAATGCCGGTCGTCACGCCTTCCGCGGCCTCGATGCTGACCGTGAACGCGGTGCCGTACTGCGTGCCGTTGCGGTAGGTCATGAGCGGCAGGTTGAGCAGCTTGCAGCGCTCCTGCGTGAGCGTGAGGCAGACCAGCCCGCGGCCGTACTTCGCCATGAAGTTGATGGCCTCGGGCGTCACGAACTCTGCAGCGATGACGAGGTCGCCCTCGTTTTCCCGGTCTTCTTCGTCGACGAGGATGACCATCTTGCCGGCTTTGAGTTCGGCGATGATCTCAGGGGTGGAGGCGAGCGTCATGTTGGGATTCTGGCTGCGATTCTGACTGAAAGGCCACATTTTACGCCACGCGGACGGGCGCGTCGCCCAGAACGCGCCGCTTCAGCGCAGGATCACGTCGTCGGCCAGCCCCTTGGTCAGTTCCAGCGCCTGGCGCTCGAACAGTCGCCGGTACAAGCCGTTTTCGCGGCGCACGAGCGCGTCGTGGGTGCCTTCCTCCGCCACCCGCCCGCGCTCGAGCACGAGCAGCCGGTCGAGCGCGCGCACGGTCGAGAGCCGGTGGGCGACCACCACGGTCGTACGCCCCTCCATGAGCCGCTCCATGGCTTGCTGGATCAGCACTTCGCTTTCGCTGTCGAGGCTGGAGGTCGCTTCGTCGAAAATCAGGATCGGCGCATTCGCGAGGAATGCGCGCGCGATCGCCACGCGCTGGCGCTCGCCGCCCGAGAGCTTCACGCCGCGCTCGCCCACGAGCGTGTCGTAGCCGTGCGGCAGCGCCATGATGAAATCGTGGGCGCTCGCCAGTCTCGCCGCGCGCTCGATTTCGGCATGCGTCGCGCCCGGCCGCGCGTAAGCGATGTTTTCGGCGAGCGAACGGTGGAACAGCACGGGTTCCTGCTGAACGATGGCGATCTGCGAGCGCAGCGACGCCTGCTGGACGCGCGCGATGTCCTGTCCGTCGATCGTGATGCGGCCGCCGGTAACGTCGTAGAGGCGCTGGATCAGCTTGATCAGCGTGGTCTTGCCGGAGCCGGAATGCCCCACCAGTCCCACGCGCTCGCCTGGCGCGATGCGTAGCGTCAGGTTTTCATAGAGCGCCCTTTCGTCCGCGCCGTAGCGGAACGTCATGTTCTCGAAGCGGATGTCGCCCTGATCGATCACGATGGGCGGCGCGTCGGGCTCGTCTTCGATGCCGAGCGGCGCCGCGTCGAGCGTGACGAGTTCCTCCATGTCGTTGACCGAGCGCTGCAGGTTGCGCACGTGCATGCCGACGTCGCGCAGATACCCCTTGAGCAGGAAGAACAGCGTCAGCGCGAACGTGATATCGCCGACGCTCGCGAGGCCCCGCGCCCACAGCAGGAGGGCGGCCCCGAGGATGGCCGCCTGCATGCCGACGAGCAACGCGCCCTGCACGCCGCCGTTGAGCGTGCCGCGCCGCCAGGTGCGCCGCGTACGGCTGCTCCACTTCGACACGACGCGCGCGAGCCGCGCCTCTTCGCGCGCCTCCGCACCGAAGGCCTTGACGACGGCATTGCACGAAATGGCGTCGGCGAGCGCGCCGCCCATCCTCGTGTCCCACTGGTTCGCGAGGCGTGCCGAGGGCGCGACGTAGAAGAGCGAGAGCGAGACCGTGATCCCCAGATACATTGCGGAGCCGAGCCCGACCACGAGGCCCATCACGTGCCATTGCAGGGCGAGCAGGACCGTCGAGCCGACCAGCATGATGAGCGAGGGGAAGAGGGCGACGAGCAGCGTGTCGTTGAGCAGATCGAGCGCCCACATGCCGCGCGTGACCTTGCGCACGGTCGAGCCGGCGAAGCTGTTCGCATGCCAGTCGGTCGAGAAGCGCTGCACGCGGTGGAACGCGTGCGTGGCGATCTCGCTCATCATGCGCAGCGTGAGCGCGATGATGTTGCGGTAGGCCGCCTGGCGCATGATCGTGCCGCCGAGCCCCAGCGCCGTGAGCGCCCAGAACGCGACGACGGCCGCATGCCACGCGGCGGCGTTGCCGGCCGCGCCGTCCCGGCTCAGGGCGTCGACCAGCTGGCCCGCGTAGTGCGGCGTGAGCACGTCGGCGAGCGCGCCGAACAGCGAGGCGAGGGCCACGGCCGCGACGCGCACCGGCTGGCGGGACCAGTGCCGGAAGGTAAAGCCGAGGACCTTGCGGAACGTTTGTCCGCCGGAATCGGGTTGATTGTCTGGTTCTGTCATGGACAGCGTGTCCCGGACGTGACGCCCGAGGACTCTCCTGAACGGAATGAAGCGTTAACGTGAAAAAACGCGAAGAACGGGATTCGCGCGCCCGGGCCATTGCCCGGCGGCCCAACCTCGAAGTCGCGGATAAATTCGTGGAACTGCGGCGCGCGGCGTTCGAAAACATGCCGCGCCGCGCGCGCTATGGCAGCGCTGGGAGCGGGAACGTCGCGTTGCAAGACGCGACATGCAACATCACCCGGACCATCGGCATGGCGGCGCTCGTTTCAATTGTTGCCAACTGGGCCTCCTTGTTCGATTTGGGTGGTGAGTGGAACGCGGCGCGCCGTGCGGCGAGCGCGTGAGAAAGGCTAGATTCTATCAGCGCCCAGGCGAGCCTGCTTGCACTCGCCCAGGGCATGCGTGGCGCTGGGCCCGCGGTTCGTCAGTCTTGCGCGGCCGCGTTGGCGGCTTTCTCGGCTGAGAGCATCCGCTCCACATACCGCGCGATCAGATCGATCTCGAGATTCACCTTCGTGCCGGCCTGAAGATGCTTCAGCGTGGTCACTTCCACGGTGTGCGGAATCAGGTTGATCGAGAATTCGCAGCCGTCGGCGCGGTCGTCGACCGAATTGACGGTCAGGCTCACGCCGTTCACGGTGATCGAGCCCTTGTAGGCGAGATAGCGGCCGATATCGGCCGGCGCGAGAATGCGCAGTTCGTGCGACTCGCCCACAGGGGCGAAGCGCGTGACCGTGCCGAGGCCGTCCACGTGGCCCGAGACGATGTGGCCGCCCAGGCGGTCGTGCGCGCGCAGCGCCTTTTCGAGATTCACTTCGCCCGTTGCCGCGAGGCCCACGGTGCGGTTCAGGCTTTCGCGCGAGACGTCGACGTCGAAGCTCACCGCCGACTTCTCGATGACGGTCATGCATGCGCCCTGGATCGCGATGCTGTCGCCGAGCTGCACGTCGTCGAGGCCGAGGCTGCCCGCGTTGACGGTGAGGCGCACGCCGGCGTCGGCATCCGTGCCGAGCGGGCGGATCGATTCGATGCGGCCCACTGCCGCGACGATTCCGGTAAACATCGTGCTGTTCCTTGTGTTCAGTGCATCTGTGAGGTCAGGCGTCCTGCGTCGTGACGACGCGCGCCAGAATGCGCAGGTCGTTGCCGATGCGATCGACGGAATGGAAGGCGAGGCGCGTGCGCTCGTCGAGTGTCGCGGGTGCGGCGATGTCGATCATGCCGAGCGAGTTCGTGCCGAGCAGCGACGGCGCCACGTAGACCAGCAGCTCGTCCACGCAGCCTTCGCGCAGCAGTGAGCCGTTGAGCTTGTAGCCGGCCTCCACGTGCAGCTCGTTCACGCCGCGCGCCCCCAGCTCGCCGAGCATGGCGGGCAGATCGACCTTGCCGTGCTCGTTGCCGAGCGCGACGATTTCGGCGCCGCGTGCGCGCAACGCATCGGCGCGTTCTTCGTTGCTCGCGTCGAGCGAGGCGCAAAACACTAGCGTAGGCGCGCCCACAAAGATCTGCGCGAGCGGTGAGACGTCGAGCCGACTGTCGATCAGCACGCGCCTCGGCTGGCGCGGCGTGTCGACGGCGCGCACGGTCATGCGCGGGTCGTCTTCCTTCACCGTGCCGATACCCGTGAGGATGGCCGAGGCCCGCGCGCGCCAGGCGTGGCCGTCGGCGCGCGCCGCTTCGCCCGTGATCCATTGGCTCTCGCCAGAGGGCAGGCCAGTGCGGCCGTCGAGCGATGCGGCGACCTTCATGCGCACCCACGGACGCTTGCGCGTCATGCGCGAAACGAAACCGATGTTGAGCTCGCGCGCCTCGTTGGCGAGCAGCCCGCAGCGTACGTCGATGCCCGCGTCGCGTAACATCGCCAGTCCGCGCCCGGACACGAGCGGGTTCGGGTCCTCCATCGCCGCGATCACGCGAGCGACCTTCGCCTCGATCAGCGCGTTCGCGCAGGGCGGCGTGCGGCCGAAGTGGCTGCACGGTTCGAGCGTGACGTACGCGGTCGCGCCGCGCAGGTCGTGGCCGCGCGCCCGGGCGTCCTTCATCGCCTGGATTTCGGCATGATCCTGGCCGGCAGGCTGCGTGAAGCCTTCGCCGATCGCCACGCCATCCCTCACCAGCACGCAGCCCACGCGCGGGTTCGGGTCAGTCGTGTAAAGGCCGCGCTGCGCGAGGGCGAGCGCGCGCTCCATGTGGACGAAATCGGATTGCGAAAACATCGTCGGGCTTTCTCCCGGGCGGCGGTCAGGGTGGGGGGCGGCGGGGCGCGTCACCTCGCCTTCCGGCGATGGCGTGGCGCGCCTTGCTGCGCTTCATTGCGTCACGTTTTCAGCCGCGGCTTCCGCAGCGAACGCGCGGCGCGCGGCATCGATCGTCTCGTCGAGGAGCGCCTCGTCGTGCGCGCTCGACACGAAGCCCGCCTCGTAGGCCGAGGGCGCGAAGTAGACACCCGCATCGAGCATGCGATGGAAGAAGCGGTTGAAGCGTGCGATGTCGCTCCTCGTGACTTCGGCGAAGCTGCCCGGCACCGAGTCGGCGAAATAGAGGCCGAACATGCCGCCCACCGAATCCGCGACGAACGGGACTTTCGCTTCTTGCGCGGCTTCGGAGAGGCCTTTCGCGAGACGCGCGGTCTTCGCCGTGAGCTGCTCGTAGAAGCCGGGGGCCTGAATGAGCTGGAGCGTCTTCAGGCCCGCCGCGACGGCGATCGGGTTGCCCGAGAGCGTGCCCGCCTGGTACACCGAGCCGTTGGGCGCCAGGTGATCCATGATTTCGCGACGGCCGCCGAACGCCGCCGCCGGCATGCCGCCGCCGATCACCTTGCCGAGGCACACCAAGTCCGCCTCGACGCCATAGAGCGCCTGCGCGCCGCGCAGCCCGACGCGGAAGCCGCACATCACTTCGTCGAAGATCAGCACGCTGCCGTGCTTCGCGGTGAGGCTGCGCAATGCGCCGATGAACTCCGGCGTGGCCTTCACGAGGTTCATGTTGCCCGCGACCGGCTCGACGATCACGGCAGCGATCTCGTCGCCGAACGCCTTGAACGCTTCTTCGAGCGCCGCGACGTTGTTGTATTCGAGCACGGTGGTGTGCTTCGCGATATCGACGGGCACGCCCGACGAGGTCGGGTTGCCGAACGTGAGCAGGCCCGAGCCGGCCTTCACGAGCAGGCTGTCGGCGTGGCCGTGGTAGCAGCCCTCGAACTTCACGATGCGGTCGCGCTTCGTAAAACCGCGTGCGAGACGCAGCGCGCTCATGGTCGCCTCGGTGCCGCTCGACACCATGCGCACCTGCTCCATCGACGGCACGATCTTGCAGATTTCCTCGGCGATCTCGATCTCGGCCTCGGTGGGCGCGCCGAACGAGAAGCCATTGGCAAGCACGCGCTGCACGGCTTCGAGCACTTCCGGATGCACGTGGCCGACGATCATCGGGCCCCACGAGCCGATGTAGTCGATGTAGCGCTTGCCTTCGGCGTCCCAGAAGTACGGGCCCTGGGCGCGCTCGATGAAGCGCGGCGTGCCGCCGACCGAGCGGAACGCGCGCACGGGCGAATTCACGCCGCCCGGAATGGTGCGCTGGGCGCGTTCGAAGAGGGCTTCGTTGCGGTTGTGCGTGCTGGACTGGGTGTTGGACATGAGTGCTGGACCTGCGAAAGTGGTGTGGCGAGTGCTGGGCAGGCACGCGCGGACGTGGCCGGCGAGCGAGCGCTGTGCATCCGGGGTGCGCCGACGTTCGCGCCTGCAGTGCGCGGGGGGACGAACCCGTGCCGCGGCGCCAGGGCCCGCGCGACGGGGCCGATCTCACGAAATTGTACCGGAGTCACGCCGATCGGGCGGGGCAAGGGTTGGCGCAAGCTGCGAAGATGCCGCTTGTTGACTGGAGTCTGAGAGCCGATAGTCGTCAGGTACAATTCGGCGGCACCGTTGCCGCTTTTTCGCCGCCTCTCGTTCAGCCTCGCGCCGCTTTGCGCCGCCTGGTGCCGGGGCGGCAAAGAATCGGCCATGAATCGGCAAAGAATCGGCCACAAATCGGCCCACGACCTCAAGAGCGCGCGCGAGCCGAGCACCGTCCGCCGCCACCTACACCATGTCCCATTCCCCGCGCCGCCGGCCCGATGGCCGGCTGATCCTGCTGCTGGGCGCGCTCGCCGCCTGCGGCCCGCTCGCCACCGACATGTACCTGCCGAGCCTGCCGGCCATCGCGCAGTCATTCGGCGTGAGTGCCGCCGCAGCAGCTTCGACGCTCACGAGCTTCATGGCCGGCTTTTCGATCGGCATGCTGCTCTACGGTCCCATGTCCGATGCCTACGGCCGCCGCCCCGTGCTGCTGGGCGGCATCGCGCTCTTCACGGTGGCCAGCGTCGGCTGCTGGTTCTCGTTCTCGGTCGGCGAACTCGTGATCGTGCGCTTCCTGCAGGCGCTCGGCGCGGGGGCGGCCTCCGTGCTCGCGCGGGCCATCGCGCGCGATGCCCATGAGCCATCCGATGCGGCCAAGGTGCTCTCGATGGTCGCGATCGTCACGGCGATAGGGCCGCTGCTCGCGCCGCTCATCGGCGGACAGTTGCTGCTGATCGGCGGCTGGCGTGTGGTGTTCGGGGCGCTCACCCTGTTCGGCCTCGCGTGCGGCGTGGCAGCCTACCTGCGCGTGCCCGAGACCTGGCCGTCCGAAAAGCGCGAGAGCGCGGCCGTGCTGCGCTCGTTTGCGGCCTACGGGCGATTGCTGCGCGATCCGCTCGTCTGGGGGCATATGCTCTGCGGCGGCATGGCGTTCGCCGCGATGTTCACCTATATCTCGGCCACGCCGTTCGTCTACATCGAGTATTTCCACGTTTCGCCGCAGCATTACGGATTCTTCTTCGGCGCTAACGTATTCGGCATCATGCTCGGCAACTTCCTCAACACGCGCTTGATCGGGCGTCTCGGCACCTTGCGCATGATTTCGCATGCGGCGGCGCTGAGCGCGGGCGCGTCGCTCTTCGTCGCGTTGATGTGCGTGACCGGTTGGGGCGGCCTGTGGTCGATCGTGGCGGGGCTGTTCTTCGTCGTGGGCGTGGTGGGTCTGCTCGGTGCGAACTGCGCGACCGATCTCATGTATCGCTACCCGAAGAACGCGGGCGCGGCGGCGGCCGTGTTCGGCGCGACGCAGCTCGGCCTCGGCGCGCTCGCCAGCGCCGTGGTGGGGTCGTTTCCGGGGGTATCGCCGTTCGGCATGGGGGTGACGATCGGCGCGTGCGGCGTGCTGACATGGTTCGGGCGCGCCCTCGTCGTGAAGTGGCATGGCACGCCGGCCCCGGGCGCCGCGCAAACGGCAGCATCCTGAGTCGAACCGATCGCCGAAGAAAAATGGGACGCCGAGGCGTCCCATTTTTTATTGCCCCGATCGAGCCTGCCTTAGTCGCGCGCCGTGGACGACGCGCCGTGGCTCAGCCAGTCGAGCACGGCCGAGGCGTCGTCGTCGGCATGCTCGCGGGCCTTTTCGACGGCGTTGCTCAGGTCCGCATCGGGCGACGCGCGGCGGATCGCGACGCCCACCGCGAGGATGTCGATCATCAGCAGATGGAGGATGCGCGAGATCATCGAAAGCTGCGATTCGCGCATTTCGATGTGATCGGTTTCGAGCGCCACGGTCGCGCGCTTGGCGAGCGGCGTGTTGCTCGAGGTGATGGCGATCACCTTCGCGCCCGCCTGCATGGCGACGTCGAGCACGCGCAGCAGTTCCGGCGCACGGCCCGACTTCGAGATGGCCACGATCACGTCGCCCTTGCCGAGCAGCGCGGCGGAGGCCGCCTGCATGTACAGGTCGCCATAGGCGATCGTCGGGATGCCGAAACGGAAGAACTTGTAGTGCGCGTCCTGCGCGACGATGTGCGAGTTGCCGAGCCCGTAGAACTCGATGCGGCGCGCGCCGTTGAGCAGCGAGATGGCCTGCTCGACGTGCTCGAAGTTCAGGTGTTCGCGCAGCTGCAAAATCGCCGAGACGGTGTTGTCGAGCACCTTCGCGCCGAAGTCGGTGGCCGTATCGCCCAGGTGCACCTGGCTGTGGCTCACCGGAATCGTGCCCGTCAGGCCCGTGGCGAGCTTGAGCTTGAAGTCGGAAAGGCCCTGGCAGCCGAGCGAACGGCAGAAGCGGATGACGGTGGGCTGGCTCACGTCGGCCTTGCGCGCGATGTCGACGATCGGATCGTTGATGATCGAGCGCGGATGGTTGAGCGCGAGGTCGGCCACGCGGCGCTCGGCGGGCGTGAGCGCATCGCGCATCTGGCGGATGCGCTCGAACACGGCCGACGAACCGCCGCCCGCGCGGTTCGAAAGCTGCTCCGCGAGAATGGCCGAGACGCCGAGGAACGCCGGATACTCGGCCGTGATGACGTAGGTGGGCACGTTCGAGAGATAGGTGTCGAAACGGCCCTTCGCCTCGAAGCGCTGGCGGAACGACGAGCGCATGAAGAGTTCGCCCAGACGCGGCACCACGCCGCCGCCGATATAGATGCCGCCGAGCGAGCCGAGCGTCATCGCGATGTTGCCCGCGAAGCTGCCGAGAATGCCGCAGAAGCATTCGACGGTCTCGAGCGCGAGCGGCTCGCCATCATGGGCGCGCTTCACGACCTCGGCCGGGTCGATATCCGCGGGCAGTTTCTTTTTGTCGCGCGCGGCCAGCGCGCGATAGATGAGCTCCACGCCCGGTCCCGCGCACACGCGCTCGAACGACACGTGCGGCCACTTCTTGCGCGCGAACTGCAGCACGATGTCTTCGCGCTCGTCCTGCGGCGAGAAGCTGGCGTGGCCGCCTTCGCTGCCGAGCGCGATCCAGCGGTCGTCGGCGGGAATGAGGCCCGATACGCCGAGACCCGTGCCCGGCCCGAGCAGGCCGATCACGCTGTTCTGGCGGCGCTGGCCGCCGCCCACCTGCACGCGCTGCGAATCGGTAAGGCCCGGCAGCGCCATGGCGAGCGCGGTGAAGTCGTTCACGACGAGCAGCGTATCGAAGCCGAGCGCGCGGCGCGTCGCTTCGATCGAGAAGGTCCAGTCGTGATTGGTCATGCGCACCTGGTCGCCGTCGACCGGATTCGCAATCGCGATGGCCGCATGATTCACGCGGCCGATCTTGTTGTCTTTCAGGTATTGCTGGATCACGTCCGCGACGCCCGGATACTGCGCGCACGGATACACGCGCACCTGGCCGATTTCGCCCGGGCCCGTTTCCAGCGCGAAGCGCGCGTTGGTTCCGCCGATGTCGGCGAGCAGCCTCGGTCCGTCCGCGTGCTGGCCTGCGCCAGGGGCGTTTTTATTAGGCGCACCAGTAGACATCGAGTCTCACTCCCTTGTCGTTCGCCAGCTTCGAGATGGCGTTGTTTTGTTCGGCCGCGGCGGCCTGTTGCAGCACTTCGAGCTTGCGCTGTCCGGCGATCAAGAGGAACAGGCGATCGACCTGGCGCAGCGCCTGCATCGACCACGAGACGCGCGCGTGCGGCGCCGCCTGCGGATGCACGGCGACGAACGGGCGCGCGGTCGTGATGGCCTCGTGCCATTCGGGGGCGTCGGCGAAGATCGAGGCCGTGTGGCCGTCCTCGCCCATGCCGAGCACGGCGACGTTCGGCAGCATGCGGGCCGGATCGGCGTTGAGCGCGGCGACGTGCGCGTCGAGATCGTGCGCCACGTCCACGAGCGGCAGGAAGCGCGCGTGGGCCGCTTCGTGCGTGAGCAGCGTCTCGCGCGCGAGGCGCGCGTTGCTCGCGGGATCGGTTTCGGGCACCCAGCGGTCGTCGACCAGCGTGACGTCGATGTGCGCCCAGTCGAAGCGATGCGTCGAAAGGGCCTCGAGGAAGGGGCGCGGGCTCGTCCCGCCGGAGACAGCGAGCGTTGCACGGCGCGCCGTCGCGCCGGGCGCGGCTTGCTGGGCGGCGAGCGACGCCTGCAGCGCGTCGCCCACGGCTCGCGCCAGCGCGTCGGACTGGACGCGCGGGTCGTCGAATACGTGAAGCTCGATCACTTCTCCTCCATGCTGCTTTCTTGTAGGTCTACGGGGTCGTTCATCTTTGCGTTCCGGCGTCGCGCGAACCGGGCGCGCCGCCATGTCATTCCATCAGTTCTCTTCTTCGAGCCAGCAGGTGCCGTGCTGCGCGAGCATCGCGCTCGAAGCCGCCGGTCCCCACGTGCCCGCCGCGTACGGCTTGGGCGCGCGGGGCGTTGCGGCCCATTCGTTCAGGATCGGCTCGACCCACCTCCACGCCGCTTCCTGCTCGTCGCGGCGCACGAAAAGCGCGAGGCGGCCGTTGATCACGTCGAGCAGCAGGCGCTGGTAGGCCTCCATCTGGCCTTCGCGGAAGAACCGGTCGAACGCGAGATCCAGATGCACGCTCGCGAGATTCATGCCTTCGCCGGGCTGCTTCGCGAGGCAGTAGAGGCGGATGTTCTCGTTCGGCTGCAGACGGATCACGAGGCGGTTCGCGCCCGGGCGCAGCGCCGGCGCGCCGAGCGCCGAATGCGGCACGGGGCGGAAGTTCACGACGATCTCGGCCACGCGGTCGGCAAGCCGCTTGCCGGTGCGCAGAAAGAAGGGCACGCCCGCCCAGCGCCAGTTCTCGATCTCCACCTTGAGCGCGACGAAGGTCTCGGTGTGGCTGTCGGGCTTCACGCCTTGCTCGGTCGCATAGGCCGGCACCGACTGGCCGCGGATCACGCCCGCGTGATACTGCCCGCGCACCGCGACCTTGCCGATATCGAGCGGGTTGACCGGTTTGAGCGCGCGCAGCACGCGAAGCTTTTCGTCGCGCACCGAATCCGAATCCATCGAATGCGGTGGCTCCATGGCGACGATCGAGAGCAACTGCAACAGGTGATTTTGCACCATGTCGCGCAGCGCGCCAGTGTTGTCATAAAAATCGCCGCGCGCTTCGACGCCCAGTTCCTCGGCAATCGTGATCTGGATGCTCTCCACCCATTCGCGGCGCCACAGCGGCTCGAAGAGCGCGTTGCCGAAGCGCAGCGCGAGCAGGTTCTGCACCGGCTCCTTGCCGAGGTAGTGGTCGATCCGGTAGATCTGGCCTTCGGCGAAGATCTCGCCCACGGCGTCGTTGATGGCATTCGACGACTTGAGGTCGTAGCCGAGCGGTTTTTCCAGCACGATGCGCGCGTTCTCGTTCAGACCCACGGCGGCGAGCGCGCGGCAGATCGGCACGAAGAGCGAGGGGCCTGTGGCCAGATAGAACACGCGGATGCCGGGCAGGGCCGCGATGCCGTCGCGCAGGTGCGTGAAGTCTTCGGCGCGCGAGAGATCGAGCTTCACATAGACAATGCGCTCGAGAAAGCTGGCCCACGCCTTGTCGTCGTAGCCGCCGTTTTTGGCGACGTGCGGCTTGACGTGGTCGTCGACCCACTGGACGTATTCGGCACGATCTTCTTCGTGACGCGCAACGCCCACGATCTTGCCGGTTTCCGCGAGCATGCCTGAACGGTGCGCTTCATACAGGGCCGGGAGAATCTTGCGCATCGACAGATCGCCGGTGGCGCCGAAGAGCACGAACGTGAAACCTGAATCGGTGTTTTGCATGAGTCTCCGTCACTGTCCTGAGGGGCCGCAGCAGGGTACATCGGTTGCCCTGAGAGTGGGCGCGATGGGGGCGATCGGGCGGCCGTAGTCCGATAAAATTTTTTTTGACACTGAATTGTAGTTTAACTACAATCCAAATCAAGAGGTAACGTTCAATCGATGAAAAAAGCGTGAGGCGCGGCCTTCAAGGCGGTCTGGTGCGGTTTCCCGAGCGGACGGAATGCCCCCTCATGGTAATGGAGAACATCGCGGGACAAAGCCCGGCTAGATACTGAGTCGTGCGCCCGGTTCGCCACGTGATGGGGCTTCAACGCCGCGTGACGCAAGCGGCACCTCGGCCGGCCAGATGGCCGGTGAAAATCAAAAGAGGAGACAGTCAAGTTGCATTCCGAACCACTCATCTCTTGAGCGTCCTGCGGCCGGTAACCGGCACGCGGCCCGCGCGCATCTAATGAAAAAGCACGCGCGCGGCACTCCGGCTCCCGTCCGTCCAGTGTTTTGCCTGTTTTTTGCCTGTTTGACCAACCACCGCACCCTGGCGATCAGGGGCCAATCGTTTTTTGTTCAGGTGTCTGGAGGAGATAAGCAATGAAATTCCGCGCGATCATGGGCGCCCTGTGCGCCGCAGGTCTGATGGGCGGCGTCGCTACGGCGCAAGCAGCAGAGTCACTCGAAGTCCTGCACTGGTGGACTTCGGGCGGCGAGTCGAAGGCCGTCGGCGTCCTCAAGGACGACATGCAGAAGCAGGGCTACGTGTGGAAGGACTTCGCGGTCGCCGGTGGCGCGGGCGCGGCGGCCATGACCGCGCTGAAGACCCAGGTGATCTCGGGCAACGCGCCGACGGCCGCCCAGATCAAGGGTCCGCTGATCCAGGAATGGGCCGAGCAGGGCGTGCTGGTCAACGTCGACTCCGCCGCAACCGACTGGAAAGCCAACCTCCCGCCGCAAATCGACAAGATCATGCACGCCGACGGCCACTACGTCGCCGCGCCGTTCTCGGTGCACCGCGTGAACTGGGTGTGGATCAACAAGGCAGCGCTCGACAAGGTGGGCGGCAAGGCGCCGACCACGTGGCCGGAATTCTTCGCGCTGGCCGACAAGATGAAGGCCGCAGGCATCCAGCCGGTGGCAGCGGGCGGCCAGCCGTGGCAGGACCTGACGCTGTGGGAAGACGTGGTCCTCTCGCAGGGCGCGGACTTCTACAAGAAGGCGCTCGTCGACCTCGACCAGAAGACGCTCACGTCGCAGCAGATGGTCAACGTGTTCGACACGGTCCGCAAGATCGAGTCGTACATGGATAACGGCCGCACGGGCCGCGACTGGAACCTCGCCACGGCCATGGTCATCAATGGCAAGGCCGGCATGCAGTTCATGGGCGACTGGGCCAAGGGCGAGTTCGCGAACGCGGGCAAGCAGCCGGATACGGACTACGTTTGCGCGGCTGTGCCGGGCACCGCGAAGGCCTACACTTTTAACGTCGACTCGTTCGTGTTCTTCCAGCAGAAGGGCCAAAAGGCCGCGACGCCTGGCCAGATCGCACTCGCGAAGACGATCATGAGCCCGTCGTTCCAGGAGCAGTTCAGCCTGTACAAGGGCTCGATTCCGGTGCGCCTCGGCGTGGACATGAGCAAGTTCGACGCGTGCGCCAAGAAGTCGTACGCGGATGAGCAAATCGCGATCAAGGCCGGCGGCTATGTGCCGTCGCTCGCGCACGGCATGGCTCAGCCCGACGCCGCGGCGGGTGCGATCACCGACGTCGTGACGAAGTTCATGAACTCGAACCAGGATTCGAAGAGCGCGGTGGAAGCGCTCGCGAAGGCTGCGAAGACGAAGTGAGCGAAGTAATGTTGTGAAGCAAGACGGGGTGTGCCGCTCGCGGCGCGCCCCGGGCATGACGGTTCACCTCTGAGCCCCATCATCGTGCGTAAGGACGCTTTGGGCCATATGCGTCCTTTCGCACCGTACCAGGAGTTGCGCAGTGACTGCTTCTCTTAGCGGCAAAGGCAAGGCGGCGACGCCTGCTACACGCCGCGCGTCGCCGATGGCGGCGCTCGCAGACCGCTGGATCCCGAAGCTGGTGCTTTCGCCCAGCATTCTGATCAGCCTCATATTCGTCTACGGTTTCATACTCATTACCGGCTACCTGTCGCTCTCGACTTCGCGACTGATGCCGCGCTATGAATTCGCGGGTCTCGACCGTTATCGCGAGCTGTTCGCCAACGACGTCTGGTGGACGTCGGCGCAGAACCTCGGCTGGTTCGGCATCCCGTTCATCGCGATTTGCGTGGCACTCGGGCTGTTCCTCGCGATCCTGCTCGACCAGCAGATTCGCCAGGAAGGCGCGCTGCGCGCCGTGTTCCTCTATCCGATGGCGCTTTCGTACATCGTGACGGGCACGGCCTGGCAGTGGATCTTCAATCCCGACCTCGGCATTCAGCAGGTGATGCACAGCATCGGCTGGACGAGCTTTCAGCTCGACTGGCTGAACAACCCGGACAAGGCCATTTTCTGTATCGTGGTCGCCGCCGTCTGGCAGTCCACGGGCTTTTGCATGGCGCTCTTCCTGGCAGGCCTGCGCGGCGTGGACAGCGAGATTTTCAAGGCCGCCCAGGTGGATGGCGCGACGCTGCCCACGATCTACCGCAAGATCGTGATTCCGAGCATGCGTCCGGTCTTTTTCTCGGTGCTGCTGATCCTCTGCCACATCACGATCAAGACGTTCGACCTCGTCGTCGCGCTGACCGCGGGCGGCCCGGGCACCTCGTCGTCGCTGCCGGCCATCTTCATGTACACGTTTTCGTTCAACCGCGGGCAGCTCGGCGTCGGCGCAGCTTCGTCGATGATGATGCTTGCCACTGTCGTGGCCGTGCTCGTGCCGCTCATGTATCTGGAATCGAGGAGCACGCGCAATGCAGCCTAAGATGAACGTGAGCCGCGTGGTCATCTATGCGGCGCTGATCCTGTTCGCGTTGTACTTCCTGTTTCCGCTCTACGTGATGCTGTCGACGTCGTTCAAGTCGCTCGACCAGATCCACACGGGCACCATGCTCTCGCTGCCCACGAGCCCGACCTTCGCGCCGTGGGTCAAGGCGTGGAGCGAAGCCTGCACCGGCGTGCGCTGTGACGGCATGCAGCCGTTCTTCATGAACTCGGTGAAGATGGTGATTCCGGCCGTGCTGATCTCGTCGATCATCGGCGCGTTCAACGGCTACGTGCTCACGCACTGGCGTTTTCGCGGCGCGGATGCGCTCTTCACGATGCTGCTGGTCGGCTGCTTCATTCCGTTCCAGGCCATCCTGCTGCCGATGGCGCGTCTGCAGGGCTATTTCGGCCTTTCGAACACGATCGGCGGCCTGGTGCTGGTGCACGTCGTGTACGGCATCGCGTTCACCACGATGTTCTTCCGCAACTTCTACGTGAGCGTGCCCGCCGAGCTCGTGAAGGCCGCGCGCATCGACGGCGCCGGCTTCTTCATGATCTTCACGCGCATCATGCTGCCGATCTCGCTGCCCATCTTCATGGTGTGCCTGATCTGGCAATTCACGCAGATCTGGAATGACTTCCTGTTCGGTATCGTGTTCTCGGGCGTCGATTCGATGCCGATCACGGTGGCGCTGAACAATCTCGTGAACACGTCCACGGGCGTGAAGGAATACAACGTCGACATGGCCGGCGCGATCATCGCCGCGCTGCCCACGCTGCTCGTCTACGTGATCGCCGGCCGCTACTTCGTGCGCGGCCTCACGGCGGGCGCGGTGAAGGGCTAACCGCGGGGCTAACTGCGGGGCTAACCGCGCGATAGTGCGCGCATTCGATTAAAGGATTCATAGCATGGCAAGCCTTTCCATTCGCGACGTCTACAAGACCTACCCGAACGGGGTGCCCGTCCTCAAGGGCGTGAACATCGACATCGAAGACGGCCAGTTCCTGATTCTGGTCGGCGGCTCGGGCTGCGGGAAGTCGACGTTGCTCAACATGATCGCGGGTCTCGAAACCGTGACCAAGGGCGAGATCGCCATCGACGGCAAGGTGGTGAACAACCTCTCGCCGAAGGACCGCGACATTGCGATGGTGTTCCAGTCGTACGCGCTGTATCCGTCGATGACGGTGCGCGAGAACATCTCGTTCGGCCTGAACATCCGCAAGGTGCCGAAGAACGAGCAGACGGAGATCGTCGGCCGCGTGTCGAAGCTGCTGCAGATCGAGCACCTGCTCGACCGCAAACCGGGCCAGCTCTCGGGCGGCCAGCGCCAGCGCGTGGCGATGGGCCGGGCGCTCGCGCGCGATCCCGTGATGTTCCTGTTCGACGAGCCGCTCTCGAACCTCGACGCGAAGCTGCGCATCGAGATGCGCTCGGAAATCAAGCTGCTGCATCAGCGCGTGGGCACGACGATCGTCTACGTGACCCACGACCAGATCGAAGCGATGACGCTCGGCGACCGCATAGCGGTGATGAAGGACGGCATCGTCCAGCAGTTCGGCGCACCGCAGGAGATCTACGATTCGCCGTCGAATCTCTTCGTCGCGGGCTTCATCGGCGCGCCGCCGATGAACTTCATCGAAGGCAAGCTGGTGGAGCAGGGTTCGGGCATCGGCATCGAGCTCGATACGGGTATCGCGCGCAGCGTCCTGAACCTGCCGTTCGAGGCGAACAAGGTGCGCGGCCATATTGGCCAGGAAGTGGTGCTGGGCCTGCGTCCGGAACGCATCACCGACGCGCGCAGCTCGCACGACGGCCATGGCCACGAACTGCAGCGCCACGCGGTGAAGGTCGACGTGATCGAGCCGACCGGTCCGGACACGCTCGTATTCGCGCAGGTCAATGGCAAGCGTATCGTGAGCCGCGTGCACCCGGGCGCGAATCCGCAACCGCTCAACAACATGGACCTGCTGTTCGACGTTTCGAAGGCCGTACTGTTCGACCCGAAGACGGAAGAGCGCGTCGCCTGATCGTCGCGCGCATCGCCCGATGCGAAAAACCCCGTGCGCTGCGTGAGCAGCGTGCGGGGTTTTTTACGTCGCGAGGCGCAAAGACTGCGGCGCTCAGGGCACGCGATGCTGCCCGTGCCCGACCGGATGCGGCTGCAACAACACGAGCACCGCACCCGCGCCGCCGTCGTGCGGCCGCGCCTGGCAGAACGCGATGACTTCTTCCTTCTGCACGAGCCACGCGCGCACCTTGCCCTTGAGCACCGGCTCCTTGCCGACGGACCCGAGGCCCTTGCCGTGAATCACGCGCACGCAGCGCAGCCCGCGTTTGCCCGCCTCGCGGATGAAGTTTTGCAGCGCCTCTCGTGCTTCTTCGCGGCGCATGCCGTGCAAATCGAGCTGCGCCTGCACGATCCACGTGCCGCGCCGCAGCTTCTTCACGACTTCTTCGCTGATGCCGGGGCGGTGGTAGTACAGCGAATCGTCGGTGTCGAGATACGCTTCGGGGTCGAATTCGTCGGAGATCGCTTCGTGGAGCACGGCCTGCTCGTCGAGCCGCGTTTGCAGCGGCAGCGGCACGGGCGTTTCGCGGCGCGGCTGCGCGCGCGGCGGCTGCTTGAGCGGCGCGACCTGGCCGATCTCGCGGCGAAAGAGGTCGCTGTCGGCGGCGGCCTCGACGCGGGCGGCTTGCGCGGCCGCGCGTTCGCGCTCGCGCTGGCGCGTCTGCACCTTGAGCGCGTCGCGCAGGCTGCCGAGACCGGCAAAGCCGGAAGCTGTCTTGCCGGTGGCGGCTTCTTCGGCCACCGGAGCAGCGGCGGGCGCCGGAGCAGGGCGCGCGGGCGTGGGGCGCTTGGGCTCGCCCGGGTGGGGCACGTTCTTGGGCATGACGAAAGACGCTGGTAAATCGTTTGGCTACGCACGTGAGCGGGATGCTGCGCGGCTCGCATGCGCCGCTACGAACGACCAAAACGAAGGGCCGCAGGCTGGCTGGCCGCGGCCCTCGTTGCTACTGTGCCGTCGGGCGTGAGGCCTCCATTTTAGCGGAGCGACGCCCAAGGCTCGATGCGTGGGATCGGCCGCCCTCGCAGGCGGCGCTCCCGCATCGCTTTAACGTTCGGCTTCGGCGCTCATCACGTGCGCCTGGCCAAGCTCGTTCACGGTCTCGAGGTAGCGCTGCGCGTCGAGCGCGGCCATGCAGCCCGTGCCCGCGCTCGTGATCGCCTGGCGGTACACATGATCCTGCACGTCGCCGGCCGCGAACACGCCCGGCACGCTGGTGCCGGTGGCATTGCCGTTCAGGCCGCCGTTCGTGATGATGTAGCCGTTCTTCATCTCGAGCTGGCCTTCGAAGATGTCCGTGTTCGGCTTGTGGCCGATCGCGACGAAGAGGCCTTGCAGGTCGATGTCGGTGGTTTCGCCGGTCTTCACGTTCTTGATACGCAGGCCGTTCACGCCGCCTTCATTGCCCTTGACTTCGTCGAGCACGTGTTCCCATTTGATCTCGACCACGCCTTCCTTTTCCTTCTCGAGCAGGCGGTCGATCAGGATCGGCTCGGCGCGGAACTTGTCGCGGCGGTGAATGACCGTGACCTTCTTCGCAATGCCGGAGAGGTACAGCGCTTCTTCCACGGCCGTGTTCCCGCCGCCGACCACGGCGACGTGCTGGTTGCGGTAGAAGAAGCCGTCGCAGGTCGCGCAGGCCGAGACGCCGCGGCCCATGTACAGCTCTTCGCTCGGCAGGCCGAGGTATTGCGCCGACGCGCCGGTCGCGATGATGAGTGAGTCGCAGGTGTACTCGCCCGAGTCGCCGATCAGGCGGATGGGTTTTTCGTTGAGCTTCGCCGTATGGATGTGATCGAACACGATTTCCGTGTTGAAGCGCTCGGCGTGCTCGAGGAATCGCTGCATCAGTTCGGGGCCTTGCACGCCATTCGGGTCTGCGGGCCAGTTCTCGACATCGGTCGTGGTCATGAGCTGGCCGCCCTGGGCCAGACCCGTGACGAGCAGCGGCGAGAGGTTCGCGCGCGCCGCGTAGACGGCAGCCGTGTAGCCGGCGGGGCCGGAACCGAGAATCAGGACTTTGGCGTGTTTGGTTGCAGACATGATCGAATTCCGTAGAAAGGCGCTGCTTGGCGCGGGCCGCGCGTGCGGCGGGCCTCACGCAGGTAATTGGGCATCAGCCCGCAATTATAAAGGCCGGGGGGACCGGGCGCTCGATGAAGCTTACTGATCGGCGCGATAGTCTCGGCCCCGCAAGGACGGGTGCGCGCGGCGGCTCGACGAGCCCGGCGCGGGCCGATCTCGCCGCGCGCCGAGGCGTTGTCAGTTACCGTCATTTACAGCGAGGGGCCGCCGGGGCCGAAACAACGCGTTTACAATAGGCCCGATCTGACGAAGGCGGCCGCGCGTCCGTCTGCCCCGCGCTGCCGGGCAGGCGAGTGGACTGGCGGACCGCGAACGCATCAAGAATCAGCCCAGGATTCAATGGCCAAAGCTCCCTATTCCGCGCAGGCGCAGGCATTGCCTCACCGCATGTCGCGCCTTTTCACCGAGATCCGCTGGATTCTGCAGGTCGCGCTCGGCGTGTTCCTGCTGATGGCGCTGATCAGCTACAGCCGCCATGACCCGAGCTGGACGCACGCGGCCCAGGTCGACCACATCTCGAACTGGGCGGGGCGCGTCGGCGCGCGCGTCTCGGACATCCTGCTGCTGCTCTTCGGCCTTTCTGCGTACTGGTGGATCGTGCTGCTCGGTCGCCTCATTTCCGCGAACTACCAGCGCATCACGCGCCACGAGGCGATCGACGCCGACGACGAGGACCCGCCGCGCGACATCGGCTGGGTCGCCGAAGCCCTCTCGTTCGTGCTCGTCATGCTTTCGAGCTGCGGCATCGAAGCGCTGCGCATGTGGTCGCTCAAGGTGCAACTGCCCCAGGCGCCCGGCGGCGTGCTGGGCGGGGCCGTTGCGCGCGGCGTTTCGCACGCGCTCGGTTTCACGGGCGGCACGCTCGCGCTGCTGCTCGCGCTCGCCATCGGCCTCTCGCTGTACTTTCGCTTCTCGTGGCTCTCGCTCTCGGAAAAGGTCGGCGAATACATCATCAACGCCGTGACCATGGCGAGGCTGCGCCGCGAGGCGGGCCGCGACCGCAAGCTCGGCGAAGCCGCGGCCGTGAAGCGCGAAGGCAAGGTCGAGCGCGGCCGCGTGAAGATCGAGGAACACGAGCCGGTCACGATCGTGCCGCCCGTGGTCACGCCGCAGCGTTCCGAGCGCGTGGAGAAGGAGCGCCAGGTGCCGCTCTTCAAGGATCTGCCGGGCGACTCCACGCTGCCCGCTATCTCGCTGCTCGACCCGGCGGCGGCCACGCAGGAAACCATCTCCGACGAGACGCTCGAATTCACCTCGCGCCTCATCGAGAAAAAGCTCAAGGACTTCGGCGTGGACGTCGCCGTGGTGGCCGCCTATCCGGGCCCGGTCGTCACGCGCTACGAAATCGAGCCGGCCACGGGCGTGAAGGGCAGCCAGATCGTGAACCTCGCGAAGGATCTCGCGCGTTCGCTCTCGCTCGTCTCGATCCGCGTGGTGGAAACGATTCCGGGCAAGAATTTCATGGCGCTGGAGCTGCCGAACCAGCGCCGCCAGACCGTACGCCTTTCCGAGATCCTCGGCTCCGCGGTTTACGCCGACGCGCCCTCGGCGCTCACCATGGGCCTCGGCAAGGACATCGGCGGCAAGCCGGTGTGCGCCGATCTCGCGAAGATGCCCCACCTGCTCGTGGCCGGCACCACGGGCTCGGGCAAGTCGGTGGGGATCAACGCGATGATCCTGTCGCTCCTCTACAAGGCGAGCGCCGAGCAGGTCCGCATGATCCTGATCGATCCGAAGATGCTCGAAATGAGCGTCTACGAGGGCATTCCGCATCTGCTTTGCCCGGTCGTGACCGACATGCGCCAGGCCGGCAATGCGCTGAACTGGACCGTGGCCGAGATGGAGCGCCGCTACAAGCTCATGAGCAAGCTGGGCGTGCGCAATCTCGCGGGCTACAACAACAAGATCGAAGAGGCGAACAAGCGCGAGGAGAAGATCCCGAATCCGTTCAGCCTCACGCCGGACGATCCCGAGCCGTGCCAGAAACTGCCGCACATCGTCGTCGTGATCGACGAACTCGCCGATCTCATGATGGTGGTCGGCAAGAAGGTGGAAGAGCTCATCGCACGTATCGCGCAGAAGGCGCGCGCGGCGGGCATCCACCTGATCCTCGCCACGCAGCGCCCCTCGGTGGACGTCATCACTGGCCTCATCAAGGCCAACGTGCCCACGCGTATCGCGTTCCAGGTTTCATCGAAGATCGATTCGCGCACGATTCTCGACCAGATGGGCGCCGAGTCGCTGCTAGGCATGGGCGACATGCTCTACCTGCCGCCGGGCACGGGCTTGCCCGTGCGCGTGCACGGCGCATTCGTCGGCGACGACGAGGTGCATCGCGTGGTCGACAAGCTCAAGGAACAGGGCGAGCCGAACTATATCGAGGGCATACTCGAAGGCGGCGTCGGGGGCGAGGGCGACGAGGGCACGGCTGCGGGAACCAGTGGCACCGGCGACGAGTCCGATCCGCTGTACGATCAGGCCGTCGAAGTGGTAATCAAGAATCGCCGTGCGTCGATTTCGCTCGTGCAGCGGCACTTGCGCATCGGCTACAACCGCGCGGCGCGGCTGCTCGAGCAGATGGAGCAGTCCGGGCTCGTTTCGGCGATGTCGTCGAGCGGCAACCGCGAGATTCTCGTGCCCAATCGCGGCGAGGCCGAATAAGCCTCGCCGGGCCTGCGCGTCGCTGGCTTTGCTGGCCTGCCCGGCTTCGTGAAGGCCAACGCCCCCTCCTGGAGAACGATAGATGCAGTATCCCGCTGGACAACCGACCCGCTTTGCGCGCATGGCGCGCCGCGCGTTTTTCGCCACCGTTTTTGCCACACTCGGCGCGTCGGTCCTGATGGTCTCGCAGGCCTATGCGAGCGGCACCGATCAACTCAAGCAGTTCGTCTCGCAGGTCCACTCCGCGCGCGGCAGCTTCGTGCAGCGCGAACTGAAGGCGCCTTCGGGTGCGAAGAACGCCAGCGACGCCATCGCCACGGCCACGTTGAACGCCAAGACTTCGAGCGGCACGTTCGTGTTCGCGCGGCCCGGCAAGTTCATCTGGTCGTATGAGAAGCCGTATCAGCAACTGCTGCAGTCGGACGGCGACAATCTCTACGTCTATGACAAGGACCTGAACCAGGTGACCGAACGCAAGCTTGGCGGCGCGCTCGGCGCGAGCCCGGCGGCGATCCTGTTCGGCAGCAACGATCTCGAGAAGAACTTCACGCTCTCCGATGCGGGCGTGAAGAACGGCATCGACTGGCTGGAGCTGATCCCGAAGTCGAAGGACACGCAGTTCAAGAGCGTGGGCATCGGCTTTCGCGACGGCAGTCTCGAAGCCATGGAGCTGCACGATGTGTTCGGCAACGTGACACTGCTCACGTTCTCCAACATTGAAAAGAACCCGTCGCTGCCGGCTTCGACCTTCAAGTTCGTGCGACCCAAGGGCGCTGATTTGATCACCGGCGGCGGCAACTGACACTTCTCATGCCTTGCGCCAGGTGAAAACGGGCGGCCCCGAAAGGAGCCGCCCGTTTTTCTTCCTGCGCACGCGTTTTTCAAGTCGCGATATCAGGCCGCGAACCGCAGTACGCCGTCCGCGCCGCTCGCGCGCTTGACCTTGCCAGCAAGCCACAGCAGATGCAGATGCGCGAGCGCCTCGCCCATCGCGAAGGTCATCTGGTGGATGTCGAGTTCGCGCTTGAACATCATCGGCACGATGTCGGCGGCACTTTGCGGCGCCCGCTCGCATGCCTCCATCACTTCGGCGAGGCGTGCGTCGTGGTGTGCGCGCAGCTGCGCGATGCGCGTGCGCACGCCGCGAAACGGCCTGCCGTGCGAGGGCAGCACGAGCGTGTCTTCGGGTAGCGCTTCATAGCGGCCGAGCGATTCGAGGTAAAGGGCCAGCGGATTGCCTTCGGGCTCCATGTCGAATACCGAGACGTTGGTCGAAATGCGCGGCAGCACCATGTCGCCTGAGATCAGCACGCCGGTCGCTTCGCAATGGAGCGCGCAGTGCTCCGGCGAATGGCCGTAGCCCGTGATGACGCGCCAGTCGCGCCCGCCGATCGCCACCGTATCGGCTTCGCGCAGGCGGCGGTACTGCGGGGGGAGCGCCGGCACGAGGCTGCCATAGTAGTCGCGGCGATTGCGCAGTTTGTCGAGCGACGTTTCATCGCGCAGACCATGGCGCGCGAAATGGCGCGCGGCACCTTCGCCGCCCGCGTTCGAGCCGTCGCCGGCCGCCATGACGCGCGCCTGCATGTATTCGCCGAGCGTCGTCCACAGGCGCACGTCCCAGCGCTTCTTTTCGCCGCCCGAGCAGATCCAGTGCGCGAGCCCGATGTGGTCCGGGTGGCAGTGCGTGACGAGCACGCGCAGCACCGGCAGGCCTTCCAGCTGATTCTCGAACACCTCTTCCCAGCGGGCCTTGATGGTGTCGTTGGTGATGCCGCAGTCCACCACCGTCCAGCCTTGCCGGCCGTCGATTTCGTCGCGCAGCAGCCAGAGGTTGATGTGGTCGAGCGCGAACGGCAGCGGCATGCGCAGCCATTTCACGCCGGGCGCGACGTCGAAGGCGACGCCGGGCTCCGGCAAGGTGTCGGCGTAGGGATAGTCGAGCTGGTGTTCGAGTGCGTTCATCGGTGGTGTCTTCTCCTGTCGACCAGAGTTAGGCGCTTCCTCTGGTCCCACGTAAAACGGTCGGCCGGAGTGGGTGCTTCAGCACTTTGCGATGCGGAGTTGGCGCTTTGGCGCCTACTCCGGTCTCACGCAGCGCGCTCCGGCCCCATGCAAAGCGAGTCTCCTGCGTTTTCGTCGCCGGTTGCGCAACCGCGCACTTGACGATAACGTAAACGTCGATTCTATCGCCCCTCGCGTCGTCGTGCAGACAACGCCGGGCCAGCCGCTCTTCGCTCATCATGACGACCCAGTACACGATTACCGAACTTGCCCGGGAATTCGACGTAACGCCGCGCGCGATCCGCTTCTACGAAGACCAGGGCCTGCTGGCGCCGAGCCGCGAAGGCGCGGGCGGGTTGAAACGCGTGTTTTCGGGGCGCGATCGCACGCGCCTGAAGTTGACGCTGCGTGGCAAGCGCCTCGGCTTCACGCTCTCGGAGATCCGCACGCTGCTCGACCTCTACGAGTCGCCCACCGACACGCTCCCGCAGCTCCAGGCCTTCCTCGACACGGTCGTGCACCACCGCGAGATCCTCGAGCGTCAGCGCGCCGACCTGGATGCGACGCTCGAAGATCTCGCGCAGTACGAGGCCCAGGCGCGCACGCTGCTCGACAGGAGCGCGGCGGGAGAGACGGCGGAGCACGACGGTGGTGCGCCGGCCGCGCGCGCGAAAACCTGACGCTCGCGAGTGGGAAACGGGCATGGCCGCCATGAAACACTTCCCGAAACTGCTTTCGTCGCAAATCGGTTTCGATGTCGCGCAGACCATGCTCGACGGCTTCAACCGCCATTACCGCAACTTCTGCGACGCGGCGGTGAGGGCGAGGACGTTCTTCGAGGCGGCCGACTGGCACGCCCTGCAGCAGCTCGCGCGCGAGCGCATCGCCTCCTATGACGACCGAGTGAAGGAGTGCGTAGCCGCGCTCGAAGACGAATACGACGCTGAATCCATCGACGACGAAGTCTGGCAGCAGATCAAGCTCCATTACATCGGCCTGCTCACGACGCACAGACAGCCCGAATGCGCGGAGACGTTCTTCAACTCCGTGTGCTGCAAGATCCTGCACCGCTCGTACTTCAACAACGATTTCATCTTCGTGCGACCCGCCATCTCGACGGAATACATCGAGAACGACGAGCCCGCCGCGAAGCCCACCTATCGGGCCTACTATCCGGGCAAGGACGGTCTCGCGGCGACGCTCGAACGCATCGTCACGAACTTCCAGCTCGAAACGCCTTTCGAGGATCTCGGGCGCGACGTCGACTGCATCATGCAGACGATGCTCGATAACTTCGGCGTGGTGGAGCCCAAGCCGAACTTCCAGATCCACGTCCTCTCGTCCCTGTTCTTTCGCCACAAGGGCGCGTATATCGTCGGGCGCATCATCAACGGCGATCTGCTCGCGCCGTTCGTCGTGCCGATCCGTCACGTGGGAGCGGGCAGGCTTGCGCTGGACACGGTGCTGCTGGGCACCGAGCAGCTGCTCATCCTGTTCAGCTTCTCGCACTCGTACTTCCTGGTGGATATGGAGGTCCCATCCGCCTACGTGGAGTTTCTGCGCAGCATCATGCCGCGCAAGGCAAAGGGCGAGATCTACACGTCGCTCGGCTTGCAGAAGCAGGGCAAGAACCTGTTCTATCGCGACTTGCTGCACCACCTCTCGCATTCGAGCGACCGGTTCATCGTCGCGCCGGGCATCCGCGGCATGGTGATGATCGTGTTCACGCTGCCCTCGTATCCCTATGTGTTCAAGGTCATCAAGGACAGCTTTCCCGCGCCGAAGGAGACCACGCGCGACCAGGTGGTGGCCAAATACCAGCTCGTGAAGCGCCACGACCGTCTGGGGCGGCTCGCCGATACGCTCGAATATTCGAGCGTGGCGCTGCCCCTCGCGCGGCTCGACGAGGCGCTCGTGCGCGAGCTGCGAACGCTCGCGCCCTCGATGATCGAATTCGAGGGCGACAACCTCGTGATCCGGCATGTGTACATCGAGCGGCGTATGGTGCCGCTCAACCTCTATCTGCAGAACGGCAGCGACGAAGAAATCGAGCACGGCATACGCGAATACGGCAACGCGGTCAAAGACCTGCTGCGCGCGAACATTTTCCCGGGCGATATGCTCTACAAGAACTTCGGCGTGACGCGCAACGGCCGCGTCGTGTTCTACGACTACGACGAAATCGAGTACCTGACCGATTGCAACGTACGTGCCGTGCCGACCGCGCGTCATGAGGAAGACGAACTATCTGGCGAGCCGTGGTACCCCGTCGGCACGCACGACATCTTTCCCGAAACCTACCGCACCTTCCTGCTAGGCGATCCGCGCGTGAAGCGTGCATTTCTCGCGCAGCACGCGGACTTCTTCGAACCCGCGCTCTGGCAGGAATGCCGCGCGCGGCTCATCGCGGGCGAGGTGCCGGACTGCTTTCCCTACGACACATCCATACGCTTTAGCGTGCGCTACCCCGAACGCTTCGCGCGCGACGAGGCGCCGGCCGTGCGCGTCGCATGAGCGCGGCAAACACGTTCAACCCGGATTCATCAAGGAGCGGAAACATGAGTGAGACACAAAAGCAGGACGCCATCGTGATCGTTTCGGCGGCGCGCACGCCGATGGCGGGCTTCCAGGGCGACTTCGCGACGCTCACGGCGCCGCAGCTCGGCGCGGTTGCGATCGCGGCGGCGGTCGAGCGCGCAGGCCTGACGCCCGGGCAGATCGACGAGGTCGTGATGGGCTGCGTGCTGCCCGCCGGGCAGGGGCAGGCGCCCGCGCGCCAAGCGGCGCTCGGCGCGGGGCTGCCGCTCGCCGCGGGCGCGACGACCGTCAACAAGATGTGCGGCTCGGGCATGCGCGCGGCGATGTTCGCCCACGACATGCTGCTGGCGGGATCGGCCGATGTGATCGTGGCGGGCGGCATGGAGAGCATGTCGAACGCGCCTTATCTGCTGCCCAAGGCGCGCGCCGGCATGCGCATGGGTCACGGCCAGGTGCTCGATCACATGTTCCTCGACGGCCTCGAAGATGCCTACGACAAGGGCCGTCTGATGGGCACGTTCGCGGAGGAATGCGCGGGCGAGTTCGGCTTCTCGCGCGAGCGCCAGGACGCATTCGCAATCGAGTCGCTCAAGCGCGCGAAGCGCGCCAACGAAGACGGCTCGTTCGCGTGGGAGATCGCGCCGGTGAAGGTGGCCTCGCGCGCGGGCGAGACGACCATCGATCGCGACGAGCAGCCGTTCAAGGCCAACCTCGACAAGATTCCCGCGCTCAAGCCCGCGTTCAGCAAGACCGGCACGGTGACGGCGGCGAACTCGTCGTCGATTTCGGACGGCGCGGCGGCGCTCGTGATGATGCGCGAATCGACGGCGCAACGACTCGGCATCACGCCGCTGGCGCGCGTCACGGGCCATTCCACCTTCGCGCAGGAGCCGGCAAAGTTCACGACGGCGCCGGTGGGCGCAATCGCGAAGCTGTTCGCGAAGACGGGCTGGAAGGCGAGCGACGTCGACCTCTACGAGATCAACGAGGCCTTCGCCGTGGTCACGATGGCCGCGATGAAGGAGCACGACCTGCCGCACGAGAAGGTCAACGTGAACGGCGGCGCGTGTGCGCTCGGCCATCCGATCGGCGCGTCGGGCGCGCGTATCCTCGTCACGCTGATCGGCGCACTGCGTGCGCGCGGGGGCAAGCGCGGCGTGGCGACGCTGTGCATCGGCGGCGGAGAGGCCACGGCGATGGGCATCGAACTGCTGTAGGCTAGCGCCTGAAACAGCGCGCCGCTTTGCACGACGGGGCAGCGGCGCGCTCCAGCGGTTTCAGGCACACATGGCAAGGGTGACGGGATGAAAACAGCGTTGATCGTGGGCGCGTCGCGGGGCCTGGGTCTCGAGTTCGTGCGGCAATATGTGAAGGCCGGCTGGCGCGTGCTGGCCACGGCGCGCGACCCCGAAGCGCTCGAAGTCTTGCGTGAGATCGGCGCGCAGACCTTCGAGCTCGACATCACACGGCCCGAGGACATTGCCGCGCTGGGCTGGAAGCTCGACGGTGGGCGCCTCGACGTCGCGCTCGTCGTCTCCGGCGTGTACGGTCCGCGCACCGAGGGCGTGGAAACCATCTCCGCCGAAGACTTCGAATACGTGATGAACACCAACGTGCGGGGCCCGATGCAGCTGATCCCGATCCTGCTGCCGCTCGTCGACGAGGCTCATGGCGTGCTCGGCGTGCTGTCGAGCCGCATGGGCAGCATCGCGGAGACCACGGGCACGACCGGTTGGCTCTATCGCGCGAGCAAGGCCGCGCTCAACGACGTGCTCAAGATCACCTCGCTGCAAACGCGCCGCGCCACTTGCGTGGCGCTCAATCCCGGCTGGGTGCGCACGGACATGGGCGGCGCGCAGGCGGCGATCGACCCGGCCGTGAGCGTGGCCGGCATGCGCGAAGTGGTGGCCGAGGCGGCCGCCGCGCGCGAAGTCTTCAACGGCCGCTTCTTCCAGTACGACGGCACCGAACTCGACTGGTAAAGCGCCACTCGTCTGCGCTACGCTTGCGGCCTCGCGTAGCGGGGCGATGGCGCTCCGCACGTCATTCGCCTTCCCCGCGCACCCGCGCGGCCTGCGAACGGAGCCCCGAACCGATGAACGCTGACACCCCTCGCGCCGCCCGGCCCGTTGATTGCCCGTGCGGCGGAGCCGCGCCCAACCAGAAGCCCGCCGCCAGGGCGCCGCGCTACGCCGACTGCTGTGGCCGTTTCATCGACGGGGCGGCCGTGCCCGCCACGGCGCTCGAACTGATGCGTTCGCGCTATACAGCCTATGCGCTGGGTGCCGAAGCATATTTGCGCGCGACGTGGGCGCCGCAGACTTGTCCCGCCGATCTCGACGTCGACCCCGCAGCCGAAGGCGCGCCGCGCTGGCTGGGCCTTTCCATCAAGCGCCACGAGCAATGCGACGATGACCATGCGATCGTCGAATTCGTCGCGCGCTACAAAACGGGCGGCCGCGCGTTCCGGCTCCATGAAACGAGCCGCTTCGAGCGTGGCGGCGACGGTCGCTGGCGCTATGTCGACGGCGATGTTTCGTGACTGACGAAGTTTCGTGACTGACGAAACCTGATCCGGCGCGATAACGCCGTTCCACACACCTTTGCAAACAGGGACCTACTGCACAAGCCTGCGACCGTTGGTCACACGCAACGCCCCCAACCGGACCTTTTTTCTTCATGCCCCTGCGGGCGCACGACGGAAAGGCGCACGCCTGCCGCGCCTCAAGGCCTGC
Source organism: Paraburkholderia sp. JHI2823 (assembly GCF_038900695.1). NCBI lineage: Bacteria > Pseudomonadati > Pseudomonadota > Betaproteobacteria > Burkholderiales > Burkholderiaceae > Paraburkholderia > Paraburkholderia sp. JHI2823. The sequence continues at coordinate 226,372 of NZ_JAYMRY010000006.1, read as the reverse complement.
GCGATTGTGGCACGCGTTATGCCGGGTTACCCCTCAATTGCACAATAAATATTTGTCGTGCGAGTATCTAATCACGGTGCCCCGCGCGATACGTAAGTGCATAGTGAAAAGAGCCTTTTCCCATGCACCCTTATCGACTGCCAATGGGCGCTGGCGGCGGGTCTGATCGACGATAGAACTGCGCCGCGCAGGTGTTCCGATCGAAGTACTCCCCCGTTACGGGTCACACGCCCGCACCTGGCTTCGCGGCCAGGCGCAACGGTGTCTCGTTGTGCCCTGAGAGGGCAGTGGCAGCAAGCGGGCTGGAGTGCGGACCGGACGTAAGTCGGATTCTCGGCAGGTCTTTTGCAGGTGGGTGTTGCGTATGGCGTTCAGAAAGCTCCTTTCCGGATGGGTTGTAGCCGGCACCGCGTGTGTGCTTTCGGTTGCGCACGCAGCGTCGCTCTCCGAACCGGCAGGTGCGAACGCAAATCCGCAAGTCGGCGCCCACGCCACGGCAACGCATTCCTCCAGCGCTTCACAATCGGACCTCGCGGGCGGCCCGCTCGGTAGCGCCAACGTCCCGCGCATTGCGCTCGACGATTCCTGGCTGCCCGTCGTGCGCGCCGACATGAACGAGCAGGTGATCCGCGTGCCGGTGGACGCCGCCGGCGACGTCACGCTCGAAACCACGATTTACCGTCCGAACGGCCCAGGCCCGTTCCCGATGGTGATCTTCAATCACGGCAAGATCCCCGGCGACCCGCGCCTTCAGGCGCGCAGCGATCCGCTTTCGTTCGCGCGCGAATTCGTGCGCCGCGGCTATGTCGTCGTCGCGCCGAACCGCCAGGGCTTTTCGGATTCGGGCGGCTCGTACCAGCAGAACGGCTGCGACGTCGCGAGCAATGGTCTTAGCCAGGCGGCGGATGTCGCCGCGACCATCGCGTACATGTCGAAACAGTCGTATATCGACGCGAGCCAGATCATCGTCGCGGGCACCTCGCATGGCGGCCTCGCCACCATGGCCTACGGCACCGAAGCGGCGAAGGGCGTGCGCGCGCTCATCAACTTCTCGGGTGGCCTGCGCCAGGATGCCTGCACGGGCTGGCAGAACAACCTCACCCAGGCGTTCGGCGACTACGGCGGCAAGGCGCGCGTGGCCTCGCTCTGGCTCTACGGCGACAACGATTCCGTGTGGTCGCCCGATCTCGTCACGAAGATGTTCGCCGCGTACCGCGATGCGCAAACGGATGCGGATCGCCCGGCCGCGATGGCGAAGCTCGTTGACTTCGGCGCATACAAGAACGACGCGCATCGCCTCGTGGGCGATCGCGACGGCGTGAAGATCTGGTGGCCCACGGTCGAGGCGTTCCTCGCGAACCGTGGTCTCCCGACTGCGGTGCAGTACCGCGTGGCCACGCCGGTGGCGCCGCACGGCACGGGCTACGCGGCGATCGATTCAGTGGGTGCGGTGCCCTTCGTCGATCAGGCAGGCCGCGACGGCTATCGCAACTTCCTCAAGCAGTATCCGAGCCGCGCATTCGCGGTGTCCGACTCCGGCGCGTGGTCGTGGGCCGAAGGCGGCGACAACCCGATGGCCGTGGCCATCGCGAACTGCGAAAAGCACAGCTCCGATCCCTGCCGCCTCTACGCCGTGAACAACTCGGTGGTCTGGAACAACGGCGGAACGCAAACCGCGCAGAACGGCGAGAGCGGCGACGACGCACACGCCACCGCGGACAACGACAACACCGGCGGTAGCGGCCACGCGCTGGCGAGCCGCTAAGCCTCTCCCTCCGGCGCGCGCTGCCGCATTCAAGCTGTTTCCGTTTGTTCTCGCCCCGCAGCGGCGTACGGCCCCATAGTGGGCCGTTTTGCTTTTTGCGCTGCGCGCGAGATTCCGCAAACGCGCCTCTGGCGCCGGGCCTTCGCGTCCCCCTCCCACCCCTTTTCGATTAGCAGCGCGGCGCCAAAAATGCCGCGCCAGCCGCTACATGTTCTGCAATTACGCACCGGCGCGCAGATTTTTTGCGTAAGGCGGGTTCACTTTGCCGTCGACATCTCCGCGCATTTCAGGTCTTCATTTCCGATCCGTTTCCAGCTGTGCCCAACCGCGCCAAACGCCGCGCCGGCGCAGCCTGGAGGGCGTTTTTCGGGGTAGTGCATTGCAGCGGCGAAAACGTTAATCTCGGTCCCGCTGTCGTATCAGGAGCCGTACTTGAATTCGCAATCGCCCTTTACCCGCGAAGATCGCGCCGCGACCGACTGGGTCGCACGCAGCCTGCGCGCCGTGTGGCACCCCTGCACCCAGATGAAGCATCACGAGCGCCTGCCGCTCGTGGCCGTCGCTCGGGGCGCCGGTCCGTGGCTTTATGACCGCGAAGGCCGACGCTATCTGGACGCGATCAGTTCGTGGTGGGTGAACCTCTTCGGCCACGCCAATCCTTCGATCAATGCCGCGCTCAAGGCGCAACTCGATACGCTCGAGCACGTGATGCTTGCGGGCTGCACGCACGAGCCGGCCGTTGAGTTGGCCGAGCGTCTTTCGGCGCTGACCGGCGGCGTGCTCGGCCATGCGTTCTTCGCTTCCGATGGCGCGTCGGCAGTCGAAATCGCGCTCAAGATGAGCTTTCATTCGTGGCGCAACCGTGGTGAGAGCGAGAAACGCGAGTTCGTCTGCCTGGCCAACAGCTATCACGGCGAGACCATCGGCGCGCTCGGCGTGACCGATGTCAAGCTATTCAGGGATGCTTACGATCCATTGCTGCATCACGCGCATGTGGTCGCTTCGCCCGACGCGCGCGCGGTGCTGCCCGGCGAAACCGCAGCCGACGTGGCGGCCCGCGCGCTCGCCGATGTCGAGCGTCTTTTTGTCGAACGCGAAGGGCGTATCGCCGCGCTGATCGTGGAGCCGCTCGTGCAGTGCGCGGCGGGCATGGCCATGCACGATCCCTCGTACCTCAAGGGGTTGCGCGCCCTATGCGATCGTCACCGCGTCCACCTGATCGCCGATGAAATCGCCGTGGGATGCGGGCGCACCGGCACGTTTTTCGCGTGCGAGCAGGCGGGCGTGTGGCCCGACCTCCTCACGCTTTCAAAGGGTATCAGCGGCGGCTATCTGCCGCTTTCGATCGTGCTGTCGCGCGACGCCATCTACGAATCTTTCTACGACGACGACACCACGCGCGGCTTCCTGCATTCGCATTCGTACACGGGCAATCCGCTCGCGTGCCGCGCGGCGCTCGCCACGCTCGACCTCTTCGAGCGTGACGACGTGCTCGCTTCGAACGCGCGCAAATCGGCGCAACTGCGCGCGCTGTTCGAGCCGTTCGCCGCGCATCCGCTCGTGCGCAACCTGCGCCAGAGCGGCACGATACTCGCGTTCGACGTGGCGCTTGCCGACCCGCAGCGCGCGGCCACGTTCTCGCGCCGCTTCTTCGAGCACGCGTTGCAGCGCGAACTGCTGCTGCGCCCGATCGGCACGACGGTCTATGTCATGCCGCCCTATGTTCTGGACAACGAAATGCAGGCGTTGCTCGCAGCCCGCACGCGCGAGACCTTCGACGCCACCGTCGCGGAGGACCTCTGACATGGCGCATCAACACACGCTGCTCGATACCCTCGAACAGGGCTTGCGCGACATCGACGCGCGCGGCTTGCGCCGCCGCCGCCGCACTGCCGACACGCCTTGCAGCGCGCATATGCAGGTGGATGGCCGCGCAACCGTTGGCTTTGCGAGCAACGACTACCTCGGCCTTGCCGCGCATCCCAAGCTGATCGCGGCAGTGGCCGAAGGCGCGCAGCGCTACGGCGCGGGCAGCGGCGGCTCGCATCTGCTGGGCGGCCATTCGCGCGCGCATGCGCAACTCGAAGACGATCTCGCGGCGTTCGCAGGCGGTTTCGTCGATGCGCCGCGCGCGCTGTACTTCAGCACCGGCTACATGGCGAATCTCGCCGTGCTCACGGCGCTTGCGGGCCGCGGCACGACGATTTTCTCCGATGCGCTCAACCACGCGTCGCTGATCGACGGCGCGCGGCTATCGCGCGCCGAAATCCAGGTCTATCCGCATGCCGACATGACGGCGCTCGCCGCGATGCTCGAAGCCTCCGACGCGAGCGCAAAGGTGATCGTGAGCGACACCGTGTTCAGCATGGACGGCGATGTCGCACCGCTCGCGCGTCTCGTCGAACTCGCGCAAATGCACGGCGCGTGGCTCGTGGTCGACGATGCGCACGGCTTGGGCGTGCTCGGTCCGCAAGGGCGCGGCGCGCTGGCGGATGCCGCGCTGCGCTCTGAGCATCTCGTGATGGTCGGCACGCTCGGCAAGGCGGCGGGCGTGGCGGGCGCGTTCGTCTGCGCGCACGGCACCGTGATCGAATGGCTCGTGCAGCGAGCGCGTCCGTACATCTTCACGACGGCTTCGTCGCCGGCGGTCGCGCATGCGGTGTCCGCGAGCCTGCGTCTGATCGAGGGTGAGGAGGGCGATGCCCGGCGCGCGCATCTCAAGCATCTGATCGCTCGCACGCGTTCGCTGCTTGCGCAAACCTGCTGGCAGCCCGTCGATTCGCACACCGCCGTGCAGCCGCTCGTCATCGGCGGGAACGAGGCTACGCTGGCGCTCCAGGCCGCACTGGAACGCGACGGCCTGTGGGTGCCGGCCATCCGCCCGCCCACCGTGCCCGAGGGCACCTCGCGGCTGCGTATTTCCCTCTCTGCCGCGCATTCCGATGCGGACCTCGACCGCCTGAACGCGTCGCTGCAGCGCGCGAGCCTCGAGGCGCGCACAAACGCGCAGGAGTTCGCGCAATGACGGTTTCGCTTTTCGTCACCGGCACCGATACCGAGATCGGCAAGACCTTCGTGAGCGCCGCGCTACTGCGCGGGTTCGCGCGCGCGGGGCTGCGTGCCACGGCGCTCAAGCCGATCGCCGCGGGCGCCTCGGCGCGCGACGGCGTCTGGCACAACGAGGACGCCGATCAGCTCGACGCCGCCGCGAGCGTGCTGCTGCCGCCTGAAATCCGCACGCCGTTCCTGCTCAAGGAGCCCGCCGCGCCGCACATTGCCGCCGCCCTGGAAGGCGTGACGCTCGATATGGCGCGCATCATCGAGTGCTACAAGGCGGCGTGCGAGCGTGCCGATGCCGTCGTCGTGGAAGGGGTGGGCGGGTTTCGCGTGCCGCTCACGGCGACCGAGGACACCGCGGATCTGGCCGTCGCGCTCGGCCTGCCGGTCGTGCTCGTGGTGGGGATGCGTCTCGGCTGCATCAGCCATGCGCTGCTCAGCGCCGAAGCCATTGCCGCGCGCGGCCTGACGCTCGCGGGCTGGGTCGCGAACCGCATCGACCCGGCCATGGCGTTTCCCGAAGAGAACATCGCCGCCCTGCGCGAACGGCTCGCCGCACAGTACCGCGCGCCGCTCATCGGCGTCGTGCCGCACATGCGCGGCGCGAGCGCCGACCAGGCTGCAGAACACCTGAATATCGACGCCCTGCTCGCGCACCTCGTCGCGCCGCGCTGAGTTGGCGTCTCCTCATATACCGTCACCGTCACGAAGGACCACGACACCATGACTCAAACCCAAACCGTCAGCGTTCCCGTCACGAAGGCCGCAGCCGCCGCTCAGGCGCAAAGCGATGCCGCTTCGCGCTGGCGCGTCGCCGACGTCGCCGCGCTCTACGAGCTGCCGTTCAACGATCTGATCTTCCGCGCGCAGCAGGTGCATCGCGAGCATTTCGACGCGAACGCCGTGCAGCTTTCGACGCTCCTCTCGATCAAGACCGGCGGCTGCGAGGAGGACTGCGCCTATTGCCCCCAGTCGTCGCATCACGATACTGGCCTCGACGCGAGCAAGCTGATGGAAGTCGACGCCGTGCTGGCCGCCGCGCGCAACGCGAAGGCGAACGGCGCGACGCGCTTTTGCATGGGCGCGGCATGGCGCAATCCGAAGGACCGCCATCTCGAGCCGATCAAGGACATGATCCGCGGCGTGAAGGCCATGGGCCTCGAAACCTGCGTGACGCTCGGCATGCTCGAAGATCATCAGGCGAAGGCGCTCGCCGAAGCAGGCCTCGACTACTACAACCACAACCTCGACACCTCGCCCGAGTTCTACGGCCAGATCATCTCGACGCGCACCTACGAGGACCGCCTCGAGACGCTCGAACGCGTGCGCGATGCGGGCATCAACGTGTGCTGCGGCGGCATCGTCGGCATGGGTGAGTCGCGCCGCGAGCGCGCCGGCCTGATCGCCCAGCTCGCGAACATGGAGCCGTACCCGGAGTCGGTGCCCATCAACAATCTCGTGCAGGTGAGCGGCACGCCGCTCGAAGGCACCGATCCGCTCGATCCGTTCGAGTTCGTGCGCACGATCGCGGTGGCGCGCATCACGATGCCGAAGGCCATGGTGCGTCTCTCGGCGGGCCGCGAGCAGATGGACGACGCGCTCCAGGCGCTGTGCTTCATGGCGGGCGCCAACTCGATCTTCTATGGCGACCAGCTGCTGACCACGGGCAACCCGCAGGCGGAAGCCGACCGCAAGCTGCTGCAGCGTCTGGGCATCACGGCTCAGGCCGCGCAGCAGCTGAGCGCCGATGACCAGGCGCAGCATGCGCATCACGGACACCGAGGCGGCTGCGGCCACTGCGAATAACGCCTGGCACTCCGCCAATAAAAACGCCACGATCGCTCGTGGCGTTTTTTTATCGCTCGATCGAACGTCGAAGCGTTAGGCGTAAGCCGCGCGCCGGCGCCCAGCGAGCACGAGATAGCACAGCGCGCCGATGGCGAGCGCGGGCAGCGTCGCACCGAGATTCGGCAGCCACTGGTTGAGCGCGTGATACGCGCCGATGCCGAGCGCCCACGCGACGAACGCACCCACGTGCCAGCCGCCCGAATAGCCATACGCACCGTTGAGATCGGCGAGCGCCTCGGCGTCGATACGGCGGCGGCGCACGATGAAGTGATCGGCGAGCACCACGCCAAAGAGCGGCGCGAACACCGAGCCGATCAAGAGCAGGAAGTTCTCGTATTTCGCCATCGGCACGACGAGGCCGATCAGGGTGCACAGCGCGCCGAACGCCGCCGAGAGCCAGGGCACGCTGGCGCGCGTCCAGAACGTGCCGGTCGAGACCGCGGCCGAGTGGATATCGGCGAAGGCGTTGTCGATTTCGTCAATGAGCACGAGCAGCAGCGCGAAGCCGCCACCCGCCTGGGCGAGCGCCGTGGTGAGGAGCGCGTCGCCGCCGCCCGCCGCGAGGCCATAGATCGCGCCCAGCGCGTAGAACCAGAGGTTCGCGATGCCATAGCCCACCAGCGTGCCGCGGAAGGTCTCGCCCGCCTTGCGCCCGAAGCGCGTGTAGTCGGCGATGAGCGGCAGCCACGAAAGCGGCATCGCCACCACGAGGTCAATGGCGCTGCCAAACGGCATGTCGCCCGTGCCGGGGCGGCGCATCAGCGCGCCGAGGTCGTGCCTCACGAGCAGGCTCCACGTGAGCCAGCCCGCGCCCGCGAGCAGGAGCCAGATGCCCCACGTACGCAGGAAGCGGCGCACGAACGAGAGCGGGCCGCTCACGGCGAGCAGCGTCGCCAGCGTGCCGAAGATCACGGTCCAGATGAGCGGCATCGAAAGGCCGAAGGCTTGCTTCGCGAGCGCATCGGCGGAATCGCGCATCACGATGATCTCGAAAGCGCCCCAGCCGACGAGCTGCACCATGTTGATCACGGCCGGAATCGAGACGCCACGGATGCCGAGCGTCGGGCGCAGCGACGACATCGCGGCGAGGCCCGTGTCCGTGCCGATCACGCCCGCGAGCGCGAGCAGCACGACGCCGATCACGCTGCCGATGACGATGGCCGTGAGCGCATGCGGCAGCGAGAGGCCGGGCACGAGCAGCGCGCCCGCCTGCGCCACCAGCAGGCCGATGCCGAGCGAAAACCACAACGCGAAGGCGTCGCCGGTGCGGAACTGGCGGCGCGTGTCGGGCACGGGCACGTTCGGTGCGTAAGTGGAGCCGGCCTCGCCGGCGTGCGAATCTTGAGTCATGGGGAACGCTTTCCTCTATATCGTGTGTTTTGCCGGTTTTGTCTGTTTTGTCCGGTTCCGTCAGCCCGAGCGCGGGAGCCCGCGTCTCGCGCTGCGGCTCCCGCTGTCATAATGCACGACTGCATCCGGGGCGGCGGGGAGCTCCGTCCCCGAATCCGGCGCCACGCGCGCCGCCCGCCGGCAAGCCGTCATTATCGCGAAAACGTCATGTTTGAAGAAACCCGTGCCAACGTCCCGCTCGCCGAGCGGCTGCGCCCGCGCTCCATCGACGAGGTCATTGGCCAAAAGCATCTGCTCGGGCCCAACAAGCCGCTGCGCGTCGCTTTCGAGTCCGGCGAAGCGCATTCGATGATTCTCTGGGGGCCGCCGGGCGTCGGCAAGACCACGCTCGCGCGCCTCATGGCCGATGCGTTCCACGCCGAATTCATCGCACTTTCCGCGGTGCTCTCGGGCGTGAAGGACATCCGCGAGGCGGTGGAGCAGGCGCAACTGCATCGCGCGCACGGGCACCAGACGCTCGTGTTCGTCGACGAAGTCCACCGCTTCAACAAGAGCCAGCAGGACGCCTTCCTGCCGCACGTAGAGTCGGGACTCTTCGTGTTCATCGGCGCGACGACGGAGAATCCGTCGTTCGAGGTGAACAGCGCGTTGCTCTCTCGCGCGGCCGTCTACGTGCTCAAGAGCCTCGACGAGGAAGAGCAGGGCGAATTGCTCGCCCGCGCGAGCGAGGAGCTGGGCGGCCTCACGTTCACGGACGAAGCGAAAAAGGCGCTGATCGGCTCCGCCGACGGCGACGGCCGCAAGCTTCTGAACAACCTCGAAATCGTCGCACGCGCGGCCGCGCAGCAGAAGAAGACCGAGATCGACGGCGAACTGCTCGGCAGCGCGCTCGCCGAGAACCTGCGCCGCTTCGACAAGGGCGGCGACGCCTTCTACGACCAGATCAGCGCGCTGCACAAGTCGGTGCGCGGCAGCAACCCGGACGGCGCGCTCTACTGGTTCTGCCGCATGCTCGACGGCGGTGCCGATCCGCGTTATCTCGCGCGCCGTATCGTGCGCATGGCGTGGGAGGACATCGGCCTCGCCGATCCGCGCGCCGGGCGTATCACGCTCGACGCCGCCGAGACCTACGAGCGCCTTGGCTCCCCCGAAGGGGAACTCGCGCTGGCGCAGGCCGTGATCTATCTCGCCGTCGCCCCGAAGTCGAACGCGGGCTACAACGCCTACAACGAGGCGCGGCGCTTCGTGAGCAAGGACCAGTCGCGCGCGGTGCCGATCCACCTGCGCAACGCGCCCACGAGGCTCATGAAAGAGCTGGGCTACGGCCACGAATACCGCTACGCGCACGACGAACCCGAAGCCTACGCGGCCGGCGAGACCTATCTGCCCGACGGCATGCGCGAGCCGCACTGGTACCAGCCCACGCCGCGCGGGCTCGAAGGCAAGATCGGCGAAAAGCTCGCGCGCCTCGCCGACCTCGACGCGCAATGGCGCGAAGCCCATCGTGGCAAACCCGGTGGCAAACCCGGCGACGAAACCCGCGAGAGGAAGCGCAAGGGCTGAGTCGCCATTCCCTGGTAACGGTGATGCCCGTCCCGCCGGGATGCGCCGGCCGGTGCGCTAAAATCGTCCCTTCATACAACGAAACTGCGTCTCACAATCCCATGCTCGACATCCAGCTGCTGCGCAAAGACCTCGACGGCGTCGCGAAGCGCCTCGCCGACCGCGGCTACACCCTCGACGTCGCGGCCTTTTCCGCGCTCGAAGCGGAACGCCGCGCCATCCAGACCCGCACCGAAGAACTGCAGGCGCGCCGCAACAGCCTCTCGAAGCAGATCGGCGCGATGAAAGGCCGCGGCGAGGACACTTCGGCGGTCATGGCCGAAGTAGGCGGCATCGGCGACGAGATGAAGGCTTCGGCCGCGAAGCTCGAAGAGATCCAGTCGAAGCTCTCGGACCTGTTGCTCGGCGTGCCGAACCTGCCGCACGAGAGCGTGCCCGTGGGCAAGGACGAGGCCGACAACGTGGAAGTGCGCCGCTGGGGCACGCCGCGCGCGTTCGACTTCGTGGTGAAGGATCACGTGGATGTGGGCACGCCGCTCGGCCTCGACTTCGAAACGGGCGCGAAGCTCTCGGGGGCGCGTTTCACGATGCTGCGCGGCCAGATCGCACGCCTGCACCGCGCGCTCGCGCAGTTCATGATCGACACGCATACGCTGCAGCACGGCTACACCGAAACGTACACGCCCTACATCGTCAATCCGGAAATCCTTTACGGCACGGGCCAGCTGCCCAAGTTCGCCGAGGACATGTTCCGCGTGGAGAAGGGCGGCGGCGAAAACACGGTCACGCAGTACCTCATCTCGACTTCGGAAATCTCGCTCACGAATACCGTGCGCGAGAGCATCGTGGAAGGCAGCGCGCTGCCGATCAAGCTCACGGCGCATTCGCCGTGCTTCCGCTCGGAGGCGGGTTCGTACGGCCGCGACACGCGCGGCATGATCCGTCAGCACCAGTTCGACAAGGTCGAGATGGTGCAGATCGTTGCGCCCGAAACGTCGTATGACGCGCTCGAACAGATGGTCGTGCACGCGGAAACCATTCTCCAGAAGCTCTGCCTGCCGTACCGCGTCATCACGCTGTGCACGGGCGATATGGGCTTCTCGGCCGCGAAGACCTACGACCTCGAAGTGTGGCTACCCGCGCAGAACACCTATCGCGAAATCTCGAGCTGCTCGAACACGGAAGCGTTCCAGGCTCGGCGGATGCAGGCGCGCTACCGCAATGCGCAGGGCAAGCCTGAGCTCGTGCATACGCTCAACGGCTCGGGCCTCGCTGTCGGCCGTACGCTCGTTGCCGTGCTGGAGAACTACCAGGAAGCGGATGGCTCGGTCACGGTGCCCGAGGTGCTGCGCCAGTACATGGGCGGCGTGGCGCGTCTGGAAGCGGTCGCCTGACACGCGCTGCGCGGCGCCGTTTGTGATTGGCTTGCCCCTCGGAAATTTTTCAAAAGAGGGCTTGCCAAAGGCAAAAAATGTTCTATAATCCTCGCTTCTCTGGTCGCCGACCAAGGCCGGAGAAGCGGTAAAACAGCAGTACACCGGAGAGGTGGCAGAGTGGTCGAATGTACCTGACTCGAAATCAGGCGTACGGTTTCCCCGTACCGTGGGTTCGAATCCCACCCTCTCCGCCAGATTCAGAAAACCCCTGCATGCTCAACAGCTGCAGGGGTTTTTGTTTTTCTGGGCCGCCAATCAGCCCATCAATCGAGCAGAAACCCGCGCTCTTCTCGGGGCCACCAGCGGGCGCGTTCTGGCCGTGATGTCCAACATTTCGGCGATGACTTGACAGGCCTGTATGCCGAACTGCCGGGGTTGACCCGCACCTTCTCTGCGCTCAAACAATCGCTCCGCGAAAACTTCGACGACGTGCGCATGCGATCCCGGGCACAAATCCGCCAGCTGTGGCGGGACGAGACGGCAATGAGGCAGGAGTTCGCCTCCACTCCGCCTAAAAACTGATTAGCTTTGAAATTGCACAATGCGAAAGATTGAGCGATGGCTGGTGCGTTAATCGGGGCGGCCGCTTCCGTCGGGGGAGTAGTTCCGCAACCTGCCAGGCGATCGCGCGGCCTTAAAAGGGAAGAGTACAGAGTCCACCGAATAGCGCTGTATCCGAGGGAGACGACCAGAAGCCCTCTCAAACCTGGCCGATCCAAGCTCGTGTTCAATTGAACAGCATTCAACATTGCGGCTTGACAGCTATTGAACCATTTTCAGACTTTTCCATATTTAGGCGCCCCGTATTGCAGGTTATAAGCGGTGAAGGGCTGAAATAGCTCCGTATTGTGTGGCCAGCCTTGCCTTTGCAGTCTTGGTGCATCTGGCCGCGGCTCCGATAACCCAGCAAAGAGGCCAGCCTATGGTGGACCTGCAAGTCGCGCATCGCGCGATATCCAGGTGTCAGCAGTATTTCTCCGGCAAAACGCCATACCAACACTCAATGGCGATGTCCTGTCGTACTGCTGCACTCGCCGCTGGCGCAATGATCGCGCTCTCGGCCTGCGGCCATGCCTTGCCCGACGATCCCTTTGATGGCGAGGGCGCGGCGCTGTCAATGGTGCCGATCAATCACACGGATCGTTACGCCGTCAATATCTTCGTCGACAAGTATTGGGCAGGGGATGTAAGCAGTCATGGGGGCGGGGGCAAGATTACCTGTTGCTATCCAGGCATCAAGGACTGGGGCGAGCCCGTTACGGTCAGGTGGACGTGGGGCTGGGAGGAAGACCCCAAGACAAAGGCAATGACGAAGCCGGATGAATCCCACACCGTTGTCCTTCATTTCCCATCCAAGGGGCCACATAACGACCCCGACCCGTACAAGGCTGACGCCTACGCCTGCGTAATTTTCCGCGATCTAAGTACCGTCGAACTGGCGTTTTCGCCTTCGGCTTCCGGTTGCGCCGACAAATGACAACAAGGGAACCGCTACATCATGACTGTACGCCAGGCTGGCGCGCCCATCACGGACGACGGGCTTCAGAGCACTGCAATGTTTGGTGACATGAAAAACATGCGGGAGTTATCGTCGCCCGCCAACAAGGCGGGACCAATTTCGCTTCGCGATACCAAGTGCCGCCTCTATCCAAAACTCTCGTTTTTTTTCGACGGTACAGGCAACAACCTCGACATCGACGCCCCGTTAGGGCGACTGTCAAACGTTGCCAAGCTCTATCGGGCGGCTTTCGATGATCGTGTCGGTAAAGGGGCTTCCTCGATTTACATTCCGGGTGTCGGCACCCCGTTCATGGTCCCCAAGCTTGTCGGTTATACCGACAAGCTTTCCGACGACCGGGGCGGCGCTCTGGGGCTGGGCCTTGGCAAGGGCGGCGACATGCGCATCCAGTATGCGCTGGCCGAATTCTCGCGAATCCTCGAAATTGAATGGAGTTCCGCCGCCTGGAAATGCATGCAGTTCATCAGTGTCGCCGTCTTCGGCTTCTCGCGCGGCGCGACGGAAGCTAGGGCTTTCGTGCGCCAGTTGATAGAAAAGAAATGCGAGCGGACGGAAAACGGACTGATCTGGCGAGCGCGCAACGGCGAATGTACGCCTGTAAGGATCAAGTTCATGGGCTTGTTCGATACCGTGGCGTCGGTTGGCGGGCCGACTCTGCACCTCGACTGGGCCAGTGAACTGGCGATTCCGCCCGAGGTCGAGCGATGCGTACATTACGTGTCGGCGCATGAGGTCCGTGGGGCTTTCCCGCTTGATTCGGTCCGGGTGGGACGGGCCTATCCGGCGAACTGCGAGGAAGTGGTGTATCCGGGCGTACATTCGGACGTGGGCGGCGGATACGGGCCGCACGAACAGGGGCGCAGCAACCTGCTGTCGCGTATTCCCTTGCGTCATATGCTGGCGGACGCGATACGCGCGGGGGTTCTGCTGAAGCTGCCAGAGAATCTCGATCCGAAATTGCGCGAGGATTACATCCTGGCCGACAACGACCCGGTGGCGAACCTGTACCAGGGCTACATGTCGGTACTTCCTGCCGCCGATGGCGACGACGTTGAATTACTCATGCAAGCCCACCGCCGCCTGAATTTTCAGTGGCGCGGCGGGATCGACCGCCAGCCCAGCGACGCCCGCGTGCTTGGGCGCCTGCATGGAAAAGTCAGTGCCTCTGTCTGCGCGAGCGTGCCGGCCGCCTCCGATGCCAGCCATCCCGCTTGCGCCCCGACTGCCTGGACCTATGACATTCCGCCTCGCCCGCTTGAACAGGCAAAGCAGTTGATTGCGGAACAGCGCCGGCTGGCGAACCGGGTTGCATTTCTGCGCAACCCGATCGAGCGCCTTGCGGGTGATCGCGACTGGCCGCCGCCGCAGCCCCGCCAGCGAACGGCATACGAGGACCTGATTCTCGGCGCATGGGACAACCGCGCGCCTGTCCCGGCTCCCGTGGATAGTCTTCTGGCAGAGTATGTCCACGATTCCGTGGCGCACTTCACTTCGTGGCCGTGCGCGCTGTATGACCCGCGAGGGTTGTACTGCGACGGGGAAAAGTATTACGCCGATGCCGCCAAGGACCGCCCCACCGAAACGGCGTGATGCCGGTCCAATGGGCGATGGATACCATTCAGGCAGTACAAACGCCGCTCATTTTTTCATCCTCGGGCGGCATTTTCGAGCAAATCCGTGTGGTCTCAGGCAGCTTCGACCTTGTTCGAGACTGTATGCCCCCGCTCGGCTAAGTCGCCCCTATCCGCCAAATTCAGAAAACCCGTGCTTGCCCGCTGCAGGGTTTTTGCTTTTCAGATGCAGCGGCGCGTCGCACTGGTTGCGTGCCGTTTGTCTATGCGTCCTGCCATTCGCACGGGGCGAGCCCAACGTCGCGATCGCGATCTACTTTTCCCGGAGGCGTGCGATCGCACCGCCGATTCGCGATGTAAGATGTTTTACATCCGTGACAGTGGCTTGCGCTCGAACAGCTGGAGATAGCAGAATCCGGTGCCCGGCCCGCCACGGGTTGCGGCGCCGTCAGCGCTGCAGCGCCGGTACAATCGTTCCTTTGAATTTGCGGCGAAGCGTCTTCTTGCGCTGCCGCGCCCCATTTCAGCCCACTGATGCCTATCACCTACAAGTCTGCCGACGATCTCGCCCGCCTGCGCATTTCGGGCCGGCTCGCCGCCGACGTGCTCGCGATGATCGGCGAACACGTGAAGCCCGGCGTTTCGACCGACGACCTCGATGCCATCTGCAACGACTACATCGTCAACAGGCTCAAGGCCGTGCCCGCCAACGTCGGCTACCTCGGCTTTCCGAAGACGATCTGCACGTCCGTCAATTCCGTGGTTTGCCACGGGATTCCGAGCCGCAACGAGGTGCTCAAGGACGGCGACATCATCAACATCGACGTGGCCGTCATCAAGGACGGCTATTTCGGCGACACGAGCCGCATGTACTGCGTCGGCACGCCGAGTACGGTCGGCCGCCAGCTGATCGACACGACCTACGAGGCGATGCTTGCGGGCATCCGTCAGGTGCAGCCGGGCGCGACGCTCGGCGATGTCGGCAACGCTATCCAGAAGCGCGCCCAGGCAGACGGCTTCTCGATCGTGCGCGAGTATTGCGGCCACGGCATCGGCAAGGTCTACCACGAGGAACCGCAGGTGCTGCACTACGGCCAGCCGGGGCAGGGCGTGCGCCTCAAACCTGGCATGGTGTTCACGATCGAGCCGATGGTCAATGCGGGCCGCGCCGGCACGACGGTGCAGCGCGACGGCTGGACGGTCGTCACCAAGGATCGTTCGCTCTCGGCGCAGTGGGAGCACATGGTCGCCGTCACCGACGACGGCTACGAGCTGCTCACGCCCTGGCCGGACGGCACGGGCGGCTACGAGGCCCCGTGAGCGCGGCTGTGCGGCCTCTGGGGCCGTCTGTCAAGGCTCGCGCGCCGGGCGTCGTGTGCCGGCACTTCTCCAATAAGGATTTGACTCTCAAGCCAGTTCGGTTAAAGCTACGCGTTAGCGTTTTATTGGGGTTTACGACTGCATGAGTCCGTCACTGACCGTTCGCCGTACCGCCGCCGATCAGGGTGCCGTGCTCCGCGAGCTTCGAACGGCTTCGCTGCGCGACGCGCCTTATGCATTCGGCGACACGCTCGAAGACGCGCTATCCGCCGATGCGGCCGTTTTCGACGCCGCGGCGGCCCGGCATGCGGACTCGCACACGAGCACGTCGTTCATTCTCTACACCGAGGGCCATCCGGCCGGTTTGATCGGCGCGAGCTTCGAGAGCGCGCCGGCGCGCCGCGCGTTCGTATCGGCGCTTTGGGTCGCGCCCGCGGTACGTCATCTGCGCGGTGGCGAACTGCTCGTCAACAGCGCCATCGATTGGCTCGTGAGCGAAGGCGCTACCGAGGTCTACGCCTGGGTGACCGACACCAACACCACGGCTATGCGCTTTTACGAGCGTCTCGGCTTCGTCGCCACCGGCGATCATGCGCGTAGCGAGCAACAGCCAGAGCAGTGG
Organism: Paraburkholderia sp. JHI2823; assembly: GCF_038900695.1. Classification (NCBI taxonomy): domain Bacteria; kingdom Pseudomonadati; phylum Pseudomonadota; class Betaproteobacteria; order Burkholderiales; family Burkholderiaceae; genus Paraburkholderia; species Paraburkholderia sp. JHI2823. The sequence goes on along the minus strand of NZ_JAYMRY010000006.1, from coordinate 210,321 downwards.
GAAACGCTGCTGATGCGCGCCGTTGGCGGGCGCACGCAGTCTGCGCCGTCGCCGTAATGGATGACGTGGGCGCTGCTGTGTGCAGCCGCGCGCGCGTCTCACCTCCCTGCGAATAGAACCCCAAGCCGATCGCGTGCGCATGCGTGCGCTCGCGCCTCGCGCGTTTTCTTGCGCCCATAGTTGCGTGCCCGTCTGTGCCGGCGAATTCGGCGGCGAATCTGGCCGAATACACCATGAAAAATAATGGCCGTGTGCGCCCGCGCCTGTAAAATACGCAAAATTTTTAGCCGAACGCCATGTCGCCCAGGAAATCGCCATATTTTGAACTGAAGAGCGGTTCAGTCGATACGCTTCTGTTCGTGGTCAAGACGACCGAGCTCGATGCCATGCGCGCCGAGCTCACGCGGCGCTTCGAGGCGACGCCCGAATTTTTCGCCAACGATACCGTCGCGATCGACGTGCGGCGTCTCGCCGACGGCGAGGAGGTGGCGCTTGGCGACATCGCGCGTCTGCTCGAGAGCGTGCGCATGCGCCCGGTGGGCGTGGTCGCGCAACCCGGGCAGCACGACTGGGCCGCGAAAGCGGGGCTGCCGTTCCTCGAAGCGCGCGACCGGCGCGGCGCGGGTGGGAAGCCGGGCGGCGAAGAGCCGGCGAGCGCGGGCGAGGCATCGGCCCCGGCGTCTGCCGCAGATGCGGCCGTATCGCAAGCGAGCCCTGCGCAGCCCGAACTCTTTTCCGCCGAAGCCGATCCCGCCGCCGCCGATATCGCCGCGGCGGCGACGCTCGACGCCGGTGCATCGGGCGCGCGCGCGGAACCCACGCTCGTGATCGACCGGCCGCTGCGCTCGGGCCAGCGCATCTACGCGAAGGGCGACGTGGTCGTGCTCGGCCTCGTGTCCAACGGCGCGGAAGTGATCGCCGAAGGCAACATCCACATTTACGCGCCGTTGCGCGGCCGCGCGCTTGCGGGCGTGCACGGCAACCACGACGCACGCATTTTCTGCACGAGCCTCGAGGCGGAACTGATTTCGATTGCAGGCATCTACCGTACCACTGAAGTGCCGCTCGCCGACGATGTGCGAGGCAAGCCGGCTCAAGTCCGGCTGTCGGAAGAAAAGCTGTTGATCGAACCGTTGAGGCTCACCTGATCCCTGTTCGGGCGCATGCACGCAAACCGCGCAATGCGCGCGTGTTTGAGCAGGGCACGATGAGACCAAACTGAGAAACTGACGAACGCAAGGTAAGGGAATGGCAAAAATCATTGTGGTGACTTCGGGCAAGGGTGGTGTCGGCAAGACGACCACGAGCGCGAGTTTCGCATCGGGCCTCGCGTTGCGCGGCCACAAGACCGCGGTCATCGACTTCGACGTGGGCCTGCGCAATCTCGACCTCATCATGGGTTGCGAGCGCCGCGTCGTGTACGACCTGATCAACGTGATCCAGGGTGAGGCGAACCTCAATCAGGCGCTCATCAAGGACAAGAAGTGCGAAAACCTCTTCATCCTGCCGGCCTCGCAGACGCGCGATAAAGACGCGCTCACGAAGGAAGGCGTGGAAAAGGTGATCGAGGACCTGCGCAAGATGGATTTCGAGTACATCGTGTGCGATTCGCCCGCGGGCATCGAGTCGGGCGCGCTGCTTGCGATGCACTTCGCCGATGAAGCGCTCGTGGTGACGAACCCGGAAGTGTCGTCCGTGCGCGACTCGGACCGTATCCTCGGCATGCTGTCGTCGAAGACGAAGCGGGCGATCGAAGGCAAGGACCCGATCAAGGAGCACCTGCTCATCACGCGCTACAACCCGAAGCGCGTGAGCGAGGGCGAGATGCTGTCGCTCAGCGACATTCAGGAGATCCTGCGCATCGAGCTGATCGGCGTGATTCCCGAATCGGAAGCGGTGCTGCACGCATCGAATCAGGGTTTGCCTGCCGTGCATATGGACGGCACCGATGTCGCCGAGTCGTACAAGGACGTCGTGTCGCGCTTTCTCGGCGAGGACAAGTCGCTTCGTTTCACCGATTACCAGAAGCCGGGCCTGCTCCAGCGCCTCTTCGGTAGCAAGTAAAGGAGGCGCACGTCATGTCGTTTCTTTCGTTTTTTCTCGGCGAGAAGAAGAAGTCCGCCTCGGTAGCGAAGGAACGCCTGCAGCTCATCATTGCTCACGAGCGCGCAGGCGGCCATCCGCCCGCCGATTATTTGCCGGCCCTGCAACGCGAACTGGTCGCGGTGATCTCGAAGTACGTGAAGATCTCCGACGAAGACATTCGCGTGAGCCTCGAACGTCAGGACGATCTCGAAGTGCTCGAGGTCAAGATCGAGATTCCGCAGGCCTGAGATTCAACGCGCGCAGCTGCTGCGCTGCGCGCGCCGTTTGTCGTATCGCTTCCGCCTTTGCGCGCGCCTTTGCCGAAATATCCGGTTTCACTTCACCCTGTGCCGTAACACCGCCGATGTCAGCGCCGCGCCGTGCTCGCGCATTGATCGGGTGACGCCAATCACGGCGTCCAAATCAAGGGTGATCAACATGAACAACTCCATTCGCCTCTTCATCGCGAAGGCTGCGATCCTCGCCGCCGGCACGTGCGCCGTGGCGGCTCCCGCATTCGCCGAAATCGTCGTTGTCGAGCCGAGCGCGCCGCCGCCCGTCGAGCGCGTGGAAGTGGTGCCGGCGCCGCGCGTGGGCTACGTATGGGACAAAGGCCACTGGCGTTGGGACCACGGCCGGTACGTGTGGGTGAGGGGCCATTGGCAGGCCGGGCGCGTGGGGTATCACTGGGTGGCGGGACACTGGATCGCGCATGGCCCGAACTGGCACTGGGTCGAAGGTCACTGGGCCGCCTGACGAGCCGGGAGGGGGCGCATCATGAGTAAAAAGCTGCTCGCGGCGGCCATGCTCGCGCTAACGCTGGCGGGCTGCATCGTCGTGCCGGCGCGGCCGATGTACATGAGACCCGCGCCGGTCGTGATCTACTAGCGTGATCCGTTGACCGCTTTTGTCGATCCCTCGCGGATCGTCCATGCCGGGCTCGACGCGCAGTGGCGTGTGGGGCCCGGTATGTTTGCGGCGCGTTGTCGACGTTTCGCCGGGTCTTGAAAAAAGGGCCGATATCGCTCGTTCTCACCAACGTTTCCTCAGGCTGCCGCAAGGTTAGTCGGCTAAAATCTCAGGAAATTACTGGCAGACTGGAGCATCGGACCTGCGGTCCGCAGCACAATGAAACGAGTTTTGATTGTCAAAGTGACTTCGCTCGGCGATATCGTCGAAGCGCTTCCGGTCGTTGCGGACGTGCAGCGCGCATTTCCAGGCGTGAAGGTCGACTGGGCCGCGGACGAAGCCTTCGCCGATATCGTGCGCTGGAACGCGGGCGTCGACCGCGTGCTCTGCGCGCCGCTGCGCCGTTTCAAGAAAGCGCGCCGCTGGGGCGACCTCAAGGCGATCTGGGCGTCGATCTCGGAACTGCGCGCCCAGCGCTACGACGCCATCATCGATATTCACGGCGTGTACAAGAGCGCGATCATCGCGTTTATCGCGCGCGGGCGCCGCCGCTTCGGCTATCTCTCGCAGGATCTCGGCGAGCGTGGCGCGGCCTTCGCATACAACGGGCGCTTCGGTCCGCGTCCGCAATGCAATGCGTGGCATGGGTTGCGCATCAGCGCCGGCGAGGCGCTCGGCTACACGGTCGACACGCCGCCCGACTTCCAGATGCGCATTCCGCGCGACGGCACCGCGCTGCCCGCGCCCGACGCGCCCACGGCACTGTTCTTTCACGCGACATCGAAGGACGAGAAGAAGTGGCCGGTCGCCCATTGGGGCGAACTGGGCAATGCGTTGGTTGCGCGCGGCCTGCGCATCGAATTGCCGTGGGGCTCCGACGCCGAGCACGCCACAGCGCGTGAGATCGCGGCGCTCATACCGGGCTCGACGGTGCTGCCGCGCCTGACGGTTTCGCAGGTCGCGCAGCGCATCGAGGATTGCGCGCTCGTGGTCGGCACCGATACAGGCTTCGTGCATCTGAGCCACGCGCTGCTCAAGCCGACCGTGATGGTCTTCGTGTCGACCGACGCCGGGCACAGCGGCGTGCATGCGCCCAATCGCTCGATCTCGATCGGCGACGGCCATCATGTGCCGCCCGTGCAGGTGGCGATCGATGCCGTCGATCGCATCTATCCTGCGCGTGACGGCGGCACATCCACGCAACCTTCGCGCGCTCGCGCTGCCTGAATCTTCGCGTCGCGCCGCGCGTTTTCGCGGCGTCGTCTTACGCGCTTTCTGCATTACGAGCTTGTTAAAAGTGTCGCGTCTGTATTGCAGGCGCGCGTCTGGCCCGCCTGCCGCTGCGGTTTGACGCTCAGGCTGTTACATGGGCCATACCGCTGCTTACAAATTGCAACGCCTCACGCCTTCGCCGTCGTGTTCAATCTGAACCGTCCCGCCCGATATCGCATGGCCGGACATCGACACTGACTCGAAGGGGAACACTGTGAAACGATTGACGCTTACCCTCATCGCTGGCGCATTGCTAGCCGCTTCGCTGGGCGGCTGCATCGTGGTGCCGGCCGGCGGCTATTACGGCGGCGGCTACCATCACGGCTACTACTATCGCTGAGGTCCGCCAGACCGGGTGGCGCCAGCGGCGTGACTGTCCGCGGTGGACCTCAAGCGAGCAGCATTTCGATTGCGACGACCGCGGCAATTGCCGCGGCGTTCGCCGCCAACGCTTCGAGCAACACGGCGCGCCAACTTGCGGTGCGCAGGCGGAACGCCAGCAGGAGTGAGATGCCCAGGGCGAGGGCGATGATCAGAACAATGTCCGCGTTGGTCAGATGCAGGTTCATCGTCGGCGCCTCCCCGAGATTCGTTCCCGCCTGTCGATTCGAGTATAGACACGCCTCGCGCGCGCCCAAAGCGACCAAAAAGCGCGATGAAGGAGCACAAAAAAAGCGGAGTCCGCAAGGCGGACTCCGCTTTTTCGCTGAGGCGTGATGTGTTATGTCAGCGACGTGTGGCGCGTCTCACGCATGCACAGGACACCGACGAGGCTCACGCACGCTGCGATCGACACATAGGCGCCAACCCACGAGAGACCGCCGCGCGCGGCCAGCACCTGCGCGATATACGGCGCGACCGACGCGCCGAGAATCCCGCCCAGGTTGTACGCCACGCCCGCGCCCGTGTAGCGCACGCTCGTTGGAAACAGCTCGGGCAGTAGCGCGCCCATCGGTGCGAAGGTCGCGCCCATCAGGAACAGCTGGATCACGAGAAAGAGCAGCACGAGGGGCGTTGCACCGCTGCCGAGCAGCGGCTCCATCGTGAAGCCCGAGAGAATCGCCAGCATGCAGCCGACGATCAGCACCGGCCTGCGGCCGAAGTGGTCGGAGAGCCGGGCCGAGATCGGCGTGGCGATGCCCATGAACACCACCGCAATGCACAGCATGCCGAGGAAGGTCGGACGGGGAATGTGCAGCGCCGTCACGCCGTGCGAGAGCGAAAACACCGTGGCGTTGTAGAACAGCGTGTAGCACACGACCATCGCGAGCGCGCCGAGCAGCGTCGGCACCCAGTGCTTCGAGAGCAACGTCGCGACCGGCACCTTGACGCGCTCCTCGCGCTCGACGGCGGCCTTGAAGGCAGGCGTTTCGGCGATCTTGAGACGCACGTAGAGACCGAGTGCGACGAGCACCGCCGACACGATGAACGGCACGCGCCAGCCCCAGTCGCGGAACTGCTGGTCGGAGAGCGTCGAAGCGAGCCCGAAGAAGAGGCCGTTCGAGGCGAGAAAGCCGACCGACGGCCCGAGCTGCGGGAACATGCCGAACCAGCCGCGCCTGCCTTGCGGTGCGTACTCGGTCGCGAGAAGCGCCGCGCCGCCCCATTCGCCGCCGAGACCGATGCCCTGGCCGAAGCGCAGGATGCACAGCAGGACCGGTGCAAGGCTGCCGATCGCGTCGAAGCCGGGCAGGAAGCCGATCAGCGTGGTGGAGACCCCCATGACGAGCAGCGAGGCCACCAGCGTCGATTTACGGCCGATACGGTCGCCGAAGTGGCCGAAGATGAACGAGCCGATCGGCCGCGCGACGAATGCAATGCCGAACGTCACGAACGCCGAGAGTGCCTGCGCCGTGGCCGAGCCGTGGGGGAAGAACACGGGGCCGATCACGAGTGCGGCGGCCGTTGCGTACACATAGAAGTCGTAGAACTCGATCGCGGTGCCGATGAAGCTCGCGAATATCACGCGCGCCGTGCTTTGCTGCTTCGCCGTGCTCGCCTGATCGGCGCGCGCGGGCGAAATGGGGGAGGTGGACATTCAAGGGTCTCCAGTCGTTGTGACGCGCGCTGGCGCCTGGGACTTGCCAGGGCGCGCGGGAGTCTTTGTTCGGGCTCGAAAGCGTGGCGGCCGCATGCGTGGCGCCCGCTGCTCCGGCGGAGGTTGTCAGCCGACGACGCTTTGCCGGTATGCAACGCACAGCGCCCACGCAGCGTGCGGTTTCCTGACCGGCCATGGCGCGCGCCGATAGGCGCAGGCGGACGGAAGCGCGGTCGAAGCCTCGCGCGGCGGCGTGGATGACGCGTGGCGGGAGGCGTGGCCGGCGGGTGCCGGCGGGGATAGCGAAAAATTATAACGACCGTGCGCGCCGGGCAGCAAGGCAGGCGCAAGACGAGCGAAAGCGACAGCCGGTGCTCAGGCGCCGGCGCAGGCCGCGTTCGTCACTGGAAGTTCTGCGCCTGCGGAGAGGCGAGCGTGCGTAGCTGGAACTTGCCGTTGTCGTTGAAGAGCCAGTCCTCGAACATCTCGAGCTGGCCCGCCGGGTTGAGCAGGCGGCCCGGTGGCGGGGGGAGCGGTGCGGCATGGCGCAGCGTCGCCAGGGCGGTGATTTCGGCGTCGTTGTCGCCGTTGGTGCGGAACACCGATGACTTGACGATCTGACCGTTGCGATCGACCGTAAAGGAGACGACCACCAGCGAGCGCAGCATGGCCTGAGGCGTGCCGTGCAGGACATACGACGGGTTGCGCTCGACAATGTGTTTCGCGACTTCGGCGCGGTAGTCGTCAAGTGTTGCGCTGTTGATTGCCGCGGGGGGAATGGCGACGAGCGGCTTGGGCGGCGGCGTGATCGTGCAGGCGCCGAAGCACCCGAGGACGCCGAGCAGCAAAACCAGACCTCGGCGCCGTGCGAGGGTGGCGCGAGGTGATGGCGAACCGCAAGAACCGTGTACGCAGATGAGCATCTCGAACAAGCTCGGTGGCGGAACCTGAATTGAGCTTAGTCGATACGCAGCGGGAAGCAATCAGCAGTGTCCCGCGTCGCACACGGCACGCGCGCAGGGACGAGATGCAAGGCGGGGCTTACCGCTTATTCGACGGGGAACTGCGCGCAGGGGTCGGCGACGGTCGTCGCACAGGCATATGAATATTCGCCGCTCTTGAGGAACAATTCCTTGCCGACCTGGAAGTTCTCGCGAAGATCGGGCGAGCTTTCCCATGCGATGTAGCTCGAGCACATCACGGCAAATAGGACGACGAGCGAAAACGCGAATTTTTCGAGCAGTTGGTATTGGTGCGGCATGGTGATTTTTCCCATCGATCGGTAGGATTTTACCTCATGATTAGGGTTTTCACCTAGTGGATTCGATGGGCGATTGCACGTTGGGCAGCGCGAGTAATCGCTTCGACCCTTTATTCTCGGGCCCCCTGGTGGTGCGATCGACCGGACGATGCGATGAGAAACGGGATTCGCATCGCGCTGCGGTCCTGCCAGACTAGATGGATGGCAGTCCTGACTATCGTTCCCGCCACAGTCGCCGCGTCGTCTCGGGCGGAACCGCATTCAGAGGATCGGCGGCAGCTACAAGAGGCGGGGCGAAACAGAAGAGAGGCGGGGCGAAACAGAAGGGCCTTTTCCGAACGCTGGCACGGCATCGTGTGACAAGGCCAGGTGTCTGGGACTGGCGGAGGCGGTGAGATTCGAACTCACGGAAGGGTTACCCCTTCGCCGGTTTTCAAGACCGGTGCATTCAACCACTCTGCCACACCTCCGGAGCCGCGCATTGTAACCCGAAACGTGGGCGCGGCGGCAGTCGCCCAAGCGATCAACGCGTCGACCTCAGTGCGAATCCTTCAGGAACAGCGCCTGAAGATCGTTCAGAAAGCGCTGCCCTAACTCGGTCGGCGCGATTTTTTCGTAATCGCGTGTGATGAGCCCGCGCCGTTCGGCTTCCTGCAGCGCCGGTTCGATCGTCGTGATGGGCAGGCCCGTGCGCTCGATGAAGCGATGCACCGGAAAACCCTCCACGAGTCGCAGCGCGTTGAGCATGAATTCGAACGGCAAGTCGCGCGCGTTCACTTCGTGCTCCTCCTGGATCGGCGTGCCCGCGCGCGCCTGCTCGATGAAGGTCGCCGGATGCTTGTAGCGCGCCTGGCGCACGATGCGGTTCGGAAACGAGAGCTTCGTGTGCGCGCCCGCGCCGATTCCCAGATAGTCGCCGAATCGCCAGTAATTGAGATTGTGCCGGCACTGGCGGTTCGGCTGTGCGTAAGCCGAAACCTCGTAGCGTCCGTATCCCGCGCCGGACGTGCGCTCGTGAATCCAGTCCTGCATGTCGGCGGACTGGTCGTCGTCGGGCAGCGCGGGCGGGAATTTAGCGAAGAGCGTGTTCGGTTCGAGCGTCAGGTGATAGAGCGACAGATGCGGTGGCGCGAACGAGAGCGCCGTCTCGATGTCGGCCTGGCACTCTGCGAGCGTCTGCTGCGGCAACGCGAACATCAGATCGAGGTTGAAATTGTCGAAGGTGTTGGCCGCGACTTCGACTGCATGGCGCGCCTGCGCCGCGTCGTGGATGCGGCCGAGCGCCTTCAGATGCCCTTCGTTGAAACTCTGGATGCCCACCGAGAGACGGTTCACGCCGCTCGCGCGAAACTGCGCGAACTTCGCGGCCTCGAACGTGCCGGGATTCGCTTCGAGCGTGACTTCTGCATCGGCGTCGAGCGGCAGGAGCGCGCGCACATCCGAAAGCAGGCGATCGAGCCCTCCCGCGGAAAGCAGGCTCGGCGTGCCCCCGCCGATGAACACCGTATGCACCTGGCGGCCCCACACGAGCGGCAGCGCCTGTTCGAGATCGGCGCGCAGCGCACTGAGATAATCGTCTTCGGGAAAGCGCTCGCCTTTCCACTCGTGCGAGTTGAAGTCGCAATAGGGGCACTTGCGCACACACCACGGGAAATGGACGTAGAGCGCGAGCGGTGGCAGCGAGCTCAGGCGAATGCTGCCAGGCATCGTGAACGACCGGACCACGTCGATGCCCGTTTGATGCTGCTGACTCACGCTTCCTCCTGGAGGCGCGCGAGCAGTTGACGCAAGGCGATCGCGCGGTGGCTCGACGCGTTCTTGAGCGCCGGATCGAGTTCGGCGGCCGTTGCTTCGAGCGCGGGAACGTAGAAGTAAGGGTCGTAGCCGAAGCCGTTGTCGCCGCGCGGCGCATCGAGCACGACGCCGTGCCAGCGGCCCTCGGCGATGAGCGGCTCGGGGTCGTCGGCATGGCGCACGAGTGCGAGCACGCAGTAGTAATAGGCACGGCGATCCGCGTGGTCCTTCAGGTTCGCGACGAGTAGCGCGTTGTTCGCCGCGTCGCTCTTCTCGCCGCCCGCGAGCTGCGCATAGCGCGCCGAATACACGCCGGGCGCGCCGCGCAACGCGCGCACGCACAGGCCCGAGTCGTCGGCGAGCGCGGGCAGCCCCGTGAGCTTTGCCGCATGACGAGCCTTGGCGAGCGCGTTCTCGACGAAGGTGGGATGCGGTTCGTCGGCTTCGGGCACGTTGAGCGCGCCTTGCGGCACCAGCTCGATCCCCGCCGCGCCGAGCAGCGCCGCGAACTCACGCAGCTTGCCCGCGTTGTTCGAGGCGAGCACGACGCGCGAGAGCGCTTGCTCCGCCGTTTTAGCTTGCGAATCAGCCATGCGCGATCTCCAGCGCCGCCTTTTGCTTGTCGATCAGCGAGCGGACGCCGCTTTGCGCCAGGTCGAGCAGCGCGTTCAGTTCCGTGCGCGTGAAGGGCGCGCCTTCGGCCGTGCCCTGAACTTCGACCATGCCGCCCGAGCCCGTCATGACGACGTTCATGTCGGTGTCGCACTGCGAGTCTTCGTCGTAGTCGAGATCGAGCACCGGCATGCCTTCGTACACGCCCACCGAAATCGCCGCCACGTAGTCGGTGATCGGCGAGCGTTCGATGCGGCCCGTGGCGAGCAGTTTCGAAACGGCGTCGTGCGCGGCAACGAACGCACCCGTGATGCTCGCCGTGCGCGTGCCGCCGTCGGCCTGCAGCACGTCGCAGTCGAGGTTGATGGTGCGCGCGCCGAGTGCCTCGAGATCGAACACCGCACGCATCGCGCGGCCGATCAGGCGCTGGATTTCCTGCGTGCGGCCCGTTTGCTTGCCGCGCGCGGCTTCGCGGTCGCTGCGCGTGTGGGTGGCGCGCGGCAGCATGCCGTATTCGGCGGTGAGCCAGCCCTGGCCCTTGTCGCGCAGGAAGGGCGGGACGCTTTCGGACACGCTCGCGGTGCACAGCACCTTCGTGTCGCCGAACTCCACGAGCACCGAACCCTCGGCGTACTTCGTGTAGTGGCGGGTGATGCGGACTTCGCGAAGCTGGTCGGCGGCGCGGCCGGAGGGGCGCTGGCTGGATTGGATCATTGTGGGGCGTGCGCGAGGCAAACGAGGGAAGGGAAAACTGTAATTTTACCGCCTTCGCGCGGGTCACGAACGCGCGGCTGGAAGCCAGCGGGAAGCCGGCAAGGAGCGCGTTGCGGCCGGGCGGGCCATGCGGCCTGCGCGAGAGGGAGTGCGACGTCAAAAATGGGATAATGCGGTTTCTCCGCCCTGCGTAATTGTCCGTTCGCGACTACACGCCGGGCGCCTCGATTCCTCCGCCGTGACCCGCGCGAGCGCCGCACGTCGTCACGGCTCCTTCGCGAGACGAACCATGATTTACAGCATGACTGGCTATGCAAGCGCCACGCGCGAGCTCGCTGCGGCATCGGGCACGGGCGGCGCCAGTGTCTCCGTGGAATTGCGCACGGTGAATTCGCGCTTTCTCGACCTGAACTTCCGCATGCCCGAAGACGTGCGCGTGTGCGAGCCCACGTTGCGCGAGATGCTGATGACGAAGCTCTCGCGCGGCAAGGTCGACATCCGCATCAACATCCAGCGCAGCGAGCAGGGCGCCAATGCCGGCGCGCTCAACCGCGAAGCGCTCGACCAGCTCGCCGTGCTCGAGCGTGCCGTGCTCGAGGCGTTCCCCGAATCGGGCCACCTGCGCACCGGCGAGATCCTGCGCTGGCCCGGCGTGCTGGCGGAGAGCGGTGTCGCCCCCGAGGTGCTGCGCGACGCGGTGCTCGGCTGCGGCAAGCAGGCGATCGCCGACCTGATCGAAGTGCGCGCCCGCGAAGGCGCGCAGCTCGCCAACATGCTGCTCGCGAACGTCACCGAAATGGAAGCGATCGTCGCGCGCATCACGCCGCTCGTGCCGGAACTGATCGCGAAGCATCAGCAGAAGATCGTGGAGCGTCTGCAGGAGGCGCTCGGCATCGTCGCGCCGGACAGCAACGGTAACGGCGGCAGCATCGGCAACATTTCCCGTGAAGAAATTGCCGAGCGCATCCGCCAGGAAGTGACGATCTATGGCATTCGCATCGACATCGCCGAAGAGCTTTCGCGTCTCACGGCGCATCTGAACGAAACGCGCCATGTGATCGAGAAGGGCGGCCGTGTCGGCAAGCGCCTCGACTTCATGATGCAGGAGCTCAACCGCGAAGCGAACACGCTAGGCTCGAAGGCGGCGGCCAAGGAACTGGCGGACGCCTCGATGACGCTCAAGCTGCTCATCGAGCAGATGCGCGAGCAGGTACAGAATCTCGAATGAAGGAAGCAACGAACATGACCGACAAGCCGCAGGACAAGAAGCGCAACCCGTACGCAGGGATGTATCCCGGCAACCTCTTCATGGTGGTGGCGCCCTCGGGTGCGGGGAAGTCGACGCTCGTGAACGCGCTGCTCGCCGAAGACAGTGCGATTCGCCTGTCGATTTCCTACACGACGCGTGCGCCGCGCTCGAAGGAGCGCGATGGCGAGCACTACCACTTCACGACCGTCGACGACTTCCTTACGCGCCATGCTGCCGGGGAGTTTCTCGAGAGCGCCGAAGTGCATGGCAACTATTACGCCACCTCGCGCGTGTGGATCGAAGATCAGATGAAGATCGGCCATGACGTCCTGCTCGAAATCGACTGGCAAGGTGCGCAGCAAGTGAAGAAGCAGTTCCGCAATGCCGTGGAAATCTTCATCCTGCCGCCGTCGCTCGAAGCGCTCGCCGACCGTCTGCAAAAGCGCGGCGAAGACGAGCCGAACGTCATCACGCGACGCCTGCTGGCAGCGGGCAGCGAGATTGCGCACGCAAGCGAATCGGAGTACGTAGTAATCAACGAGAACTTCGATCGCGCGCTGCAGGAGCTGCGCAATATCGTGAGCGCAACGCGCTTGCGCTTCGCTTCGCAATATGCGCGGCATACCGAGCTCTTCGTGCAGCTCGGTATCCACCACCCGCAGCCCGGCGCATCGGGCACATAAGGTAGAATAAGAATCTGCTGAGAATGAGAAGGAACCCGACATGGCCCGCATCACCGTCGAAGACTGTCTGAAACAGATTCCGAACCGCTTCGAACTGGCGCTCGCCGCGACTTATCGCGCTCGCCAGCTCGCACAAGGTCACACGCCCAAGATCGAAAGCCGCGACAAGCCTACCGTCGTCGCGCTGCGCGAGATCGCGGCTGGCCAGGTCGGCCTCGAGATGCTGAAGAAGGTGCCCGTCTAAGGGCGCCTTCGCACGCATCTGCGCTAATCATGTAGTTCGTGCCGCGCAACTGCAACAACCGGCTTGAATCGTCAACGCGAAACCTGATACGGAGGGGAACATGAGCACCACGCCCTCGCCGGCCACGGAAGTGGACCAGGAAGCCGAGACTGCGAGCCCCGCGCGCAATTACATCGACGCGGTCCTCGAACAGTCGTTTCGACATCTGTTCGGACCGACTGCGACGCCGGAGCAGCCCCGCAAGCACGGGGTCGTCTCCATCGCCAATCTGACCGCAGCGCTCTCCGGTTACCTCACCCCCGAGGAAATCAAGGAGGTCAAGGCGGCGTTCCACTTCAGCGATGAAGCCCACCTCGGGCAATATCGCCAGAGCGGCGAACCCTATATCACCCATCCCGTCGCCGTTGCCGAAATCTGTGCCGGCTGGAAGCTCGACGCGCAGTCGATCATGGCCGCGCTCCTGCACGACGTGATGGAAGACCAGGGCGTGACCAAGACCGAACTCGCCGAGCGCTTCGGTCCCAAGGTCGCGGAACTGGTGGATGGCCTGTCGAAACTCGACAAGATGGAGTTTCGCAATCGCGAGGAAGCGCAGGCGGAAAACTTCCGCAAGATGCTTCTCGCGATGGCGCGCGACGTGCGCGTGATTCTCGTGAAGCTCGCCGACCGGCTGCACAACATGCGCACGCTCGGCGCGGTGCCGCCCGAGAAGCGCCGCCGCGTGGCGCGCGAGACCATCGACATCTACGCGCCGATCGCGCACCGCCTCGGCCTGAACAACACCTATCGCGAACTGCAGGATCTGAGCTTCGCGAACTTCAATCCGAATCGCTACGCCACGCTCGAAAAGGCGGTGAAAGCCGCGCGCGGCAATCGCCGCGAGGTGGTGAGCAAGATTCTCGAAGCGGTGCAGCGCGCGATCGCCGACGCGAAGATCGATGCCGAAGTCACGGGCCGCGAGAAAACCATCTTCAGCATCTACAAGAAGATGCGCGACAAGCAGCTGTCGTTCTCGCAGGTGCTCGACGTGTACGGTTTTCGCGTCGTGGTCGAATCGGCGCTGGAGTGCTACACGTGCATCGGCGCGCTCCATGCGCTTTACAAGCCGGTGCCGGGCAAGTTCAAGGACTACATCGCCATTCCCAAGGTGAACGGCTATCAGTCCCTGCACACCACGCTGGTGGGCCCGTTCGGCGCGCCCATCGAGTTCCAGGTGCGCACGCGCAAGATGCACGAGATCGCCGAAGCGGGGGTCGCCGCGCACTGGCTCTACAAGAACGGCGGCGCCGACCTCAACGACGTGCAGAAGCGCGCCCACCAGTGGCTCAAGTCGCTGCTCGACATCCAGAGCGAGGTCGGCGATTCGAGCGAATTCCTCGAACACGTCAAGATCGACCTGTTCCCCGATGCCGTCTACGTCTTCACGCCCAAGTCGAAGATCATGGCGCTGCCGCGCGGCGCCACGGCGCTCGACTTCGCATATTCGATCCATAGCGACCTCGGCAATCAATGCGTGGCCGTGAAGATCAACAACGAACTGCTGCCGCTGCGCACGGAACTGAAGAGCGGCGACATCGTCGAGGTGATCACCGCGCCGTACTCCAAGCCGAACCCCGCGTGGCTAGGCTTCGTGCGCACCGGCAAGGCGCGCTCCGCGATCCGGCACTATCTGAAGACGATGCGTCTCACGGAGTCGGTGCAACTGGGCGAGCGGCTAGTGGATCAAGCGCTCAAGGGCTACGGCTATCAGCTTTCGGAAGTCACGCCGGAAGTCTGGGAGAAGCTGGTTCTGTGGACCGGCAACAAGGACCGCCAGGAAATTTTCGCGGACATCGGCCTCGGCCGGCGCGTGGCGGCCGTCATGGCCAAGCGCATCGAAGTGCTGATGAGCGGCCAGGACGCCGATGACCCCGAGCACCATCATCCGCCGCGCGATCCGAACGCGCCTGCGGCACCGCCGGTCGTCATCACGGGCACGGAAGGCATGTCCGTGCAGCTTTCGGCGTGCTGCCGTCCGATTCCGGGCGACAGCATCATGGGTTATATCGGCATCGGGCTTGGCATGGCGATCCACACGACGGACTGCCGCGTCGCGCAGCGCATCCATCGCCGCGATCCGGGCCGCTGGATCGACGTGGCGTGGGCGCCGCAGCCGGGGCGCCTGTTCGACGTCGCGGTGAAGGTGCTCGTCAAGAACACCAAGGGCGTGTTCGCGCGGGTGGCTGCCGATATCACGTCGGCGGACGCCAATATCGTGCACATCGCCATGGACGACGATCTCGCCCAGGAGTCGAACCTGCTGCGCTTCGTGATTCAGGTGAGCGATCGCGTGCACCTCGCGAATGTCATGCGCCGCGTGCGCACGAATCCGGACGTGATGCGCATAGCGCGCGAGCGTCCGAGCGACGAAGGTCACCATCGCCATGATGGCGGTATGCGCATCGACCGCGAGCGCGCCGATTATTGATCGATGCGTAGCTCTGGGCGCATGCGCCGTGCGGCCGTGGTGCGTGACGCGGACCGCTGTCATGAGGCGCCCGGCGCGGTAATCTAGCGTTATCGCATCGGCCGTATATTTGCGGCAGCCTTCGGGCATACCGGTCATGGCGCGATCTTCCGGTGACCCGCAACGAGGGACACGAAATGAATGTAGCTGAACTGACCGGCCTCGCGCTCGACTACTGGGTCGCGCGCAGCTTGCCGGATTTCGTGCGCGAGATCTATTTCACGGACAGCGGCGAGACGGTTGCCGTGCGCGGCAACGATCGCGGGCGCCCCTGGGACGGCCGCTTCATGCCCACCGACTCGTGGGAAGCGGCGGGCGTGGTGCTCGATCGCTCCAGACGCGTCGAACTGCGCGAAGGCGACCCCGCATCATGTGTGGCCGAGTTCGAGGGCGAGCCTCGCGTGGTCGAGGCCCGCGGAGAGACGACGCGCGAGGCATTGCTGCGGGCGTTCGTGGCGAGCCGCTTTGGCGAGACTGTCGGGGAGATGCTGCGCCAGCCTCAAACGCTGATCGGTTCGGGCATGGAGCCCGTGGCGGAGCCTAGTGCCATTGGCGATGTGGAGGATTTGCCGCGTCCTGACGCACAGATCGGCGACATTGGGGCTGCGCCGCGTTAGGTCGCCTTAGATCACCTTAAGTCGCCTTCGATCGGTAAGACGGGGGCAGGGGACTCGGCTATCGGCGCTAAAAAGACAAAGGGCCTTTCCTTTCGGAAAGGCCCTTCGATTGGTGGCGCGGCTGGCAGGATTCGAACCCACGACCCCTTGGTTCGTAGCCAAGTACTCTATCCAACTGAGCTACAGCCGCACGCAAAAGCAGTACAACACGCGGTACAACACGATACTGCCTGAAACCCTTCCCGAACAGCAACTGGGAAACGCTTCGAATAAGTGGCGCGGCTGGCAGGATTCGAACCCACGACCCCTTGGTTCGTAGCCAAGTACTCTATCCAACTGAGCTACAGCCGCACGCAGAAGTGAGATTATAGCAAAGGTTCAAAAAAAGGGAAGACCCTTATCGCGATTTGTCCTGGGCCGAGGTTCGTGTACGCTGGCGGTATCCGGTCAGTCAGGTCGGCTGCGAGGCAGCAAATCAGCGAGCCAGCGCATGCACAGAAACACGCACAGCAACATGCACAGCAGTGATCCATCATGAACAAGGCTTTTGTCAAAGAATCGACCGATAGCGACGACGACGATCTCGAAACCGGTTACCCCGAGATTCCCGCCGGCACGAAGAACTACATCACGCCCGCCGGCTATGAGCGCATGCGCAGCGAACTGCTCCATCTGATCGACGAGGAGCGGCCCGAAGTGGTCAAGCTGGTCTCGTGGGCGGCCTCGAATGGCGACCGCTCCGAAAACGGGGACTACATCTACGGCAAGCGTCGCCTGCGCGAAATCGACCGCCGCATCCGCTTCCTCACGAAGCGGCTGGATCTCGCTGAAGTCGTGGACAGCAGCCGGCAGGAGAGTGTCGATCAGGTGTTTTTCGGCGCCACCGTCGAGTACGGTACGCAGGACGGCGAGGCGCATACCATCACGATCGTCGGCATCGACGAAGTCGATCTCGACCGAGGTCACGTAAGCTGGATCTCGCCCGTCGCGCGCGCGCTCCTGAAAGCGAAGATCGGCGATCAGGTCACGCTGCATACCCCTGCGGGGCCGGAGCCCATCGACGTGCTCGACGTGCGCTACCCGCCGCCCGGCGCGTGAGCAGCAAGCCGCGGTAGAAATGAAAAAAGGCACCCGAGGGTGCCTTTTCAGCTGCAGTGTGCCGGCCGAAACGGCCAGCCGTGTGCTGCTTAGAAGCGGTGACGCATACCAACCGTCACAGCAACCTGGTCTTGACGGGTCGATGCCGAGCCGAGACCGTTCAGGTACGCACCGATGTTCTGCGGGTTCGACGAAACGTGCTGCCAGTCGCCTTGCAGGTAGACGTCGGTGCGCTTCGAGAGTGCGTAGTCCGACTGCAGTGCGACCGTGTTGTAGTTCGGGTTCTCGCCGCCGCCGAAGTTGCCACGGGTGTACGTGTACGCGCCAGCCAGGCTGAGAGCCGGGGTCAGAGCGTAACGGATATTGCCTTCGAAGTTCTGGAAGCGCGCGCTGGTGGCGTTGAAGGCAAGGCCGTTGGACCTGCCCGACTGCGCCGCCGAGATGCCGACTGCGTTGCTCAGGTTCGTTTGCGTGTACACGAAGCCAGCCGTCGCCGGGCCGAACGTGTAGTTCACGCCGCCGCCGAACGTGCGCTGACGGCCTGCTGCGAACGTGAAGTCACCGGCCTGCGCGCCCGAGAACGAGCTCGAGTTCATTTGCAGGTTGTTGATGTCGTTGTTCGTTTGCAGGTAGCCTGCAGCAACGTTCAGGCCGCCCCAGCTGTACTTGGCGCCGAAGCTGTATGCACGGTTGTTCGCGAAGCTGGTGCTGTTCGAGAACGAGTACGTGCCGCCGAACTTGAAGCCAGCGTAGTCGATGCTCGAGTACTTGACCGTGTTGTTGAAACGGACCGAGTTGTTCAGGTTGTCGTTATCGAACGGGTGAGCGGCAATCGTGCCACCGTATTGCGTGCCGGTGTTCGACAGCGGTGCGAGGTAGTCGACCACGGAGTCATACTGACGACCGAGGGTGACCGCACCGAACTGGTTGCTAGCCAGACCCACGAAAGCCTGACGGCCGAACATGCGGCTCGACTGGCCCAGCGTGCCGTTCTGGATGTTGAAGCCATTTTCCAACGTGAAGATGGCCTTCAGACCGCCACCGAGGTCTTCAGAGCCGCGCAGGCCCCAACGGCTGCCGTTGACCGTGCCGCTCGTCGCCTTCCAGAGGCTGTGACCACCGGCGTTGTTTGCGTAGGTGATGCCTGCGTCGACCAGGCCGTACAGCGTAACGCTGCTTTGCGCGTGTGCAGCCGTTGCAAAAACGCCCGACAGGGCAGCGACCATGAGAGTCTTTTTCATCTTTGTAAACTCCGAGAACAGAGATGGGTTTCGTTGAACCCCGTTTGGGAAACCGTCCACGCGAAGCGCAGCGAGAGGCAAGTTCGCATGGGACGAATTAATCCGTCAGAGACAATCTGTCCGAGACAGTCCGTCCGAGACAGTCCGTCCGAGCCAATCCGTCCGAGTCGGTTTCCAGACAGGCAGAGTGTAGAGAGGGTGCTCGAAGACCGGGGATTCCGATTTACGCAATAATGTATTGCGATATTGGAAATGATTATCTGGCGCGCCTCAAGCCCCGCTGGATAAGGGGTTTCGGCGGATTTCGGGTTGGGCGTGTGCGACTGTCAACCGCATGAGCGTTGTGCTACCGCGACAACAATCGACCGCGAAAAACAAGCGAACGTCCCGTTTTCTCGATTATTGCGTTCGAGGTAACACATGGTTGTGCCCCGCGCGCTTAATCGTCGGACGTGTGTCCAGCTATACTGCAAGTGCTGCTTTCCGAAGCAGACTTTTTCGTTGACGAAAAAGATCTCCAAACCTTTGTCGGCGCGGCCTTTCAAGCCGCGCTTTTTTTTGCCTCCATCAACCGCGCACGCGCCACGCACCCTTATCTAGCCTTCACTTCGGGCGGCTCTGGCTGCATGCTCCAGTCTTCCATCACGTAGTGCCTCGCGTCCATAGGGGAACACAGCAGGTTGTGCCAATGGTCCCCGTGCCATGCGCCATAGGTCTCGGCTTCCTCCGCCGTCGGCGTAATCCCCTCGGTTTGTACGAGCCAATGAATCCATTGCCGCAGAGTCGTCAGCATGATGAGTCTCCGATGCCGATCATAATGAGCATCATGAATTGAATGTATTACTCGAACAACCGGGAGAAACACTTACGTTTGACACGAATGGTTACATTTCGGCAAATTTTTCCGGTGCCAATGACTTGGTCGAGATAATAGGGTGATAATGACCTGCGTCATGTTCATTTGGATCGCATACGTTTTCCTCGAGACGCTTTGATCCGAACCGCTTTATCTTTGAAACGGGAATCCTGTTATAAAAAATTCGCTTGACTGGCGAAAGGCGTTCCCCGTATAACGGCAAGGCTGATTTTCGTTCCCCTTCAATTGCAGGTCGTGGATTTGCTCGACGCAGAGGATTGCGGAAGTTGGCTAGTGTATTACGGCGCGAGGTTAATGCCCGCGTCATTAAATCTCGAGGGAAACTGAAACATGGAAACCGGTATTGTCAAATGGTTCAACGATGCAAAGGGCTTTGGCTTCATCACGTCTGACGCCGGCGGCGACGATCTGTTCGCGCACTTCTCGGAAATCCGTGCCGACGGCTTCAAGTCGTTGAAGGAGAACCAGCGTGTGTCGTTCGACGTCAAGGTCGGTCCGAAGGGAAAGCAGGCCGCGAACATCCAGCCGCTCTAACGAAAGTGCGGGCGCTCGTCGTGTGCGCGCCGCTGAAGCATCGAGCCCCGGGAAAATACCTGGGGTTTTTTGTTTTTGACATATTGATATTTTGATGAAAGTGAGTTTCTGTTATTTACAGCGGCGCATTTAATCGGGAAAACCCTGGGGCCGTCCGTATTCCCTGCTTCTGGTTACCGCGAAAACGTGAAGGGTTGAGCCGGCCGTGCCGCGAGTCGTAGCCGCACCGCGTCCAAACGGTGCATACTTTGCTCCTTATTCATTTTGTGCTGCCGTTTCACCATGTTTGAATGTTCCTTGAGCGCCGCACCCGCTGCTGGCGAACTGCCTCTCGTTTTCGTGGATCTGGAAACGACAGGCGGCTCGGTAGGCGAGCATCGAATTACCGAGGTTGGCGTCGTCGAGGTGGCGCAGGGGCAGGTGACACGATGGAGCACGCTCGTCGATCCCGGTCAGCCTATCCCGCCCTTCATTCAACAACTCACCGGCATTACGGATCAGATGGTGCGCGGTGCACCGGTCTTCGCCGACATTGCCGCGAAACTTCACGAGCGCCTCTCGGGCAAGCTCTTCGTCGCGCACAACGCGGCCTTCGACCGAGGATTTCTGCGCGCCGAGTTCGAGCGCGCCGGCTATTCCTTCAACCCCGACGTGCTCTGCACCGTACGCCTCTCCCGGGCGCTGTTCCCGGGCGAGAAACGCCATGGTCTCGATGCGCTGGTCGAGCGCCATGCGCTCGTGCCCTCGGACCGTCATCGCGCACTGGCTGATGCCGACCTTCTCTGGCAGTTCTGGCAGCGCCTGCCAGGGCTGGTCGGCGCCGAGGTGCTGGCGGCGCAGATCGAGCGCACGACGCGCCGTCATGTGCTGGCCGGCGATATCACCGACGACCTCATCGATACGGCGCCTGCAGGCCACGGGGTTTATGCGTTCTATGGCGAAAACGATGTGCCGCTGTACGTAGGGCGCAGCGTACGGGTGCGTCAGCGTGTGCGTGCACATCTCAGCGGCGAGCGGCGCTCCTCGCGCGAACAGCGGATGGCGCAGCAGGTGCGCAGGGTGGAATGGCGTCCGACCGGCGGCGAGCTCGGCGCGTTGCTCGTCGAGGCGCAATGGATCGCATCGCTCAAGCCCGCTTTCAACCGCGTGCCGCGCGTGTCGAGGCGCGATCCGGCCGACCTCGGCGCAGCGCCCTGGCCGTTTGTCGGCGCCGTGCTCGTGCAGGAACAGGACACGACTAACGGCGCGGATGTTTACCACCTGATCGACCGGTGGTGCTATGTAGGCGCGTTTCCGACTGCGGCCGCGGCAAAGTCGCAGGTGGAACAGGGCGTCGAGCCGGAGTTCGAGCTTTCGACGTGGCGCATTCTGCAGAGCCGCTTCGAGCGCGGCCTGCGCGTGCAGGTGCTGCAGCTTTCGGAAGCGGATGGCCTCGCAAGCCAGGTTTAGCGCCGGCGGTTTTCAGCTAGCGTATCGCGATCACGCCATACCGCCTACGCCGCCCGATTCGCAGACATGGCCTAGCGCCTGATTCATTGCTTTCGCGTGCGCGGAATCGTATCGCGTGAGTTCCTTCCAGCTCTCGACCGAACGCGCGACGCGTGCCGGGCAATCCGGCGCGCCGCGCAGCGGCTGCACGCGCGCGAGCGCACCGATCAGCCTCCCGGTGAGCTGATCGAGTTGCGGTCGCGTGACCGTGGCGAGATCCGGGGCTGGGTTGGCCGGCGCCTGAGACGCTCGCCAGGTATCGAACAGTGACTTCTGCACTAGCGTACTGGCGTCGATCTGATCGCGGAAGAACACGCGAGCAAACGCCGGATCGACGCCGGCAACCGCCGCGCGCTTTTGCACGTCGGCGAGCAAGGCGTCTTCACGCGGTGTATCGGTGATCGGCTTCTGATGCTGCCACTTCCACTGCGCGACCGGCGCGGCCAGTGCGAGACGCTGCGAAACGAGTGCGACGAGGTTGGTGAGGGCCGTGTCGTCGCTGTCAGCTCGCGCGGAGGCGATCGGCAGGGCGAACAGCAACGCAGCAGCGCAATGCGCGCTTGCGCGGGTGAGGGAGATCATCGAGTGAAAGAAAGACGCCGGCAATGAAAAGCGAAGCATAGCCGGTTATGGCCTGCTTGCGCTCAACTATGCTTGCTGTGCGCGAGGCGACGAGAACTCAGCGGCGCCTACGCGAGCGAGCACGCCAACTGGATCGACCGGATAGCGCTGCCGCGCCTGGTCGCGCACGGCTCGACACGCGTCCCCTGTCACGCGTATCGACTTGCACATCAACGCCGGCTGCGCGTGATCACGCGTTGCGCGAACGTGGGCATTTCCCGTCACTTCTGTTCGTGTGCCTTACGCTGCTCGTCAAGAAACGCCCGCACATGAGCGGGCAATTCGTCGCCGAGAAACTCGACAGCCACCGGTTCCGGATCCGGGCTAAAGACTTGGTCCGGGGTCGGAATTCTTGGCGGTTTGGCGTCCATGATCTTTCTCCTGTGTAAGCCGATTATCCGACTCAGCGCTTCTCCTGCGCTAGCCCCGCTTACCGTAACAGTGCCTTTCCCGCGCGCGTGTTGCTTAATACGCACATCGATGCAATCGATTAACGGTGCAGGAATATAATGTTCAGATGTCCTTTGCACTGCAGCATGCGACCTGGATGTCTGGCCGCCGCTCTGCCGCGCAGCCAACAACACGGTTCGGTCGCACGCTGGGCGGATTGACAACCGGCCCGCGACGCCATGCCGCGCTCGCCGCGCGGCGCCGCAGCTCGTGCAAGCCCGCGGCGGAAGCGCCCGCCATGCATTTACAACGACAACGATTTATTATGCCTGGCCGTTGACATCCAAACGTTAATAAGCCCGAAACTATGTAAGCGCCTGTTTCTATCCCATTCGTTCGTTATTAATTGTTTGCGCAATGTCAATTCGCCGGTGTTTAACGATCGAGCGTTCGTAAAGCGGTCTCAGTACCCCGTCTTCATGCACTTCCATAATTCGTCAGGTCGGTTCCGCCGTCGGCGCGGGAACGCGTTGCGCGTGGGCGTGATTCGCGGGCGCCGCGCGCACGTTCACCTGACCATGAATGCGCGACTGGTGCCCGTCCGCGAACATGTAGTAGGGAAACGGGTGCGCGGGCTCCGAGGCGACATCGAGGCGCGCGAGCAGTTCGGGGGCAAGCGTGAAGTCGAGTGCTCCGAGCGATTCCGCGAGCTGCGCGGCCTTGGTCGCGCCGACGATGATGCTCGCCACGCCGCGTTTCTGATATAGCCAGTTCAGCGCAACCTGCGCCATGGGACGGTTGACCTCATGCGAAACCTGCTCGAGTTCGCCGACGATGGCGAAGTTGCGCGGCGAAAGCTTGTCGAAGCCGGGCGGCGGCTTCGGCCCCACCGTCTGCAGGCGCCCCGTGCCGCTGACCCCGCCTGGACCCTGGGTGCCTTGCGCTCCCGCCTGCGACGGCCGATATTTTCCAGATAGCACGCCCATGCCGAGTGGACTCCACGGCACCAACCCCATGCCGAGCTGTGTAGCCAGATCCGCAAATTCGTGTTCCGCGTTGCGTTCGATCAGCGAATATTCAACCTGCATCGCCGCGACGGGTTCGAAGCCGCGCCAGTCGGCGAGCGTCTGTGCGCGGCCAGCGTACCAGGCGGGCACATCGGAAAGACCCACGTAGCGAATCTTGCCTGCACGCACGGCGTCGTCCATGGCGCGCATCACTTCGTCCGCTGGCGTCATGCGATCCCAGGTGTGCAGGTAATAGAGATCGATGTAGTCCGTGCCGAGACGCTTGAGCGAACCATCGAGCGCACGCAGAAGGTTCTTGCGGTGATTTCCCCCGGCGTTCGGGTTCCCCGGCTGGGCGTTGTACGTGTACTTGGTCGCGATGACGAGCCGTTCGCGCAGGCCGCGCGCCGCCGTGAAGCGGCCGACCCAGGTTTCGCTCGTACCTTCGGTATAGAGATCGGCGGTATCGATGAAATTGCCGCCCTCATCGACATAGAGGTCGAAGAGCCGCTGTGCGGCGGCTTCGTCGGCGCCCCAGCCCCATTCGGTGCCGAACGTCATGGTGCCGAGGGCGATCGGGCTGACGCGCAGGCCGGAGCGGCCGAGGAGCGTATAGCTATCGAGTTTCATGGCGGTTGCCTCAAGAGGTGAGTGGAACGCGAAGTCATCATGCGCCTTTCCTTTTTGTGGAAAAATCGGCTGCACGTGAAAGGACTGTGAAGCCAGACTTCACAATCGAGGTGCCATGAACCCACTTTCTGCCCATCTGCCAGCCATGCCGGCCGTGCCAGCTGCGTCGGGCCTGGCCGGCCGTCTTCCAGCGGTGCTTGCCGTCGCGGCCGTTGCGCGGCATGGGAGCTTCACGCGCGCCGCCTCTGCCGCGGGCCTCTCCACGTCGGCGTTATCGCAAACCGTGCGCGCGCTCGAATCGCAACTCGGTGTGAGGCTCTTCAATCGCACGACACGCCGCGTCGCGCTGACCGAGGCAGGCGTGCAGTTCCTCGCGAACATCCAGCCCGCACTCGCGCAGATCGAGGCGGCGTTCGACGCGCTCGACGCCTCGCGCGACGAACCCGCGGGTACGTTGCGCATCAACCTGCCGCGCGTGGCTAGCGAGTTGCTCGTCATGCCGCATCTCGCCGAGTTCATGGCGCGCTACCCGCAAATCAAACTCGAACTCGCCCTTGACGACGGCTTTGCCGATCTGGTCGGCGAGGGCTTCGATGCGGGCATTCGCCTTGGCGAATCGGTTGCGCCGGGCATGGTGGGAGTGCCGATCGGAGGCCCGATCCGCATTGTCGTGGTCGCTTCGCCCGACTATTTCCAACGCCACGCGCCGCCCGTCACGCCTGATGATCTGGCTGCGCACGATTGTCTTTGCTATCGCTTCGCTACAGGCGGTGTCTATCGGTGGGAGTTCGCGCGGCCGGGCGACCCCCGGCGCGTGTTCGACGTGCTCACCGAAGGCCGCTTCGTGACGAACGATCTGCGCACGATGGTGAGCGCCGCGGAGCAGGGTGCAGGTCTCCTGCATGTGATCGAGGACTACGTGCGCGCGCCGCTGGATGAAGGCCGGCTCGTGCGGGTGCTCGAGCCGTGGTGCCCATCGTTTCCCGGCTTCTATCTCTATATGGCTGGGCGTGCCCAGCTGCCGCCCAAACTGCGCGTGTTCATCGACTTCCTCCGTGAGAAGCGTGAACGCGGCTAGATTCTTGTCGGTATGCAAAGCAAAAAGCCCAGTCCGAAGACTGGGCTTTTTGCTTGAATCCTGGTGCCGGAAAGAGGAATCGAACCCCCGACCTTCGCATTACGAATGCGCTGCTCTACCGTCTGAGCTATTCCGGCGCGCATCAGAGAAGAAAGATTATAGGAAAGTGCAGCGAACTATGCAAGCCCTTTCCTCATCTTTTTATTTCTTCGCGTCCTGGTGATAGCGAGTGACGCGCTCGACCTCGTTCTTCGAGCCGAGGAACACGGCAACGCGCTCGTGCAGGCTTTGCGGCTGAATGTCGAGAATGCGCTGTGCGCCGTTGGTCGCCGCGCCGCCCGCCTGTTCGACGATGAACGACATCGGGTTTGCTTCGTACATCAGGCGCAGCTTGCCCGGCTTCGACGGATCGCGCTTGTCGGCTGGGTACATGAAGATGCCGCCGCGGTTCAGGATGCGGTGCACGTCGGCGACCATCGAGGCGATCCAGCGCATGTTGAAGTTCTCGCCGCGCGGGCCGTCCTTGCCCGCGTTCAGCTCGCCGATGTACTGCTGCACCGGCTCATACCAGTGGCGCGCATTCGAGGCGTTGATCGCGTACTCGCGCGTGTCTTCCGGAATGCGCATGTCGCTTTGCGTGAGCACCCACGAGCCCAGCTCGCGGTCGAGCGTGAAGCAGTTCACGCCGTGGCCGGTCGTGAGCACGAGTACCGTCTGCGGGCCGTAGACCGCGTAGCCGGCGGCGACCTGCTTCGTGCCGGGCTGCAGGAACGATTCCTCCGTCGCCTGCTGGCCGTCCGGGCAGCGCAGCACCGAGAAAATCGTGCCGATCGACACGTTAACGTCGATGTTCGAGGAGCCGTCGAGCGGATCGAACACGAGGAGGTATTCGCCCTTCGGATAGTTGGCCGGAATCGGGAAGAACGTTTCCATTTCCTCCGAGGCCATCGCGGCGAGGTTGCCGCCCCATTCGTTGGCGTCGAGCAGGATCTCGTTCGAGAGGATGTCGAGGTTCTTCTGGACTTCGCCCTGGACGTTCTCGCTGCCGGCCGTGCCGAGGGCGTCGCCGAGCGCGCCCTTGCTGACGTTGAAGCTGATCGCCTTGCAGGCGCGCGCGACGACTTCGATCAGCAGACGCAGGTCGGCGGGCAGATTGCGGTGCTGGCGCTGCTGCTCGATCAGGTACTTGGTGAGGGTGGTGCGACGTTGCAAAGCCATTGCGGTACTCCGGATGCGCTTGGGAATAGCGCAATTCTACCCGCTCGCCTGTGACCGCCCGCCGCACAGATCAGCAAATCTCGCGCGCGGACGTGGCGCGGCTTACCGGTGCAGGCTTTCGCCCGGTGACGGCGCGCCTCGCGCCGCCAGAAAATAATCGAAAAAATGCGCAAAAAAAACCGGCGCGAAGGCCGGTTGAGTGGTCGGTCGACTGGCTATCGCGCGGCGCCTGGAAGCGCCGCGCATTGGGTCGCATTGCGTCTGATCAGGCCAGGGCTTTTTCGACGATCTCCCGCACGTCGCGCGATTTCGCCTCGCTCGCAACCCGCTCGAGCGCCGTGCGCATCGCATCGCGCAACGCGGGCGTGAAGCGGCGCCACAATTCGAGATTGCGGGCGAGGCGCGCGGCGACCTGGGGATTGAGCGCGTCGAGCGCGATGACCTGATCGGCCCAGAACGCGTAGCCCGAGCCGTCCGCCGCGTGGAACTGAGCGGGGTTCGCGGCGCAGAAGCTGAAGATGAGCGAGCGCGCGCGGTTGGGGTTCTTGATGTTGAACGCCGGGTGGCCCATGAGCGCGCGCACGGTCTCGATGGTCGGGCGTTGCGCGGTGCCGCGCTGCGTGGCCTGCAGCGCGAACCACTTGTCGATGACGAGCGGTTCGTTCTCGAAGCGAACGTAGAAGTCTTCGAGCGCCTTGCTCGCGACATCGTCGCCGGTGGCCGCCTGCGCGTTCAGCAGCGCCGAGAGCGCCGCCGAACGGTCGGTCATGTTGTTCGCGGCCTCGTATTGGGCGGTGGCGAGGCCTACTGCTTGCGCAGTATCGTCGAGTTCCGAGAGATACGAGAGCGCGAGGTTCTTCAGCCCGCGACGGCCAGCCGCCTCGGGCGTCGGCTCGTACTTGCCCGGCGTGACGTTGCGTTCGTAGGCCGCGAGCCATTCGCGCCTGAGCGCCGTTGCCAACTGCTTGCGCACCAACTGACGGGCGGCATGCACGGCGGCCGGATCCGACTCCGTCATCTGCTCGGCGAGATAGGTTTCCGAAGGCAGCATGATCGCCAGTTCGCGGAACGACGGCGAGAGCGATTCGTCGGTCAGCACGCGGCGGAATGCGTCGACGAGCGCGTCGGCTACCTGGAGCGGCTGATTCGCGGTGGCGCGTCCCGCGAGCGCGAGCAGCTCGCGTGTGGCGAGGCGCTGGCCCGCTTCCCAGCGGTTGAACGGATCGCTGTCGTGCGCGAGCAGGAACGCGAGTTCGTCGTTGCCGTAGTCGTAGTCGACGATGACGGGCGCCGAGAAATTGCGCAACAGCGAGGGCAGGGGTTTGACCATCACGTCGGCGAACGTGAACGTCTGCTGCACTTCGGTCAATTCCAGCACGCGCGTCGTGCCCTGCGCCGAGGCCTCGCCTTCGAGGCGCAGCGGCAGGTCGGCGCCATCCGGGCCGATCAGGCCAATGGCGAACGGAATGTGCAGCGGGCCTTTCTGCGTCTCGCGCGCGGCGGGTGAGCCATTGGCGTAACCCTGCGCGAGCGTCACGCTGTAGCAGTGCGTGCCTTCGTCATAGCTCGTCGTCACCGAGATGCGCGGCGTGCCCGCCTGGCTATACCAGCGCTCGAACTGCGCGAGGTCGCGGCCGTTGGCGTCGGCCATCGCGTGCCGGAAATCGTCGCAGGTCACGGCCTGGCCGTCGTGACGCTGGAAGTACAAATCCATGCCTTTACGGAAACCGTCGCGCCCGAGCAGCGTTTGATACATCCGCACGACTTCCGCGCCTTTTTCGTAGACGGTCATCGTGTAGAAGTTGTTGATCTCGACGTAGTTTTCGGGTCGCACCGGGTGCGCCATCGGGCCCGCGTCTTCGGCGAACTGCATCTGGCGCAGCACGCGCACGTCCTCGATGCGCTTGGTCGCGCGCGCTGCCTCGTTTTCGTCGCCGCCCGACATCGCCGCCGAGAACTCCTGATCGCGGAACACCGTGAGGCCTTCTTTCAGGCTCAGCTGGAACCAGTCGCGGCAGGTCACGCGGTTGCCGGTCCAGTTGTGGAAGTACTCGTGGCCGACCACGGCCTCGATGTTCGCGAAGTCCACGTCGGTGGCCGTTTCCGGATTCGCGAGCACGTACTTCGTATTGAAGATGTTGAGCCCCTTGTTCTCCATCGCGCCCATGTTGAAGTCGCTCACGGCGACGATCATGAAGCGGTCGAGATCGAGTTCGAGGCCGAAGCGCTGCTCGTCCCAGCGGATCGAGTGGATGAGCGAGTCCATCGCGTGGCGCGTCTTGTCGAGATCGTGCGGCTCGACCCACACCTGCAGCAGCTTTTCCTTGCCCGAGCCGCTCTTGATGCGCTCTTCCAGCGCCACGAGCTTGCCCGCCACGAGCGCGAACAGATAGCTGGGCTTGCGGAACGGGTCTTCCCATCTGGCATAGTGGCGGCCGTCGGACAGATCGCCTTGCGCGATCAGGTTGCCGTTCGAGAGCAGTACCGGGTAGGAGGTCTTGTCGGCGCGCAGCGTGACCGTGTAGGTCGCCATCACATCGGGGCGATCGAGAAACCAGGTGATGCGGCGAAAGCCCTCGGCCTCGCACTGCGTGAAGAAGTTGCCGCCCGACACGTACAGCCCCGAGAGCGTCGTGTTGGCGGCCGGGTCGCACGCACCGGTGAGCGTGAGTTCGAAGGCGTCGGGCACGTTCTCGACGGTGAGGCCGTGCTCATGCACGCGTACGTTCGCGTACGGCTTGCCGTCGATGGCCGCGCCGATGAATTCGAGCTGCTCGCCCATCAGTTCGAGATGCGCGCTGGTGTTGCCTGCGCGACTTGCATCGGGATTGCGCCGCACGCGCAACGTGCTCTTGACGATGGTGCGCTCGGGCACGAGGTCGAATTCGAGGTCGACGGTATCGATCAGAAACGCGGGCGGCGCGTAGTCTTCGCGGCGGATCACGGAGGGCGTGGCGGTATCGGACATAGTCTGGACAGGGCGGGTCGGATCGGGTGGATCGGGTGGCCGACAGCGTCGGCGCCCGGCGCGCTTCGCCTGCCCTTGCGGGACGGCGCAAACGCGGCGGTTCGCCCCATTGTACAAAGGCTCAGGCCGCTTTGTCCGTCAGCGCCTGGGAGCCGCCCGCAGGCGGACGGGCCGGCAGCCGAACTTTCGCACGGCGGCGCGAGTCAGTATGATCGGGCCCTGCTGGATGGCTCGCGGACCGCGCGATAACGCCCGACCGGCCCGGGATTGTTCGAGGAGCGGTCCCGGAATAAACACGCAAGCCATAACGTATCGGAGAGGGCGGCCCCACGACTGCACTCTTCCAACTGACGCAACACTGCTACGAGAAGACCATGATGCATGACCGATGGACCCGCCGCGCGCTCCTGATGCTGGCGGCGCTCGCTCTCACGCTGTCCGGGTGCACGACTTACGTGACGAGCCAGGTGACCGCTTTCTCCGCATGGGACGGCGGCAGCGATGCCATGCGTACCTTCGCGTTCAAACGCAGCCCCGAGCAGAATCAGAGCATCGAGCAGAGCACCTACGAGCAGTTCGTCGCCAACGGGCTGGCGATGCACGCGTTCCGCCTGGTGGCCGAGCCGCAGGCGCACTATCTGGTGGCCCTGGCCTATGGCAGCCGCACGGACACGGTCACGGTCGCGCAGCCCGTGTTCTACAACCCCTGGCCGGGCCCGTACTGGGGGCCATGGAACCCATGGGGCGCCTGGGGACCGTATCAGCCCACCTATGTGAACCAGACGTATCCGGTGTATTCGCATGCGCTCGGCATTCGCATCACCGACAGAGCGAGCGGCAAGGAGGTCTACAACGTGACGGCGCGCACCTCCGGCGACGACCCCTCGCTCGTGCGCGCGATGCCTTTTCTCGTGCAGAGCGCGCTGGGGAATTTCCCGCTGACGAACGGCACGGTGACGGAGGTCAAGATTCCGGTTGGCAAGGGCGGCGGCACGCCAAACGAGACCGGTGCGGCGCCGACGGATGCGGGCCACGGCAATTCGGCCGCCCCGCAGGCGGCCCCGGCGAAATAGGCCCATTCAGGCACGTTCGCCGCGCTTGCAGTGCGAAAAGACGCGCCGGACCTCGTGTCCGGCGCGTCTTTTTTATGGTTCGCGAAAGAGTGTCAGAGGCCCGTGCCGTCACGGCTGTGCACGCGCTGGCCCGCCGCATAGGTCTCGAACACGGCACGATCGTCGCCGAGCAGGGCGAATGCGAACAGCAGCTCTTCCAGCGATTCGGCGCGCGCGGTGCGCCGCGCGAGCAGCGGAGTGGCCCGCGGATCGAGCACGACGAAGTCCGCTTCGCTTTGCGGCGCAAGCGTGCCGATGCGGTCGGCGAGATCGAGTGCGTGCGCCGCGCCCGCCGTCGCGAGCCAGAACATGCGCGTGGCCGTGAGGTGATGACCGCCCATGCGCGCGACCTTGTGGGCCTCGTTCATCGTCTGCAGCATCGAGAACGAGGTGCCGCCGCCCACGTCGGTGGCGAGCGTCACGGGCATCGACGCTGCGCCCGCCTTGTCGAAGTCGAACAGGCCGCTGCCGAGGAACAGGTTCGAGGTCGGGCAGTGCGCGGCAACCGCGCCCGTTTGCGCCATGCGCCGGCGGTCTTCGTCGTCGAGCCAGATGCAGTGGCCGTACACGGCGCGGCGGCGCAACAGTCCGTAGTGGTCGTACACGTCGAGATAGCTGCGATGGCCGGGGAAGAGTTCCTTGACCCACTTCACTTCGTCCGGGTTCTCGGCCACGTGGCTCTGGATGAATACGTCGGCGTGCGCTTTCGCCAGCGCGCCGCACGCCTCCAGCTGCGCTTCGGTGGAAGTGGGCGCGAAGCGCGGCGTGAGCGCGTACATCTGACGCCCGCGGTTGTGCCAGCGGCCGATCAGCTCCGCGCTGTCGTCGTAGCCCGTTTGCGGCGTGTCGCGCAGGAATTCGGGGCAGTGACGGTCCATCAGCACCTTGCCCGCGACCATGCGCAGGTTCTTCGCCTCGCTCGCGGTGAAAAGCGCATCGGCCGATTGCTTGTGCACGGTGCAATACACGAGCGCCGTCGTCGTGCCGCAGGCGAGCAGTTCGTCGACGAAGAAGCGCGCCGTCTCCTTTGCCACGGCTTCGTTTCCGAAGCCGCGCTCGGTCGGGAACGTATAGGTGTTCAGCCACGGCAGCAGCCCAGGTGCCGGCGAGGCGATCATGTCCGTCTGCGGATAGTGGATGTGCGTGTCGATGAAGCCCGGCACGATCAGCTTGTCGCGCAGGTCGTGGACCGTCGCGCGTTCGTTCACGCGCGACTTCAGCGCGGACCACGAGCCCGAGGCGACCACGTGGCCGTCTTCGACGATCACGACGCCGTCCTCGTCATAGACGGCGGCGTCGGACGATTGCGCAGGGTCGCCGGTGAACGTCAACTGTTTTGCGCGGTAAGCCGATTGAGTCATGTGAACTTCGTCTCCGATATCCAATAAACAGTTAGTTATCCAGTGCTTGCTCCGGTCCCCACGCGCCGATGCGGAAAACGCAGCGCGAGACGGCCCGCGATCCGGCGCTCGCGCGCCGGGCCGGAGGGGTGTTGCAGCCCGGGCTGGGGCTTGTCGTGCGAATCGAGCTGCGTCCTAGCTGGCCGTGCGGCTCCAGTTCGCGTCGAGCTTCGCGATCAGCGCGGCGCGCTCATCTGGCGTCACGAACGACGCTTCGAAGCCGTTGCGCAGGATCGTGTACACCTCGTTGTCGTCGAGCTTGAGCGCTTCGATGATCGCGCGGTAGTTTTCGTTGACGTAGCCGCCGAAGTAGGCCGGGTCGTCGGAGTTGACGGTCACCGCCACGCCCTTGTCGAGCAGTTGCTTGAGCGTGTGCTGCGTCATGTCGTCGAACACGCAGAGCTTGGTGTTCGAGAGCGGGCATACGGTGAGCGCCACGCGCGTGTCCGCGAGACGCGTGACGAGCGCGGGGTCTTCGATGCTGCGCACGCCGTGATCGACGCGGTCGACCTTGAGCAGATCGAGCGCTTCGTAGATGTAGGAGGGCGGGCCTTCCTCGCCCGCGTGCGCGACGAGCTTCAGGCCCATCGCTCGCGCCTTCTCGAACACGCGCTCGAACTTCGAAGGCGGATGGCCGCGCTCGGAGGAGTCCAGACCCACCCCGATCAGGCGCGCGTAGCGCGAGAACAGCGGGCGCGCGGCTTCGAAGGTGGCGAGCGCATCGGCTTCGCTCAAATGGCGCAGGAAGCACAGGATGAGCTTGCTCGAGAGGCCGCGTTTTTCGGCGTCGGCGAGCGCGCGGTCGATGCCGGCCACCACCGTCTCGATCGGCACGCCGCGCTCGGTATGCGTTTGCGGATCGAAGAAGATTTCTGCGTGCACGACGTGGTCGGCCAGTGCGCGCTCGCAGTAGGCCATTGTCATGTCGTAGAAGTCCTGCTCTGCGAGCAGCACGCTCGCGCCGGCGTAGTAGATGTCGAGGAACGACTGCAGGTCGGTGAACGCATAGGCGGCGCGCAGCGCGTCGATCGAGTCGTACGCGAGCTTCACGTTGTTGCGCTGGGCGAGCGCGAAGATCAGCTCGGGTTCGAGCGAGCCTTCGATATGGATATGCAGCTCGGCCTTGGGCGCGTTGGCGGACTTTTCGATGAGCGCCTGTGTATATGCGACGGCGTTCGCAGTAGTCGTGATCGTCATGGTCGGTTCGATTGGGCTTATGGGGTCTTCACTGTTTGACTTCACGCGGAATGGGTTGCAGCGGCCTGCGTCGCGCTCGCCGGTTTCGCCGCCTCGATCGCCTGCAGCAGTTGCGCGGCGGCCGAGATCGCGATCACTTCAGGCGACTTGTCGACGATGCCGTCGACGCCGAGCGGGCAATGCATGCGCGCGATCTGCATGGGGTCGATGCCGCGCGCGGCGAGCCGGTGCTCGAACTGCTTGCGCTTCGTGTGCGAGCCGATCATGCCGAAGAACAGGAAATCGCCGCGGCGCAAGATGCGCTCGGCCAGATCGAGGTCGCGCGAATGATCGTGCGTCATCACGATGAAGCTCGTGCCGGGCGGTGCGGTGTCCACGGCTTCGTCGGGCGCGTCGTTGGCGTCGATCGCCACGTTGGGCGCGTTGAGCAGCGCGAACGCCTCGGGCGTCGGAAACGCGGCGTCGCGCTCGTCGACCCACAGCACGCGGCAGGGCAGCGTGCCGAGCACGCGCGCGAGTGCCGCGCCCACGTGGCCCGCGCCGAACAGCACCACGGGAAAGTCGTTCGGCGCGATGGTCTCGGTGAGCAGCATCGTGCTGCCCGTTTCCCAAAGCAGGCAGTCGGGCGCTTCCACGCCCGCTTCAGGCTCGGAAAGCATCGGCGGATCGGCTGCGGTGCCCTCGGCCTCCGGGGTCCCGTTGCGCGAGGAGCGAAATGATACGCTACGCACGGTCGATGTGCCTGCCGCGAGGCGCCGCGCGAGCGTGGCGAGCCAACCGAGATCGGCCACGTCGAGCCGCTCGAACGCAAGCACCACGGCGCCGCCGCAGCACTGTCCGAGGCTCGGCCCCAACGCGAGGCGCTCGAGACGCCGCGCGTGCGCCGTGCGCATGCCGTCGCGCAGCACCTGGCGTGCGATCTCGATGGCCTTCCATTCGAGGTGGCCGCCGCCTATCGTGTGGCGGGCCGCTTCGCGCGTGACGATCATCTTCGTGCCGGCCTCGCGCGGCGCCGATCCTTCGGTGCGCGCGACGGTGACCAGCACGGCGGCGTCGCCGTGCGCGAGCAGTTGCTGCAGATCGGAAAGCCAGGCTTGCATCTGGCGGTTCTCCCTTCGGGGCGGCACGTCGTTGCCTGTGCCGCCGGTTGATCTTCGTGGCCTCGCGCGGGTGGCGCTTCGCGGTTGGAGTGAGCGAAGCGCCGCCAGGTTCGCGCGCTTAGTTCATGTTTCGGCTGCTCTCCCGGAGCGTGTCGATCGCATCGAGGATCGCTTCGGGCGTCGCGGGCGCGCGCAGCGGCGCGGCCTCGCGCGCTTCGGGCACCGCCGCGCCCACGGCGTCGCGAATCGCGAGGAACACCGAGAACGGCAACAGCAGCGGCGGTTCGCCTACGGCTTTCGAGCGAAACACGGTCGGCTCCGCGTTGTCGTTGCCGCCGTTGCGATAGAGCCGCACGTTGAACGCCTCCGGCGTGTCGCTCACCGCCGGAATCTTGTACGTGGACGGCGCGTGCGTCATGAGCCGCCCGTCGCCATTCCACCAGAGCTCTTCGGTCGTGAGCCAGCCCATCCCCTGAATGAATGCGCCTTCCACCTGGCCGAGATCGATGGCCGGATTGATCGACTGGCCGGCATCGTGCAGCACGTCGGCGCGCACGAGCTTCCATTCTCCCGTGAGCGTGTCGACGACGACTTCGGACACCGCCGCGCCATACGCGAAGTAGTAGAACGGATGGCCGGTGAGCGTGCGCGCGTCCCAGTGCACCTTGGGCGTGGCGTAGAAGCCGTCGGACCACAGTTGCACGCGCTTCATGTAAGCGACTTCGACGAATTCGCCAAAGGCGATGGCGCTGCCGTTCGCCCGCACGACGCCGTTCTCGAAAGTCACCGCCTCGGCTGCGCCGCCGTATTGGACGGCAGCGAGGGCAGCGAGGCGCGCGCGGATGGCAAGGGCGGCGTCTTCGGCCGCCTTGCCGTTGAGGTCGCTGCCGGTGGAGGCAGCCGTTGCCGACGTGTTGGCCACTTTCGACGTATCGGCTGCGCTCACGCGCACGCGCGCGAGCGGCAAACCGAACGTGCCCGCCACGACTTGAGCGACCTTGGTGTTGAGCCCCTGGCCCATTTCGGTGCCGCCGTGGTTCACGAGCACCGAGCCGTCGCGGTACACGTGGACGAGCGCGCCGGCCTGATTCAGATGCGGCACGTTGAACGAGATGCCGAACTTGACCGGCGTGAGCGCGATGCCGCGCTTGAGCACGGGGCTCGCGCGGTTGTACTCGGCGATCGTTGCGCGCCGCTCGCGATAGCGGCTCGACGCGAGCAACTCGTCGGTGAGCGGCGCGAGCACGTTGTCCTCGACGCACTGGCCATACGGCGTGACGTCGCGCTCGCCGATGCCGTAGTAATTCGCGCGCCGCACGTCGAGCGGATCACGGCCGAGCGTCTTCGCGATCTCGTCGAGCATCACCTCCATCACGAGTGCGCCTTGCGGGCCGCCGAAGCCGCGAAAAGCGGTATTCGACTGCGTATTCGTCTTGCAGCAGAGCGCGATGATTTCGACGTCCGAAACATAGTAGGCGTTGTCGAAGTGGCAGAGCGCGCGCGTGGCGACCGCGCCCGAAAGATCGGCGGAATAGCCCGCGCGCAGCGCGATCTCGACGCGCGCGCCGAGCAGCCGTCCTTCGTCGTCGTAGCCGGCTTCGTACGCGTAGAGCGCGTCGTGACGCTTGCCGGTGATCATGAAGTCGTCGTCGCGATCCGCGCGCAGCTTCACCGGGCGCTGCAGCTTGTGCGCCGCGAGCGCGGCGACACAGGCGAACAGCGCCGACTGGGATTCCTTGCCGCCGAAACCGCCGCCCATGCGCCGGCATTCGCAGCTCACGCGGTGCGCGGGCCAGCCGAGCAGATGCGCGACTACCTGCTGCATCTCGCTCGGGTGCTGCGTCGAGCTGTAGACGAGCATGCCCGTCTGCTCCTGCGGCAGCGCATAGGCCACCTGGCCTTCGAGATAGAACTGCTCCTGGCCGCCCACGGTGAAACTGCCCGCAAGGCGATGCGGCGCCGCGGCGATGCGCTCGACGGGCGATCCACGCACGAGACGCAGTGGCGGCAGCACGTAATGCTGGCGCCTTCGCGCTTCGTCGATGGTGAGCACCGGCCCCAGCGGCTCGTAGCGCACGACGTCCTCGCTCGCCGCGAGTGCCGCGGCGCGGCGTGCGAGTTCGTGGCTCGTGGCGATCACGGCGAACACGGGCTGGCCGAGGTACTGCACCAGCTCGCCGGCCAGCACCGGGTCGTCGTGCACGACCGGCCCGCAGTCGTTGGTGCCGGGGATGTCGGCCGCAGTGAGGACCGCGAGCACGCCCGGCGACGAACGCACGCGCTCGAGATCCAGCGCGACGATGCGCGCATGGGCGTGGCGCGAGAGGCCGAGCGCCGCATGCACGGTGCCGTGCAGTTCGGGGATGTCGTCGGTGTAGCGCGCTTCGCCGCTGACGTGCGCTTCGGCAGATTCGTGCGGCAGCGGCGCGCCGAGCGCGCGTTCGGGGGCGGGCTCCTGGATGTGCGCATTGCCGTGCTGCGGGGGCATGACGAGCGGTTCGGCCTGGTCGTTCATGGCTTGGCTCCCGCGGCTACCGTTTCGCCGTCGTCGGCGAAGGCGAACGCGAATGCGTCGACGTCGCGTAGCGCGAGCGGCGCATCGTCGCGCGTTTCGAGCCAGCAGCGCCACAGCAGATTGCGCGCGACCTTCAGGCGATACGCGCTGCTCGCGCGCATATCCGTGAGCGGCCGATAGTCGGAGGCGAGCGCTTCCATCGCGCGCTGCGCGCCGTGTTCGTCCCAGCGTGCGCCGGTGAGGAGCGCCTCGGCGTGCGCGGCGCGCTGCGGGATCGCGGCCATGCCGCCGTAGGCGATGCGCGCGTTCGCGATCGTGCCGTCGTCGCGCACGTCGAGCGCAAACGCCGCGCATACGGCCGAAATGTCCTGGTCGTAGCGCTTCGCGATCTTGTAGGTGCGAAAGCGCAGCGTCGGCGAGGGGCGCGGCACGCGGATCGACTCGACGAACTCGCCGGCTTCGAGCGCGTTCTTTTGATAGCCCGTGTAGAAAGCCGCAAGCGGCAGCGCGCGCACGCGCGCCGCGCGGCGCAACACGAGCGTGGCGTCGAGCGCGAGCAATGCGGGCATCGAATCGCCGATTGGCGAACCGTTCGCGACGTTGCCGCCCAGCGTGCCCGCGTTGCGGATGGGCAGCGAGGCGAAGCGCGCCCACAGTTCCGCCAGTTCGGGGTAATCGATGGCGAGCGCCGCCCAGGCTTCTTCGAGCGGGACCGCCGCGCCTATCGTGAGCGTCTGCGCGTCGCGAGCGATCGCCCTCAGCTCCGCGACGTTGCCGGTGTAGATGAGTTCGCCCAGATCGCGGAACTGCTTGGTGACCCACAGGCCGACGTCGGTGCCGCCAGCGAGCACGCGCGCCTCGGGGTGCGAGGCGCGCAGGGTCGCGAAGGCTTCGAGCGTGCGCGGTGCGTAGAACGTGCTTTCGCCGTGCGCGGCGCCTCGCACATCCGGGCCGCGATACTCGAACGTGCCAGAGCGCTGCAACGCGCGCAGTTGCGCTTCGACGCTCCCGCGATCGAGCGCCACGCGCGGATAGCAGGTTTCATCGAACATGCGCAGGGCGGCTTCGATGATCGGGCGGTAGCCGGTGCAGCGGCACAGATTGCCGGAGACCGCCTGGTCGATTTCGTCGCGGCCCGGCAGGGCCGCCCCGGCGGGCTGGTTCTCATAGAGCGCCCACAAGGACATCACGAAGCCCGGCGTGCAGAAGCCGCACTGCGAACCGTGGCAATCGACCATCGCCTGCTGGACGGGGTGTAGCGCGCCGTCCGGCTGGCGCAGGTCTTCCACGGTATAGAGCGCCTGGCCATCGAGCGTAGGCAGGAACTGGATGCAGGCGTTGACGGCCTTGAGCGCGAGACGGCCTTCGCCATCGAGTTCGCCGACGACGACGGTGCAGGCGCCGCAGTCGCCTTCCGCGCAGCCTTCCTTGGTGCCGCACGCACGCAGGTCCTCGCGCAGGTGCTGGAGCACCGTGCGGGTGGGAGGCAGATCGTGCACTTCGTGCACGGTGCCTCGGTGGAGGAAGCGGATGGTTTGCGTTGTCATGGTGAACCCGGGGACATTGCGGATCAGGCGCGCGTTACGGGAGGGGCGCGCCAAAGCCGGCCTCGCGCACGTAGATCGCCATCCAGTTCCGAAGATAGCACTGCTCGTGTCGCGAAAGTATTTCCGCCGCGAGATGGGGGTTATGCGGCCTGGGTCATGACGATGCGCCGCTGCGCCTCGCTCAGCGTGCCGCATGGCGCGGCATTCGTGCGTGGACGGTCCTGGCCGTGCCGATGACGTGCGCAAACCGGGGCAGCTGCGCAGGGTGGCG
Organism: Paraburkholderia sp. JHI2823; assembly: GCF_038900695.1. Lineage (NCBI taxonomy): Bacteria > Pseudomonadati > Pseudomonadota > Betaproteobacteria > Burkholderiales > Burkholderiaceae > Paraburkholderia > Paraburkholderia sp. JHI2823. The sequence continues at coordinate 172,045 of NZ_JAYMRY010000006.1, read as the reverse complement.
CGCAAGTCGCCCCGAACGGGACACGCCGTCCGCAGGACGGGCGGCGGATGAGGCGGGGAGGGGCGCTAAGCTGGGGCGAAGGCGCGGGCGGCAGAGACAAGCGGCAGCCCGCGCCGCGAGTCGTTCAGCGGCGGATGCCGGGCCACGACACCTGGCGGCGGCGGTTACGCCAGAGGCTGTGAATCACCGCGAGGAACGCGATCGCGAACGCGATCAGCGACCACACGGGCACGGTCAGGCCCAGCGTCGGCGGGTAAGTCGTTTCGCAGAGGCCCTGCACCTTGAATACGCCCGGCAGCCAGTGCGCGAACGGCAGCCCGTCGACGATGGGCTGCAGGGTATCGAAGCCGCAGCTAAAGCTCGGGAACGCCTGCACCCAGACGAGCCGCGCGGCCGCGAGCACGCCGCCGAACGCTGAGAGCGCCACGAGCGCTTCGAGCACGCGCACGCCGCGCCAGCTCGTCATGCGCGCGCCGAAGAACGCGAACACCGCGATCAGAATCAGGAAGTAGCGTCCCAGGATACACAGCGGGCAGGGGTCCTGGTGCTCGACATACTGGAAGTACAAGGCGCCGCCCAGCAGCGCGAGGCAGATCACGCCAAGGAGGACCAGGAGGCGGCGCTCGCGGCGCAACAGCGCATTATCGTCGTTCATGTGACTCGTTCGTTCGGTTGTTTGGCGCAGTGCCAGGGCGGCTGCGACGGCGTGACGGGATTCTAGCGCGAAGGTCGCGCGCGGCGTGGGACGCGTCCTTGCGCGCGCACAGGGGTTGGCTGTGCCGCTCTTGCGCACATCAGCGCAGCGGCGCGAGCACCGCCTCGACGCCACGGCCGATCGCGAGCAGCGCATCGTCGGCCCCGGGCGCGGCGGCGAGCATCAGCCCGACGGGCGCCGCGCCGTAGTGGTGGCAAGGCAGCGAGAGCGCGCAGGCATCGAGGAAGTTGAACGCGCTCGGGTTGCGCAGCACGAGGGCGTTGGTGCGCGCGAAGACGTCGTCGTCGGCGACGAGCGGGGCGACGGGCGGCGGCGCGATCGGCACGGTCGGCGCGATCACGGCGTCGAAGCGCGACCACAGCGTGGCCTGAGCCTCTTCCATCACGGCCGCGCGCGCGGCGATGAGGTCCAGGTAATCGGCGGCGGTGGCCGCCTCGCCCTTCAGGATGCGCACGAGCACGCGCGGGTCGTACCGGTCGCGATGCTTCGCAATCAGCTCGCGGTGCCACGCATAGGCTTCCATCGGCGAAAAGCCGATCCGGTTGATGTCGGCGAGGCGCTCGAAGGCGGCGAAGCGGACCTCGCTCACGATCGCGCCCGCGGCGTCGAGGTGCTTGAGCGCCGTATCGATGGTCTCGGCGACCTCGGGGTCGATGCCGTCCGTCACGTAGTTGGTCAGCACGCCGAGGCGCACGCCTTCGAGGTGGCGCGCGGCCGGCACGTGAGACTCGAGCCCGGCGAGCACGCGGTCCACGAGCGCGCAGCACGCCACGGTGTTGCCGATCGGGCCGAACGAGTCGAGCGTGGGCGAGAGCGGCACGGCGCCTCGTTTCGGGATGCGTGCGGCAGTGGGCTTGAAGCCCGTGAGGCCGCAGAACGCGGCCGGAATGCGGATGGAGCCGCCCGTGTCGGTGCCTAGCGCGATGGCGGCCATGCCGTCCGCGACCGAGGCCGCGGCGCCCGAGGACGAGCCGCCCGCCACGCGCGCGTCGCCCGGCACGCCTCGGTGGTAGGGCGAGAGCGGTGTGCCGTAGTGCGGATTCAAACCGAGCCCCGAGAACGCGAACTCGCTCATGTTGGTGCGCCCGACGAGCACCGCGCCCGCGCGGCGCAGGCGCGCGACGGCGGCGGCGTCCGCCGCGGCGGGCGCCGCGTTCGCGAGCGCGGTGGAACCGGCGCGCGTGACTTCCCCAGCCACGTCGAACAGATCCTTCACCGAGACGGGAATGCCCGCGAGCGGCGAGAGCACCGTGCCGGCCGCGCGCAGGCGATCGTGCGCGTCGGCGGCGGCGCGCACGCGCTCCGGGTCGACGTGCGTGAAGACGGTCGCGCCCTGGCCCGCCGGATCGGCGATGCGCTGGAGCGCGACTTCTGCGAGCGCGCGGCTCGTCGTGCGGCCCGCCGCCAGATCGGCGGCGAGCTGGGCGAGGGGCGGAAACGGGGCGAACGTGGGAGTGACGGCGGCGGAAGCAGTAGTCATGGCGGCGGAACAATCCATTAATGCGCAGTCGATGTGCGCGGCGGCGCGGGCGGTGGCCTTATCAGCCAAATGCTTGCGCAGGCGGCAGGCGCGGGAACGGCGCCGGCAAGGGTCGCATCATTGTAGGTCGGCTTTTTTCCTGGCGTGCAATCTGGATCGGGCTGCGCATCGGGTAACATGCAAGGCATTGATAGCAATTCGTAAGGAAAGTCTTCATGCACCATGGAATCGGCTTCATTCAGGATCTGGCAGTCGTGATGGCGCTCGCGGGCGTCGTCACGGTGCTGTTTCATCGCCTGAAGCAGCCGGTCGTGCTCGGGTATATCGCGGCGGGCGTGATCATCGGGCCATACACGCCGCCCTTCCAGCTCATCCACGACGAAGCGACCATCCAGACGATGGGCGAGCTCGGCGTGGTGTTCCTCATGTTCTCGCTCGGCCTCGAATTCAGCCTGCGCAAGCTCTTTCAGGTGGGTGCAACGGCCATCGTCGCCGCGCTCTCGGAAATCGTGCTGATGCTGTGGGTGGGCTACGAGATCGGCCGCGCGTTCGGCTGGGCCACGATGGATTCGCTGTTCCTCGGCGCGATCCTCGCCATTTCGTCGACGACCATCATCGTCAAGGCGCTCTCCGACCTGGGCGTGAAGCGCGAGCCGTTCGCGCAGCTCGTGTTCGGCGTCCTGATCGTCGAGGACATTCTCGGCATCGCGATGCTCGTGCTGCTGGGCGGCATAGCGCAGACGGGCGAACTGTCGCCGGGCATCGCGCTGATCACGCTCGGCAAACTGCTGCTCTTCATGGTCGTTTCGCTGCTCGCGGGTATCCTCGTCGTGCCGCGCGCGCTCGGCTACGTCGCGCGCGTAGGTAGCGACGAGATGCTGCTGGTCTCGGTGCTGGGCTTTTGCTTCGGTTTTTGCCTGCTCGTCGTGAAGCTCGATTATTCGATCGCGCTCGGTGCGTTCCTGATCGGCGCGGTCATGGCCGAGTCGCGCCATCTGCACCGCATCGAGCATCTCGTCGCGCCGCTGCGCGATGCCTTTTCGGCCATTTTCTTCGTGACGATCGGGCTCATGCTCAACCCGCTCGTGCTGGTCGACTACGCCTGGCCGATCGCCGTGATCTCGCTTGCCGTCGTGCTCGGCAAGCTCGTGTCGTGCGGCCTCGGCACCTTTCTCGCGGGCCGCGACGGACGCACCGCGATGCGCGTGGGCATGACCGTCTCGCAGATCGGCGAATTCTCGTTCATCATCGCCTCGCTCGGCCTCACGCTGAAGGTGACGAGCGGCTTTCTCTATCCCATCGCGGTGACCGTCTCCGCGATCACGACGCTCACTACGCCTTACCTCATCCGCATCGCCGATCCGCTCTCGCAGCGCCTCGCCCGCGCCATGCCGCCCGCCGTCTCCAACGTGTTCGGGATGTACAGCCAGTGGCTGCGCTGCCTCGTGCCGCGCTCGGACGGGCCCACGATCTTTTCGCTCACGAAGCGTATCGTCCTCCAGATTGCCGTGAATCTCGCGCTTGTCTCGGCGATCTTCATCGGCGTCTCTTATGGCGCGCGCTACGCGGCGCCCTGGCTCGCGCACTGGATCGTCGACGAGCGCGTCCAGCGTGTCGTGCTCTGGAGCGCGGCGCTCATGCTCGCGATGCCGTTTCTCGTTGCGGTGTGGCGCAAGACGCAGTCGCTCGCGCGACTGCTCGCCGAGGTGAGCGTGCACCCGGAGAAGGCTGGGCGCTTCACGCGCGCCATCCGTCATGTGATAGCGGAACTGGTGCCCGTGGTCTCGATGTTCGGCGTGTTTCTCCTCGTGGCCGCGCTTTCCGGGACGATCCTGCCGCCCACGGGTTTTCTCATCGGGGTGCTGGTGTGCGCGGCGGCGCTCACCATGCTGCTGTGGCGCTGGTGCGTGAAGATTCACGCGTCGATGCAGATAGCGTTGCGCGAGACCTTCGACGAACGGCCGGATGCCTGAGCTGGCCGCATCGGCAGGCGGCACGGCTTGCGCTCGCTCGCGCAGCCGTGGTCCCGGGAAGCCTTTCACATACGATGGAATGTGAGCAATTGTGCGCAGGGGTGGCGGCGGCGTGCGGTGCGACGGATAATCAAGCCCTGTTCATTCGTTCGCGCGCCGCGCGCCTGACCCCACGTCATGAGCGAAAACAAATCAGACCACCCCGGCGTCCCTGACGGTGCAAGCCGCCCTGCGGGCACCCCGTCCTCCTCGATTCCCGCTCCCACAGGCGCAACGGGTCCATCGCCGGGCACTTCCGCTGGCGTCCCTTCCAGTTCTCCCGCTCCATCGTCGCCCACCGCTTCGCCTTCCGGGGAAGCTGCGCAACGCGCGTCGACCGACTCGCCGGACAGCGCGTCGACCGTCACGCCAGGTGCCGTGCCGTCTGCCGCACAGCCGTCCGCCGCTTCGACGCCGGGCGAACTGCCGGAGCGGGCGCCCGCCGGCGCGTCGCCGCGCATCCCGATCGGCGAAACCAGTGCCGCAGGCGCGTTTGCACCCGCACCCGCTGCGCACACGGAGCCGGTGAGCACTGGCGAGGGGTCCGCCGCGCAGGCGCGTCCTGGGGCGGCGCCCCCCGGGTTTGGCCAGGCGCCCGACTTCACGGCCCATCATCCGCCGCCGCCCGGCGCCATTCCGCCCGAGCCGCCGCGCTATCTGCGTCCGAGCGATTCGGCGTGGGCGGTGTTCGGCCGCATCGTTGCGGCGCGTGCACGGCAGCTGTTCGACCGCGCCGGTCAGCGCATCACGCAGCGCACGCTGCGCATCGGCGTCTCGGCGCGGATCTTCCACCCGGAGCCGGGGGCACAGGGGCTGCGCGGCAAAACGTTGCAATACCTCGAAGAGTCGATTGCGCACTGGGTGATGTCGCGCGACGTCATCGTGTTCATGATCCCGACGGTCGGCCACCAGGGCATGCTGCATCCGAGCAACATCCGGTTGCGCGATTACGCGAAGCATCTCGACGGCCTGTTGCTCCAGGGCGGCGCCGACGTTTCGCCGCAGACCTACGCGGAAATCTCGCCGCGCCCCGAGTGGCCGGGCGACCGCGTGCGCGATATGTACGAACTCGAATTGCTTCATGAGTTCGTCGAGTCGGGCAAGCCGGTGCTCGGCGTGTGCCGCGGCTGCCAGCTCATCAACGTTGCATTCGGCGGCACGCTTTATCAGGACATCGCCAGCGACGTGCCGACTGCCGGCGTTCACGTGAGCGAGCATTACGACCAGCATCGCCATTCGATCTCGTTCCCGGAAGGATCGACGTTCGCGAGCATGTTCCCCGGTAGGCGCGAAGCCCTCGTCAACTCGATCCACCATCAAGCCGTGAAAAACCTCGGGCGTGACTTGACGGTAGAGGCCGTATCGGCCGGCGACGGGCTCATCGAGGCAGTGCGTTACCGGCGAGCGCCGTTCGTCGTGGGCGTGCAGTGGCACCCCGAGTTTCACCGCGCGGGCGGCCCGGAACTGCTCGATTGCACGCCGCTGCTCGACACCTTCCTTCGCTCGGCGCGCGAAACGCGCTTTTGATCGCCGACCACGGCGATTGCCATCTCATACCGGCCGCGCGCAGCCTGCGCGCCCCGCTATCCTTGGGGCATGGTCTTTTGGGTCCATGCCTCGGAGTCCTACGCAGCTTGCATCCTTTCTGCTCGGGATGGGCGTCCTTATCGCATAAGAATCGTCCTAATCTTGCGATTCGTCGGCCTATCTAAAATTAAACCTCATTTTTGAGATTTTCCCGCGGCGATAATGAAGGGTTACTGAGAATCATGGACGGAATAGGCAGGTATGAAGCATTCGATCACGTTGCGCCGTGTGATGCTCAGCGCCGCGACCCTCATACTGCTGCAGCGGGGCGCAACGGCATGGGCGGGCATGCCGGCCGACGCGGCGAACATGGGCTCCGCGCCCGCCGCGGCTGGAGAAAGGGCGCCGCTCGCGGGCAGCCGCCCGGCGCTCGGCAGCTTGACGCCGCAGCCGGCCGGCGTGCTGCCAGCCGTGAGCAATCCTGATGAGCAGGCCAGCGCCGGCGCGTCGCAAGGCGATGTTGCCACGCTGATGCAACTGATTCACGACGCGCAACTCGTCGAACTCCGTACGACTTATAACGCGAGCTACGGTGCGAGCCTCTTCTTCTACCCGCCGGAGATGACGTACTACGTCGTGCTGTTTCAGGACAAGCACTTCTGGCGCGTGATCCGTTCGCAGGACGCAGCGCGTTCGGAAGCGATCTATGCCGATTTCGTGCGTCAAACCGAGCAACTCGCCCAGGTTGAGATACGGCGCACGCAGCTCGAGGCGCAAAAGACCTTCATCGAGCGCGTGATCGCGCTGTCCGAAGCGCGCGCGCGCCGGTTGCAGGCCGACCTCGACATCGCGCGCACGCAACAGGCGCGGGTCGATGCCCACCAGCGCCAAGTGCAGGGCGACGCCACGGCGCTCAATGCGCAGAAGGCACAGGCGCAGGCGCAACTGCGAGACCTGGAGCGCCAGGTGGATGCGCTCCAGCGCGCGACGGAGGCAGGCCTGCCCACTGCGCGACACTGAAGGGAGCGGCCGGCGAATGCGGGAGCGGTCGTCCGCCTTGTTGCCTGGCTTGCTTCTTACGCGACCCACAAAAAAGCCCGGTTTTAAGCCGGGTTTTTTTGTGGCGAAAATTGTGCGTTATTTTGCGAACCGGTCTGGGACCTCGGTGAGGCGACGCTGTGAAACATGGTTCACCCACTCCGTGCTATCTGCCGGCACGGCTGGCCGGGTCGATGCTTGCGCCGGGGCGTACGTTTTCGCATAAGCGAGGATGGAAGCGAATTCGTCGGCCTGATTCGCGCCGGTCTGTCGGGGTGAATAGCTCGACGCTTCCGAGTAGGCGCCTCGCGCGCGATGGGTCGTGACCGGCCGCGTTTCACGATGGGGGGCGAATTCGTGGACATCGTGATGCGCGGTGACCTTGCGTTGCGTCGCGGTTTGCGTGGCGATGCGTTCGGCGCCGCGCGGCTCGCGCTGGACTAGTCGCGCGGGAGCAACGGTTTTCGAGTGCGCGCGCAAACTGAAATCGGGTTTCGTGCGCGCAGCCAGGTTGGCTTGCGCAGGCCTGCGGCCGGTTGCTGCTTCGGCCCGGTGAACCTGTGCCGGCGCCGGAGCTGCAACGACGGGAGCCCGTTTGTCCGCCATTGGCACCGCGGCCGCTTCGACGGACATTGAGTCCGCACCGCGCGGCAAGGACGTTGCAGGGGGAGAGGGTGGCAACGCAGCCTGCCTGACTGGGCCGGTGACGAGGGGCTCGTGCTGCGCGCGCGCTTCGGCAAGATGACGCGAAGCATCTTGATGCGTGACTGGAACAGGGCGAGCATTCGCGCTGCCGGTTTCGGTTGCCGCTTCATGAGGCGCGTGACTGGCGACGATCCAGGCGAGCAACGCCGCACCGCCAATCGCGACTGCGCCGCCAGCGAGCCTGTGTTGCTCTGCCGGTGGCTTGTGTCCGAGCGACGTCGCGGGTGAGCTGACCGCGTATGCGGCGCGGGCGGCCGTCGGCCCGCAGTCAGTTTGCGACCCAATGGGCGCGGCAACGGGGCGATGAGACTGCGGCGCCGGGCTATGGCAGGTGTCCCATCGCGCGGCGGCGCGGAACGCTTCGGCGCTCAGGCAGACGGTGCGCAGGATGGCCGCATAAAGCGCTCGCAGTTCGGCCCGCAAGCTGGAATGAGGGGGCGTGAGCGCCCATTCCCGCCCAAATGACACGGGCAAGCGGGCAAGCGGGCGAATGTGCGGCAAGGCCAGCGCGCCTTGAACCTGAACGAACGGGAATGTTGACATCGATCTCTCGCAGCCCGGTGTGGCGCCGGCGCCGGGAGGCAATATCATCGGCGGCGCGAAAAGTGAGTCGCCTGCGGCGCGTGGAAAAAATGGGGATGCCACAGATGATGACAGTCCCCTTTTCGACGCTCTATCGGAGATGTCCTAAAAGATAGTGCCCGTGGGCCGCGATGACGAGATCGCCAGGCAAGCGGCGGAGTCGTGCCTCACATACGGTCGAGGCGATACACGTAGCGCAATGCCGTGATGTCGATGCCGCCCATGCGATCGGGCTCCGAGCCCGAGTAGGTCCAGCCCTGGCGCTCGTAAAACGAGATCGCGGGCGTGTTGCCGTCGAGCACATATAAGTAGAGCTGGGCTTCGCCCTGCGCGCGGGCCCAGTCCTGCGCGGCGCGCATGAGCCGCTTGCCGACGCCAATGCCCTGATGTGCCGGCAACGCATGGAGATTGTCGAGGAGCACGCCCCACGGCGATCCAGGCTGGCGCTCGGCGCAGACGAACCCCGCAGCAGCGCCCGTGTCGAGTTCGGCGATCAGCACGAGACGTCGGTCGCCGCCAGGCGCTTCCATACGCGCACGCCAGTAGGCGGCGCGCTCGGCTGCGACATCGTGCTCGAGAAACGCGGCGGGCAGCAGTGCGTGATAAGTAGCCTGCCAGCTTGCGGCGTGCATGGAGGCGAGCAAGGCGGCATCGGCGACGGTGGCCGGGCGCAGTGTAAGGGCGGAGGCTTGGGTCATGCAGAATGGTGGCGTCTGGGCCATGTGAGTCAAGGCGCGCGTCTGGGGCCGCGCGCCGAGCCCTGCTGCGCCTATTGTGCCGCATCCGGGAGCGCTCGCGGCGGAGTCAGGAAAGCGAAAGATTGAGGAATACGTAATGTAATTTAAAGGGAAGAAACCGCCGACGTGCGGCCTCATCGCGACGCTCGTGCTCTATCGCACGCCCGAAGCGCGTGATCAGTACAAGGCGGCTTGATCATCGAATCGCCCGCCCGGCGCGATCAATGAAAACGGGGCGCTGAGTTCACTCGGGCGCCCCGCTTTTGTTTCGCTCCCTACCGCGGTAGGGCTCATGCTTCGCGCAATTCGCTCGCGACCGTTTCGACGACTTCTGCCCATGCGTGCGGCCGCGGCTGGCGTACGAGCCGCGCGCACGGATACCAGGGGCTGTCGTCGGTGCCAGTGAACCAGCGCCAATCCGCGGCGAACGGCAGCATGACCCATAGCTTCGTGCCGAGCGCCCCCGCCAGGTGAGCGATCGAGGTATCGATCGACACGACGCCGTCCAGACGCTCGATCACGGCCGCGGTATCCGCAAAATCCTCGAACTTGCCACCGAGGCGATGGATCGAGCGCGCGCGCGGGTGCGCGTCGAGCGCCGCGTGTTCGGCCGCGCTCAGGTCCGGTTGCAGCACGATCCAGTCGATGCCGTCGAGCGCGAAAAGCGGCTCGAGCATGGATAGTGCAATCGCGCGGTTCTCGTGCTTCTGGATGCGGCCCGACCACGCGAGGCCGATCTTGCGCCGCGCCTGGCCGCCCAGCGAGCCGCGCCATTTGCGCCGGTAGGCGGCGCTGGCGTTGAGGTAAGGCGTGCGCGCGGGCAACGTGTCGATGGTCATGCCGAGGGCGAGCGGCAGGGAAAGCAGCGGGCAGTGCAGGTCGGCGGCGGGGCGCGGCGCGCCCTGTTCGATGAGCGTGACGCGCCAGGCAAGGGCTGCCGGCGCGATGAGCGGCACGAGCGCGCGCTGCACTTCCAGCACGACGCGCCCGTTGCCTTCGCGTGCCGCGGCTGCGGCAACGAGGGGCACAAAGCGAACGAACTGGAGCGTGTCGCCGAAACCCTGTTCGGCTTCGATGACTATCGTGCGGCCGTTCAGGGGCTCGCCGTGCCAGCGCGGCAGTGCGCCTGCCATCGTACGCGGCCCGATCGACGCCATCGGCATGGCCCCAGGCGGGGCCGAGGCAAAGCCTGCGCCGCGCGGCGCGTTGGCTTGCGCTGCGTCGCGGGCGGCGGGATCGAGCCGCCATTCGTACTCGGGCAGTCCGCGCTGGAAGTCGCCGAGGGTCAGCCACGTGAGCGCGCGATTCAGATGCGCGGCGGCGAGATCGGGGCGCACGCGCAGCGCCTGATCGAAGGCGCGCAGTGCGGCCGCATGCCGGCCTTGCGCATGATGGGCGCTGCCGAGCGCGAGCCACGCGAGGGCGAATTTCGGGTCGAAGCCGATCGCTCGTTCGTAGGGCCCGACCGCTTCGTCGTGGCGGCCGAGCGCGGAGAGCGCGTTGCCGAGCCCGAACAGGGCAGGCACGAAGCGGGGCTGCAGCGCGAGTGCGGTTTCGAAGGCGCCCACGGCTTCGCTGTGCTGGCCGGTCGCATCGAGCGTATTCGCGAGATTGAAGTGCGCGGCCACGAAGCGCGGCTGCACGCTCAGCGCCTTGCGGAAGTGATCGAGCGCGCCCGCGCTGTCGCCAAGCGCATTGAGCGCCATGCCGAGGTTGTTGTGCGCGCCGCCGTGGCCGGGCCGGATCTTGAGCGCCCGGCGAAACGAGTCGGCGGCCTCGCTGTGGCGGCCGAGCGCGTGCAGCGCGTTGCCGAGATTGTTGTGCGAGGAGGCGTCCCCGGGCTGCAGGCGCACGGCGTGGCTGAACGCGTACATGGCGTCCTCGTGGCGCCCGATCGCAGCGTAGGCGTTGCCGAGGTTGTAGTGCGCGAGCGCGAAGGCAGGCGCGAGCGTGAGCGCGTTGCGAAAGCGTTCGATCGCGCCGTCCAGTTCGCCGAGCGCCTTCAGCGCGTTGCCGAGGTTCAGCTGGAGCGCGGCGTCGTCGGGGCGCAAGGTGACCGCACGGCGCACGAGATCCGCAGCCTCGGCGTGCTGGCCCTGCTGGTGCCGCAGCACGCCGAGCAGATGCAGCGCATCGACGTGCACGGGATCGGCGGCGAGCGTCGCGCGGTAGCCGCGCTCGGCGTCAGCCAGCCGGCCGTCGCGATGTGCGGCGTACGCGCGGACAAAAACGGGTTCCATGACTGAAAAGCAAACGTTCGGGACGCAAAGCCGGCATTTTCCCACAGTCGCGAATCCGCTCCCGAAGTTGACTGATGTTTGACGGGAACTTGACCAGGATCCGTCGTGGAACTAACATATGAACATCTGTTCATATGTATTGCACGTCATCATGACCCCAGTTTCCGACGACGAGCGCGCAGTGCCGCTCGCCGACCTCTTTCGCCTGCTTGGCGACGCCACGCGTCTGCGCATCGTTCTCGCCTGTGTGCAGGAGCGGCTCGCCGTCGGTGCGATCGCCGATGCGCTGGATTTGTCGCCGTCGCTCGTGAGCCACCATCTGCGGTTATTGCGTGCAGCGCGCATCGTGCGCGCGGAACGCGAGGGCAAGCAGGTGTTCTATGTGGCCGCGGACGCGCATATCAGCGCAATGCTCGCCGGCATGCTGGAGCACGTGGCCGAGCCCTCCACGCAATGGCAGGAGGGCGCATGACGGCCGCTGATCGCGCGAACGACCTCAAGGGCGCGCAGGAGCGCGAGGACGATCACGCGCCGGTGTGGTTCGACGAGGCGCACGGCCAGACGCCGCATGCAACGACTGCGCATGCGCGTCGTCCAGACGGCGAGCCGGGTGAGCATCGCGATCACAATCACGACCACGACCACGACGATGCCTGTGCGCAGGACGCCCAGGCACCGCACGGGCACGATCACGGGCACGGCCACCATCACCATCATCACGGGCCGGTCACCGGTCATGGCCGCGCGTTTGCGATCGCCGTCGCGCTGAACGTTCTCATCGTCGTCGTTCAGACGGCTTATGGCCTGCTGGCGCATTCCACCGCGCTGCTGGCCGACGCCGGCCACAATCTCTCCGACGTGCTCGGTCTGCTGCTCGCCTGGGGCGCCGCGTGGCTCGCGACGCGCCGCCCGTCCGCGCGCTTCACGTTCGGCTTCGGCAGCTCGTCGATTCTCGCTTCGCTGGCCAACGCCGCACTGTTGCTGCTCGCGTGCGGCGCGATCCTCGCGCAAGCGCTTGGGCGCCTGTTTCATCCCGCGCCTGTCGCGGGCTTCGACGTGTTCGTCGTCGCGACCGTCGGCATGGTGGTCAACGGGTTTTCGGCATGGCTTTTCATGCGTGGCCAAAAGGACGACCTGAACATTCGCGGCGCTTTCCTGCACATGGCCGCCGATGCGGCCGTTTCCGCGGCCGTGGCCGTGAGCGGTCTCGTGATTCTCGCGACCGGCTGGAACTGGATCGATCCGCTCATGTCCATCGCCGTCGTGCTGGTGATCGTGTACGGCACCTGGGGGCTGCTGCGCGAGTCGGTGCGCCTCGCCCTCGCCGCGGTGCCAGGCAACGTCGACATCGTGCGCGTGCGGGCATTCCTCGCGCAGCAGGAGGGCGTGATCGATGTGCATGACCTGCACGTCTGGGCGCTCTCCACCACGGGTTGCGCACTCACCGCGCATCTCGTGATGCCGGCGGGACATCCCGGTGACGCCGCGCTCGACCGTATCGTCGAATCGCTCAACACGCGCTTTGGAATGCGGCACGCGACGCTGCAGGTGGATCTCGGCACGAGCGAGCATCGCTGCGCGCTCGAGTCGCCAGGCGGCGCAGAGGGGCGCACGCAGGCACACGGGCATTCGCATTCACGCTGAAGCGCGGCAAGTCGCGCTGCATTTGATGCGCTGCCGCGCGACCGGTCGGGGCGCGGGCGATACACTACGCGGTACCGAGCGCATGGAGGTTCTGCATGGCCGTGGCTTCTTCTCTCGCGCCCGTGCTCATCGTGGGTGCGGGACCCACCGGGCTCGCCGCCGCGATGAGCCTTGCGCGCGCGCGTATTCCGGTCAGGCTGATCGATCGCGCGCCGCAGCCAGGCCGCCATTCGAGAGCGATTGGCATTCAGGCGCGCACGCTCGAACTGTTCGAGCAGCACCGCATCGTCGAGCCCTTTCTCGAACTCGGTCATCGCGCGCACATCGCGAACCTCTACTCGAACGGCCAGCGCCGCGCGCGGCTCGACTTCGACCCGCTGTTCACGCGTTATCCCTATCTGCTCTTCATCGACCAAACGGTCACCGAGCGCATTCTCACCGAACATCTCGCGACGCTCGGCGTGGAAATCGAGCGCGGCTCCGAACTGCTCGAATTCAGCCAGGGTTCGGCCGGTGTGAGCGCGGAAGTGCGCCGCCCTGACGGGCGCGTCGAATCGCTGCGCTGCGCCTGGGTGATCGCCGCCGACGGCGCCCATAGCACCGTGCGCCACCGGCTCGACATGAAGTTCGACGGCGAGACGATGGCGCAATCGTTCCTGCTCGCCGACCTGAGCGCGAGCACGCCATGGTCCGACGACGAGTTTCACGTTTTCGCCTCGGGCGAGGGTCTCGCTGCGCTTTTTCCGTTCGGCCATGGCCGCTACCGCCTGATCGCCGACCACAAGGCAATGCTGCCTGCCGCGCCCGAAGGCACGATTCCCGTGCCCACGCTGGAAGAGTGCCGCGAGATCGTCCTGCAGCGCATGCATCATCCTGTTTCCGTCTCGGACATGAGCTGGGCGTCGTACTTCAGCGTGAACAGCCGGATGGTTCGGCAACTGCGCGTCGAGCGCACCTTTTTTGCCGGCGATGCCGCGCATGTCCACAGCCCCGCGGGCGCACAGGGCATGAATACGGGCATCCAGGAGGCCTTCAATCTGGGCTGGAAGATCGCGCGCGTGCATGCGGGCGGCGGGCCCGAGCGCCTGCTCGACACCTATCACGCCGAGCGCTATCCCATCGAGCGCCTCGTGCTCCAGCAAACGAGCTTCATGACGCAGCTGGTCGAAGCCGATCACGGACCGCTGAAGCTGCTGCGCGAGCGCGTGATGCCGGCGCTCGTCGCGCTGGGGCCGCTGCGCGACGCCGCGCGCCAGGCGGTGAGCGAGCTGTCGATCCAGTATCGCCGCAGCCCGCTCACGCTCGAGCGCGTGCTGGACGGTGGCCCGCGCGCCGGCGAACGCGCCCCGGACGCCTTCGTGCGGGTGGTGGACGGTCCACTGGGCAAGGCGCCCGATAAGGGGCGCATTTTCGATCTGCACGACCCGGCGTGCTTCTCGTTGTTCCTGCTGGTGGAGGGCGATGCCGATGCGGCTTCGACGAACAACGGCGCAGACGCGGGCGCGACGCTCGAGCGTTTCGCCCAGGCTGTCGAGCGGCTCTTTCCGCAGGCGCTACGAGTCTGGTGGATCGCCGATCTCGCCAACGGCGAGACACCGTTGGCGGGCGAAGGGGCGCCCTCGCTAGACGAATCGTACGGGCGCACGCGGCCCGCGTTCTACCTCGTGCGTCCCGATGGCTATATCGGTGCGCGGGGGCGCCCGGTCTCGGACCTCAATGCGTTGCTGCGCCACTGTGAGACCTGGTACGCGGCACCGGGCCTCGTTCAGCCTCCGCCGCTCTGAATGTCGTTCGAACGTGCGGCGCCGGGCCCGCGACCGGATGGGCAGGCCCGGCGGGTCTTGCTCAGGCTGCCACGGGCATCAAGGTCTCGCGATATTTCGTGAGCGCCTCGAACACGATCTGGGTGAAGCCCGCGTCCTTTCCCTCGCTGTCGAGCGCCGCGAGCAGCGTGCGGCGCATGCGCGGCTCCCAGAACTTGCGGATGTGCTCCGCGATGCCCGTGAGCGCCTCTTCGCGATCGGGCAGCGATTCGAAGAACATGCCGATCTGGTTCGCCATGTCGATCAGGTGATCTGCTTTCATCGCCTTATTTCCCCGAAGTGGTGAGCGCTTCGCGCTGGCGGAGCAGGTCGAGCTGGGTCGCGTTGAAGCGCGAGTACTCGCGCTGCCATTCCGACGGCTGCTGGACGTGGCTGACCTGCACGGCCGTCACCTTGTACTCGGGGCAGTTCGTGGCCCAATCCGAAGCTTCGGTGGTGATCACGTTCGCACCCGATTCCGGGAAGTGGAACGTCGTGTAGACCACGCCCGGCTGCATGCGCGTGCTTACCTTCGCGCGCAGCACCGTATTGCCGGCGCGCGACTCGATGCCCACCCAGTCGCCGTCGCGAATGCCACGGTCTTCGGCATCCACCGGATGGATCTCGAGGCGGTCCTCCTCGTGCCAGCGCGAGTTCTCGGTGCGGCGCGTCTGCGCGCCCACGTTGTATTGCGAGAGGATGCGGCCCGTCGTGAGCAGCAGCGGGAAGCGGCGCGTGACCTTTTCCGGCGAGGCGATGAACTTCGTGATGACGAACTTGCCCTTGCCGCGCACGAACGCATCGATGTGCATGATCGGCGTTCCATCGGGCGCCGCTTCGTTGCACGGCCACTGGATGCTGCCCATCTCGTCGAGCTTCTTGTACGAGACGCCGTGGAAAGTGGGCGTGAGGCGCGCGATCTCGTCCATGATCTGCGACGGATGCGTGTAGTCCATCTCGTAGCCGAGCGCGCGCGAGAGCAGGATCGTCGCTTCCCAGTCCGCATAGCCGGCGATCGGCGGCATGACCTTGCGCACGCGCGAGATGCGGCGCTCGGCGTTGGTGAACGTGCCGTCCTTTTCGAGGAACGATGAGCCGGGCAGCAGCACGTGGGCGTACTTCGCCGTCTCGTTCAGGAAGATGTCCTGCACGACGATGCATTCCATCGACGAGAGCGCCGCGGCGACGTGCTGCGTGTTCGGATCCGACTGGACGATGTCCTCGCCCTGGCAGTAAAGGCCCATGAAGGAGCCGTCGAGCGCTGCGTCGAACATGTTGGGTATGCGCAGGCCGGGCTCGCTTTGCAGCGCGACGTTCCAGGCGCTCTCGAAAAGGCCGCGCACCGTGGAGTCGCCCACGTGGCGATAGCCCGGCAGCTCGTGCGGGAACGAGCCCATGTCGCATGAACCCTGCACGTTGTTCTGGCCTCGCAGCGGATTCACGCCCACGCCTTCGCGGCCGATGTTGCCCGTGGCCATGGCGAGGTTGGCGATGCCCATGACCATGGTCGAGCCTTGCGCGTGTTCGGTCACGCCGAGGCCGTAATAGATCGCCGAGTTGCCTTGCTTTGCGTAGAGACGCGCGGCGGCGCGCACCTGTTCGGCCGGCACGCCGGTCACTTCGGCCATGGCCTCGGGCGAGTTCTCCGGCAGCGCGACGAAATCGCGCCATTGCTCGAATGCGCGCGTTTCGCAGCGCTCGGCGACGAACGACTCATTGACGAGCCCTTCGGTGACGATCACGTGCGCGATGGCGTTGATCATCGCGACGTTGGTGCCCGGGCGCAGTTGCAGGTGATGGTCGGCCTTCACGTGCGCAGTGTCGACGATGTCGATGCGGCGCGGATCGACGACGATCAGCTTCGCGCCCTGGCGCACGCGGCGCTTCAGGCGCGAGCCGAATACGGGGTGGCCGTCGGTGGGGTTCGCGCCGATCACCATGATCACATCGGAGTGGTCGACCGAGGCGAAGGTTTGCGTGCCCGCCGATTCGCCGAGCGTCGTCTTCAGGCCGTAGCCCGTGGGCGAGTGGCACACGCGTGCACAGGTGTCGACGTTGTTGTTGCCGAACGCGGCGCGCACGAGCTTCTGCACGAGATACGTTTCCTCGTTCGTGCAGCGCGACGACGTGATGCCGCCGATCGAATCGCGTCCATACTTTGCCTGGATGCGGCGGAACTCGCTCGCGGCATGGTTGATCGCCTCTTCCCAGCTGACTTCGCGCCACGGATCGGTGATCTTCGCGCGGATCATCGGCTTCTTGATGCGGTCCTTGTGCGTGGCATAGCCCCACGCGAAGCGGCCCTTCACGCACGCATGGCCTTCGTTCGCCTGGCCGTTCTTGTGCGGCACCATGCGCACCACTTCATTGCCCTTCATCTCGGCCTTGAACGAGCAGCCCACGCCGCAATACGCGCAGGTGGTCACGACCGAGTGCTCGGCCTGGCCCAGCATTACGACGGTCTTTTCCTGCAGCGTCGCGGTCGGGCAGGCGGCCACGCACGCGCCGCACGACACACACTCCGACTCCATGAACGGCTCGTTCGCACCCGCGGCGACGCGCGACTCGAAGCCGCGCCCGGCGATGGTCAGCGCGAACGTGCCCTGCGTTTCCTCGCAGGCGCGCACGCAGCGATTGCAGACGATGCACTTCGACGGGTCGTAGGTGAAATACGGGTTCGATTCGTCCTTCTTGTCCTTGAGGTGATTCGCGCCGTCAAAGCCGTAGCGCACTTCGCGCAGGCCGGTGACGCCCGCCATGTCCTGCAGCTCGCAGTCGCCGTTGGCGGGGCAGGTGAGGCAGTCGAGCGGGTGATCGGAGATGTACAGCTCCATCACGTTGCGGCGCAGCTTCTGCAGGCGGTCGCTCTGCGTGCGCACCTTCATGCCCGCTTCGACGGGCGTCGTGCACGAAGCGGGGTAGCCGCGGCGGCCTTCGATTTCGACGAGACACAGGCGGCACGAACCGAACGGTTCGAGCGAATCGGTCGCGCAAAGCTTGGGCACGTTGACGCCGGCCTCGATGGAGGCGCGCATCACGGAGGTGCCCGCGGGCACCGTGACGCTTTGACCGTCGATTTCGAGCGTGACATCGACATCGGCGTGGCGCAGCGGCGTGCCGTAATCGGTGTCGTCGAAGGGCGAGCGCGCGTTTGCCTTGTTCATTGCCGCCGATTTGCAGGCGCAATTGCCGGAACCGCAACCGCCGGCCTGATTCATGAGCGTGTCGGACATGGTGGTTCCTCGTTCAGGCGGCCGCCGCCGGTTGAGTAGCAGGTTCGAGACCGAAATCTTCAGGGAAATGATCGAGTGCGGAGATCACCGGGTAGGGCGTCATGCCGCCCATCGCGCAGAGCGAGCCGGACACCATCGTGTCGCACAGGTCACGCAGCAAGGTGACCTGCTTTTCGGACCTGTCGCCCTTGCGGATCTTCGCGATCACCTCGACGCCGCGCGTCGAGCCGATGCGGCACGGCGTGCATTTGCCGCACGATTCGAGTGTGCAGAACTCCATGGCGTACTGCGCGAGTTCGGCGAGATTCGAGGTGTCGTCGTGCACGACGATGCCGCCGTGGCCCACGACCGCGCCAACGGCCGCATAAGCTTCGTAGTCCATGGGAATATCCCACTGGCTCTCGGGCAGATAGGTGCCGAGCGGGCCGCCCACCTGCACGGCGCGCGCGGGGCGGCCGCTGGCGGTGCCGCCGCCGTAGTCGACCATCAGCTCGCGCAGCGTCACGCCGAACGCGAGTTCGACCAGGCCGCCGCGCGCGATATTGCCCGCGAGCTGGAACGGCAGCGTGCCGCGTGAGCGGCCCATGCCGAAGTCCTTGTAGAACGCCGCGCCCTTCGCGAAGATGATCGGCACCGTGGCGAGCGTGATGACGTTGTTGATGACCGTGGGCTTGCCGTAGAGGCCGGCGAGCGCGGGCAACGGCGGCTTCGCGCGCACGATGCCGCGCTTGCCTTCGAGCGATTCGAGCAGCGCGGTTTCCTCGCCGCAGACATAAGCGCCCGCGCCCTTGGCGACGAACAGGTCGAAGCGCTTGCCGCTGCCGAGCACGTCGTCGCCGAGCCAGCCGGCGGTGCGCGCGCGGCGGATGGCTTCCTCGAGCGCCGCGATCGAATGCGGATATTCGCTGCGCACGTAGATATGGCCGACGGTGGCGCCCACCGCGATGCCGGCGATCGTCATGCCCTCGATCAGCACGTAAGGGTCGCTTTCCATCACGAGGCGGTCGGAGAACGTGCCCGAATCGCCTTCGTCTGCATTGCAGACGATGTACTTCTGGTCGGCTTGCGCGTTGGCCACGGTGCGCCACTTGATGCCGGCCGGGAACGCGGCGCCACCGCGGCCACGCAGGCCCGATTCGACGAGCGCTTCGCAGACCTCGGCGCCGGTCATCTTCAGCGCCTCGCGCAATCCTTCGAGGCCGCCGTGGGCGACGTAGTCGTCGGTGGAAAGCGGATCGGTGATGCCGATGCGTGCGAAGGTGAGGCGCTGCTGCTTGCGCAGATACGGAATCTGCTCGACGAGGCCGACGCTGCGCGGGTGCTGGCCGCCTTGCAGGAAGCCGGCGTCGAAGAGCGCGCCGACGTCGTCGGCTTCGACGTTCGCGTAGCCTACGCGGCCTTCGGCGGTCTGCACTTCGACGAGCGGTTCGAGATAAAGCAGGCCGCGCGAGCCGTTGCGCACGAGTTCGATGCTGATGCCGCGCGCGGCGGCTTCGCATTCGATGGCTTCGGCAATGGCATCCGCGCCGAGTGCGAGGGCCGAGGAATCGCGGGGGACATAGACGCGAGTCATGCGGCCTCCTGAGCGCGTGCAACGACCGTCATCGCGGCGGCGAAGAGCTTGTCGAACTTCTGCGGGGTCACTTTTGCGTGCAAAGTGCCGTTAATCATCATGGCGGGCGAGAGCGCACATTGGCCGAGGCAATAAACGGACTCCAGCGCGACCGGGCCGTCGTGTGCGTGAGCATGTTCGGCGTCGTGGCCGTGCTGGCCGAAACGGCAGCCGGTATGCGCCTCGACGTGCTGCGCAAGCGCCTCGCTCCCCATGCTGCGGCAAGCCTCGGCGCGGCACAGCTGCACGGTGACCGGCGCGGGCGGCGCAGTGCGGAAGTGGTGGTAGTAGGTGATCACGCCGTGCACTTCGGCGCGTGAAAGATTGAGCGCCTTCGCGAGCGGCACGACGGCGTCCGGCGGTACGAAACCGGTTTCGTCCTGGATCGCGTGAAGGATCGCAAGCAGTGTGCGGCCCGGTTGCACGTGACGCTGGACGAGAGCGTCCGGCGCGCTAACAGCTGTCTCTTCCATCATGGGGCTTCTCCAGGGCATATATGCACTTGTTATTCATAAAGCGTGCATCTATGCTGCGGTTGTCTTGTTGTCTGACCGAACAATAGGCCCCCGCAAAGGCAGACGCAATAGGAAGGGAGACTTCATAATGATCAAGGTCGAGTGCCATGCGCAGCTGGTCGTGCGCGACGCGGAAGGTCGCGAGGCAAGCCTGACGGACGTTGTGCCGTTGCTTGCGCTCGTCGCGGAAGAGGGAAGCATCGCGCAAGCCGCGCAGCGTAAGGGTTTGTCCTATCGCCATGCGTGGGGCGTTTTGCGTGAAGTGGAAGCGCGCCTGGGGGGCGCACTGATCGCCAAAGCGCGCGGCCGTGGCTCCGTGCTATCGGAACTGGGCGAGTCTGTGCTGCGCTCGCAGCGCCTGTGCGCGGAGCGACTGCAGGGCAACCTGGACGCATTGGCGAGCGAAGTGGCGAGCGACCTGAACCGTTGGCTGGCGCCCGCCGCGCAGGATTTGCGCATCCATGCCTCGCACGGCTACGCGGTGGCCGCTCTCGTCACGGCGCTCGTCGCCGACCAGGTGCCGGTGCAGATCAAGTACCGCGACAGCGTCGATGCGATCACGGCGCTCGCGCGCGGCGAATGCGATCTTGCGGGTTTTCACCTGCCGCGCAGCGACTTCCGGGCGGCGTGCGCAAATGCCTACCGCGGCTGGCTGGACCCGCAGCGACATGTGCTCATCCATCTCACGCAGCGCAAGCAGGGGCTGTTCGTCGGGCGGGGCAACCCCAAGCAGGTCACCGGGCTCGCCGATCTGGCGCGCGGTGACATCCGCTTCGTGAACCGGCAGCCGGGCTCGGGCACCCGCATGCTGATCGATCTGCTGCTCACGCGGATCGGCGTCGATCCCGAACGCGTCAACGGGTACGCATCTTCGGAACTCACGCATTCGGCGATCGCCGCGTTCGTGGCGAGCGGCATGGCCGATGTGGGTTTCGGTGTCGAGCCGGCCGCGCACCATTTCGGACTCGATTTCATCGAAATCGCCGATGAAGACTACTATTTCGCGTGCGATCGTGCTCACCTCGCGCACGAACCGCTTGCGACGGTATTGGCGTTGCTCCGCGGCGGCGAATTCCGTGCATCGGTTGCGCAACTCGAGGGCTATGACCCTGCGTCCTGCGGTGAGGTCATTGAGCTTGACGCCGCTTGGGGCGGCTCGCGTGAGGGTGAGCCGCAGGCCTTGTAACCGAAAGCAATCGTCAATTCTGGCCCGGCTGCAGACTCTGGTGCTTTTTGTGATACTTTCAGTTCGTTTTTGTTCTCAGGCTCCCCATGCGCGCCCGCCGCGCCGATCGACCATGAAATTTGTTCTCAAAGTTGGTGCCGCAGCCGTCACGGCAGCGGCGTTGTTCGCCACGTTCAACCTTGCTTTCGCGCAGAACTCGCCGGGCGTCCCCGGCGGCATCCTCGACGATCAGTTCAAGTTCAACGAGCATCCGCAAATGCAGTTCGCCGCTTCGGCGCCGTCGGGCAAGTATCAGCACGGAAAGCCGACTGCGGCGCGCAAGCGCGGCGACCTCGGCGACCCGAACGGTTGTAATCTGCAGTGCCCGCAGGACAATTGATGAATTAACGGCGCCGCGGCGCGATGTTTCGCCGCGTGGAAGAACCACTCGCGAAAGTTGTGCGGCTTTCGCGAGTGATTTGCTGGCGTCTATTGGTCGAGTCGATCGACCGAGTTGATCGACGGAATACGAAAAGCCCCGGCGGCCTTGCGGCACCGGGGCTTTGTACGTGAGGCGAACAGCAATATCTGGTGGAGCCGGCGTCAACATAAAGTCGCTCGAAATTCCCTTGCAGCCAACGTTTTTGGTCGATTATCAAAGGAAATGTGCCCCCAAAGATGCCCCCGGATCAGTTGTAGTTGGGCGCGAGCCCAGCGCGGTCATTCCGAAGGTGCAGGGAAACGGAATTAGCTGGACTCTCGGCGATCGTCATCGGCGGTAGCTATCATGCCGTTCGCCGGAAAGCGGGTGCTCTGGGAATGCGACCGGCTTGTCACGACCCAGATGCGCCGTTTAGATGCGGCAGACGAATGGCGGCTTTCCGCGCAGCGTATCTTCTCTCACCGATGAACTGTCAGTGCCGAGCTAGGGTTCCGCACGTGGGAGTGACACCGAAAAGGTGGTCTCCGTCTCATCCGACCGCGTTTCGATGGCACCGTGGTGGGCCTTGGCGATCTCACTTGCGATATACAAACCCAGTCCCAGGCTGCCCGCTCTCTCGTCTTGATTCTGCCGGTCTCGTCCCCGCTCCAGGGGATCGAAGATGCGAGCGAGAGCAGCGGGTTCGATCGCCGAGCCGCAGTTGCTGACGTCGATACGGACATGTGTTACATCGCCCGTCACCATCACGCGCACGGGTCTGTCCTGTGCCCCGTACTTGATGGCATTGAGAACAAGATTTCCCAACAATTGCTGCAGGCGCTGGCTATCCCAGACCCCCTCTAGATCACCGGTCACGTGTAACTCAATCTCTCTGTCGGGATGAATAGCACGCAATTCGTCCAGCTCTTCAGCAAGCACATCCGCCAGATTGACATGTGTAGGCATAACGTTGATGCCCAGGCCCAGTTTTGTCCGGTTGAATGCGGTCAGGTCATTGAGTAACGCCTGCATCCGGGCCCCGCTGCGCATCAGGCGGCCAGCAGCTTTGGATACCTGTTCCCCTGCGTTGAGTGCCGCAAGATACGTCGAGGTGACCTGAATCGCCTGTAGAGGGCTGCGCATGTCGTGCCCCAGCATGCCAAGCAGGAGGTTGTGGTTCTGTTCAATCTGCGCATTGAACGAGGTGACCGATTCGGCAAGCGCCTGATCGATCGCTTCATTAAAACGAACGATGTCGTCGAGGTTAGGCGCTCCTGGCGCGCAGTCGTCCATCCACAGGCGAAGCACGCTTGCGCGTAACGCGCGATATTCGGCGGCAACCTGGTTGACAGTGAAGCCGGCACGAGCCCTCAGAGTGCCGTGCGTTCGCGCGGCCGACTCAGTCTCCCCGACCAGACCGGAGCCTTGCCCTAACGATTTCTCGTGTTGCTCTTCCGGTGTTTGCGGGGTTCGCAAGTCTGCTGTTACGGCGCGCAGCATTTGCTCCGCCTCTTCGCGTAACTCCGCCGATCCCATATCTGTCGACGCCGGCAGCAGGGTGGCTGCGAACGCCTCCCATTGCGCCAGGATGGGCCCCATGTCTCGCAAGATAAAGTCTGCAAGCCGCATGTCCGTGTCTCCGTCGGTAAATGGGCTGCTACCGGTGTCCCGGGGGCGCACCTATCTTACCTGCATATTGGTGACGGGCTCCAATCGAAGGAATGCCCGGCTCGTTGGTGACAAGAGGACGCCCTTGGGTGTCGCAGTATGCCCAAAACTCGTTGGCGGCTGTAATTGAAAGCGGCCGTTCGCCTGGAGCAATCGAACGTCTCAAGATGGCCGAATCTTGCCAATCGTCGCTTGATCGGCGCAAGCTTTACGCGAATGGCAGCGCACGACCCACAACTGCCTTTCGATGCAACGCGAGGGCTAGGGCCGGTTGCAACGGGGAACGGCCGTTCGCGGGTATGCGCCGAGCGAAAATCGTCTCGATCGGACTAAAGTCCGATACCCAACGGCCCGATCCATGAATAGGCTACGAGCTGCGGCCTGGAAAGGGGCATGCATATACCCATGGAGGTCTATCGTGAAAATGCCAATTGCGGCCGTGCTAACTGCCTTTATCTCATTGACGTCGATTTCGGCTCCGTGCGTATGGGCGCAAGGTACTCAAGGTACGGCTGATGCGGCCACAGCGCCGGCTTCGGAGCATCCTGATGAAATCGTAAGAATGCGCCAGCAGATCGCCGCGGCCAATCGCGCATACGACCGCGAGGTCGCGGCCGCAAAGAAGGTCTTTGACCAGAAGAAGGCCGTGGCGGCAAAGAAGCGCGACGCTGCGATCGAGGCGGCTCATCGGGGGGTTGCAGGCTGAGCACGATGCACCTCGCTGGTTAGCGCCACGCATACCTGGACCACTACGGAACTCGAGTGAGAGGCAGCGCGACGCGCGGTCTGCGTAGACACACTCACGTCTCGTCTCAAGGGGGCGCAATAATGAGCACGTTCTTCGCGGGACCGGTCAAGGATTTGTGGGGCAGCAAGTGGAAGATGGACCAGAGACTTTTCGGCGTCTTCGCTGCGATCATATTTGCCTTGCTGCAAGGATGTTCCACCGTGCCTGACCGATTGCCAGCGGTCCCAGATGAGCTGACAAGCAAGGCTGAAATTCCGGGCATGCCCGGCGTGCGCCATGTTGCCGGTGTGGACGCCCCGGATCTGACCCAGGTTGCCCTTGACTCGTTGAAGAGGGAAAGGGACTACCTCGCGCAGCAGGGACACGTGGGCCCGATGCCGCCTGCGGTATTTCTCGCGATATCCGGTGGCGGCGACAACGGCGCATTCGCTGCGGGCTTACTGAATGCATGGACAGAAACAGGAACCCGGCCGGAGTTTAAGCTCGTAACCGGCATTAGCACCGGGGCGCTTATCGCGCCTTTTGCGTTTCTCGGGCCGAAGTATGATGCGACGCTCAAACAGGTCTACACAACTATTTCTCCAGAAGACGTCCTGGAGAAGCGTAGCCTGCTCGGCGGCGTGCTCAGCGACGCGATGGCTGATAACCGGCCGTTGCTGGCGTTGACCCGGAAATTCGTCACCGCGGATCTGCTCAAGGAGGTGGCAGCAGAGTACGCTAAAGGCCGTTTGCTGCTGGTTGCAACGACCGACCTGGATGCTCGCCGAGGCATCATCTGGGACATGGGGAAAATTGCGACATACGGTGGTCCCAAGGCACTGGACCTCTTCGTGAAAATACTCGTCGCCTCCACATCAATTCCCGGCGCGTTTCCTCCAATGATGATTGACGTGGAAGTCAACGGCAAACATTACCAGGAAATGCATGTTGACGGCGGTGTCGTGGCGCAGGTGTTTGCCTATCCAGCGACGATCCGCATAGGTGAGGAGGCAGCGGCGGTCGGCGTCAACCGTGTGCGCAAGCTTTACATCATACGAAACGCACGACTCGATGCGGACTGGGAGCAGGTGGACCGCTCTACGATGAGCATTGCCTCTCGCGCCGTTGCGTCGATGATCCAAAGCCAGGGCGTCGGTGATCTTTACCGCATCTACGCGACAGCGAAGCGCGATGGTGTCGAGTTTAACCTCGCCTTCATTCCGGCAAGCTTTAATGCGCCCCACAAGGAAGAGTTCGATACCGAATACATGCGCTCACTCTATGACACCGCCTATCAAATGGCATTGAAGGGCTACCCGTGGGCAAACGCGCCGCCCGGGTTCGTTTTGCCGCGCGTAGCGGTAGCCCCGAAATAGGACACGGGCAGCGCTCGACTAAGTGCTGCGCGGACGCCGCTCCGCGCGCCGGCACGAGCCATTAAAACCGGCGAGGCATAGCTTTGTGCGATTTTTGCTGGCCGCGCCGCACAATCGAAGTAAGTCAATTGCCCGTTCGACCCCGCGGTGTCTCGTAGATACTGTCGCACGGTCGGCCCGCGAAGGTCTGTAGCGAGGTGGCAACCCGACGCTCGAGTGTCCGTGCAATGGTGGGGCCATTGACCGCTTGTGGCCGATCGGGGACATACACCAATCTAGCCAATTCGCGTCGACGATCCGGCCAAGCGCGTCATTTGCGCCAACGGGCTTCGACCTGGGGGCTTTTTTTCTACCCGCTGCGGCTATGCGCTATGCTGTGCGCCCGGCGCTGGCCCGAGTGCAGCAACTCCCGTAGTTCGACAGCGCAAGCTGTCGGCTCTGACGCTTGGCAACAGGTCGATTCGAACGGTCCCCGGGTAAGGTCATGGCCGCACTTTCCCATCATCGCGCACATAGCCGGCACCCTCATCGTTTGCCGCTTCGAGCGCCTGCATGCTGCGATATGCACGGCGGCGAAATCGGCGCACGCGCCGGTAAAACGCATCGCGTGTGATGCCCTGCGCAGCGGCAGCCTCTTTGGTACAGCGACTCAGCGCCAGGTAATGAATCAGGAACGAGATTTTTGCCGGCGAATCGCCCTGCGCCGCGATCGCGGTATTGAAGAGCGCGAGTTCTGCGGATAATTCCGGGTCGGGCACCGGGCGCACCCTGCCGGGCTGCATCTGGGCAAGAACGTTTTTCGGGATTGAAGGAGCGAAAAAGCGGCGCGTGCGGCTCCAGGCGGCCCAACGATGGGCCAGTTCGTCTATCTGAGAGTCAGTCAAGTCATCGCGCATGGGGGCATATCCGGTCGAACAATCGGGCACACCGCAACGATAGTCCAGAGCCAGGAGGCAAGCGACCACCCCTGCGCCGTCGCGCGCGCACGCGCGTAAGGCACGGGCCGCGCGTCACGGCGGAGATTCGCCCTCAAATTCGTAGACGCCTGCGCTTGTCACCACAACGCCGCTTTTCCGGTCTTTGCGGTGCAAAGTGATACTCAGCACGACAGATCCGCCCCAGTTCGCTGCTCGCCGCGAATGCGCAAGCTCGTTTTCCGCGCGCCGAATCCGCTTGCGGAATGCGCGCTCCTCGCGTCGCGCCTCGGCGGTATCGTCATACGGTGGGTGTGCACCCCGTTGCAGCCCCATCATCCGTTCGATCGTCGCCCCGAGGGTTTCGTTTTGCTGGCGGTTCGTTTCAAGCCAGTGCGAGAGCGCAGGCGACAAATAAATGGAACGGCGGCGATAACCTGCCTCGTGCAGGCGTTCGCCATGCGCGCGCAACCGCTTTACGTCAAACTGCGCCATCGCGACACTCCCGCATCGTCATCCCGAGCAATCGCCTAAGAGTCTCTCCGGGGGTCTCCTCCGGCTGGCGGTGGATCTCGACCAGGGCGCGCAATTGGCGCGAACGGGCCGCGCGTTCGAACCCAGCGGCTTGCAGTCGCTCATTCTTCGGTCCTACATTTCTCAAAACTCGAAGGTTCCATTAATTTCCTCGCGCATCTGAGCCGGGCCTTCGAGGCTGCGCAGCGCGTCGGCCACCGTCTCGACAACCCAATACTCCCCGTGCCAGGCATCTGCCCAGCGGCGCTCGTCGGGCGTCAAACGGCGCGCGCTCGGCGGCTTGCTGCCGTCTTTGACTTCGACCAGAAAACTACGGCGGCCCGAGACGTGCGCGTGAGCAACCAGAAGGTCGGGCACGCCGTGCCCCTGATTCGACAGGATCAGTACGCTTGCGTCAGCCGCGCGATAGGCGGCCACGATCGCGGACTGATTCCCGTCAACGCGAGCCAGGTAACGCCTCACGATTGCGACTCCATCTCACCTGGTTGTCCTGATGGATCGTCCGACGCCAAAATCGGCGCGCCAGTGGCTTCGGCAGCTTTGCCTGGCCATTGGGGCTCGTCGCATCGTTCGAGGGCCGCAATGGCGATTTTCGCGAGCGAGGCGGCCGTTTGCGGCGTGCTTGGCTCGATCGTCTGCCCGCCAGCCTCGACAACGTCTTTGCCGGGCAGGCAGCCGCAGGCACTCTGCGAGCAGTTCACGGCGCAGCCGGTAAGCCCAGAAGTGGCCATGCTCGCGCTCGTCACGCTCGCGCACGGTCACTGTCGCCGCGCCGGTCACACGGTCGAACGCGCTCTGCTCGATCCGCACCACGCGCGGCGCCCAGGTCGGATAACCACGCTGGACGACCCGCGCGCCGATCCGGTCTGCCAGATCGCGCCATTCGACACTGGAAATCCATTCGGCGAAGGCGGCAGCAGTGTATGCCCACTCATGAGCGCAATTCCAGGCCGTCACTGCAACCCATTTTTCGGCGGGCGCGTCGCGATGCGCGGCGCAGACCCAGCCGCCACCACCGTGATATGAAGCCGGCGCCGGGCAACCGTTGGCGATGCAACACGGGGCGGTGATCATCATTTCACCCCCTTGCAGTGCAACCGCATTTTCTTGACTGCCTCACGCGATTTGGCCGTGCCCCGACTGCCGTTTGCAAGGGATAGCTGCGGCACGCTGTTTGCAGTGTTGGTACTGCCAATGCCGCCAGATTCCTTTACTGATTCCTTTACTGATTCTGGGTGTCGTAAACGATCCGATTGTTGTGCCGGAAACGAACCTATTGAGGAATCGCAAACGACCCCATTCGACCCATGCAATGGGACCGTTTTCGATACCATTCCATCGCATTCAAAGGGCGCGTTTTCGATACCATTGGAAGGCGAATCGGCATCGTCGGACGTCCGCGCTTCGGCAAAGCGCCGCTCCATTTCTGTTTGCAGTGCAGCGAGCGGGGGGAGATGCAGGCGATAGACAACGATGCGCCCGCTCTTGCCCTTGCGAGCGCCCGTGTCGATCAGCAGGCCGGCAGCGCGCAGTTTGCGCATGTGGCATTTCACGCGGCCTTTGCTTAGGCCCGTGCGGACCGAAAGATACGGAATCGACGGCCATAGCAGCCCGTCGCGATTCGCCATTCCACCCAGTACGAATGCGAGCGCCCATGCGCTGCCGAGTTCCGGCATGAGTGCGACCGCGCGAAGCAGATCGAGGCTCATGACGCTATGCGGCCGTTTGCGTTGCCGTGTCGGGCGCACGGTAGTTTTCGGGGTCGCGCAACCACACTAGCAGATCAGCGTTGCGCCATGCGGCCGTGCGCGGACCCAGCGAGACGTGCTTCGGAAACAGGCCTCGTTGTTCCTTTTGGCGGACGGTCTCGCGGCCCATGCCAACCAACTGTCGCACTGTCGGCCAACGGCTGAATCCCTCAGCCGGCAGCGTCGCTGCCGGGTCGATCGTTGCCACTTCGTTCGCTGGCTTCACCATCATCATCCCCACTGTTTTGCCCTATTGGGCGTTACGGTGAGTTGAGAGTAGAAACGCGCGGCTGTTACGTCATGTCGGAAAAGGTGGGGGGGCTTTTTGCGAATCCGGCATTAAGGCCGAGAGAAATGATCTTCCAGAGCGTCACGATGTTCGTAATACAGGTCTCGTACGCGTACCGGCGATATCGCCAGCGGCTTGGCTACCATGGCGAATGCTTCCTTAGCGGATACGTTCTCGCGGTGGATCAGCCACCACGCATCGCGCGCAGCGATCAGGTCGCGTTCCTTTCCTGGACGGCGGTGGCCGACTTCCAAGCCTAAAGCCTTGTTGGCGTCGATACCCTCTTCAATTTTGCGGAGGGCGGCGACCCAATGGTCGCGCTGGGCAATCCAATAATCTCGCTCGGATTCAGGCACTCCCGGTGGGGGCGGTAGCTGGTCGATTGTGTCAACCCATTCGCCGAGTGCGGCGCGAACCAACGGGGGATCGGCTTCGCCGGATTTGAGTTTTTCGAGGGGCGTTGGCAAAAGCGCATTCGGGCGGGGCGCCCAGTAGGGAAACCTCGACCAATATTCGGCCAGCCTTTCCTCTGTATGTCGCTCGGCCCGCACATTCAGGTAGGCCAATACGCGCGCTTCGCGGAGCAATCGGCGTTCACGAAGTGCCTGCGCGAGCGCGAGACGTGCGCGTCTGCGCTTGCGGCGTGCCGGCTGCATCGGGCGGATCATGTGGCAGCGCCGCCGTTGATCGGAACCACCTTGGCGCCGGCCCTCAGGCCATCGAGATAGTCGGCCCATTTCTGCATCAGGTCGCGCCGTGCGACGAGCCATTGCGTGCGGTTGTAGGCGCGTCCGAGGCTGTCGCGGACTTCGTGCGCAAGCTGCATCTCGACCACTTCGGCAGGCACGCCCAGCGCCTCCACGGCGAGCGTGCGCGCCGTTGCGCGCCAGCCGTGAGGTAAAGCCGTGTCTGAATCGAAGCCCATGCGCTTGAACGCTGCGCTCATGGCCATATCGCTCATGGGCCGGTCGGCGCCGCGCAGGCTCGGGAAAACGAAGCGCCCGCGCCCGGTCAGCAAATACAGGTCGCGCAGGATCGCGACGGCCTGACGGCTGAGCGGCACGAGGTGGGTTTCGCCATTCTCCTTTTTGTCCTTCCTGCGTTTCATGCGCGCGGCGGGCACGGTCCACAATGCGGCGTCCAGATCGAATTCGGTCCACTCGGCCTGCCGCAGTTCGCCCGGTCGCTGGAATACAAGCGGGGCGAGCCGCAGCGCGGCGGTTACGGTGGCCGTGCCGTTGTAGCCGTCGATCGCGCGCAGCAGCGCGCCGAGGGCGACAGGTTCGGTGACGGCGGCGTGGTGTTTCACCGGTGCGGGCGGCAATGCGTCGCGAAGATCAGCGGCAATGTCGCGCGCGGCGCGCCCGGTCGAGACGGCGTAGCGCATGACCTGCCCGATCAGCACGCGCACGCGGTGCGCTGTCTCGATATGTCCCGTTTTCTCAATCCGCTGGAGCACGGGCAGCACGTCTGCGGGCATCAGGTCGGCAATAGGCCGGCTGCCGATATAAGGGAACACGTGCTTTTCGAGCCGGCGCAGATTGCGGGTCGCGTGCGAGTCGGACAGGGCAGGGGCGAATTTCAGATGCCACTCGCGCGCGACGGCTTCAAGCGTGTTGGCGCCGCTCACGCGTTTGGCCTGCTTCTCGGCCTTGCGGGCGACGCCGGGATCGACGCCTTGAGAAAGTAACTGGCGGGCCGCATCGCGGCGTTCGCGCGCCTGTTTCAGCGCCGTCTCTGGATAGACACCCAGTGCAAGGCGCTTCTCCTTGCCGCCGTAGCGGTATTTCAGCCGCCAGTATTTCCCGCCAGCCGCCGTGATTTCGAGATACATTCCGGC
Organism: Paraburkholderia sp. JHI2823; assembly: GCF_038900695.1. Lineage (NCBI taxonomy): Bacteria > Pseudomonadati > Pseudomonadota > Betaproteobacteria > Burkholderiales > Burkholderiaceae > Paraburkholderia > Paraburkholderia sp. JHI2823. The sequence continues at coordinate 141,521 of NZ_JAYMRY010000006.1, read as the reverse complement.
CGCGTCTGCGAGCCGGTAGGACTTTTCGCGGGGCGCGGCGTTTCGGACGGCCAGATCAGTGAGGGACATTTTGGGGCGTTGGGGGCATCAGGTTGCGAAGGTGCTCGCGATGCCCCCGAAGATGCCCCCAAAAACACCGGGTGTCAACGGGTGATCCGGTGCTACATTAGGCAATAAAAAACCCGCGAAGCCTTTGCTGTCGCGGGTTTTGGGGAATTGCGGGGTGTTTCAGGGAAATGTCTTGGTGGAGCCGGCGGGAATCGAACCCGCGTCCAGAAGCAGTCCATAACCAGTTCTACATGCGTAGTTCTGTCATTTGATTTAACCGCAGCGACGCGGACGAACACGCTGCGCTACGGCGATTCACTGGATTTTCGACCTTGGCGTCGTGACGCCACCAAGGCTTAACTGACGTAAATGACCTCTGGCGGTATTGCTACCGGTCTTGCGACGCTAGCCCGTCAGTGAGCCAGGCAGAGGACGGCGGCCCTTAGGCTGCCAGTGCGAACGTATCGTCGTTTGCAGTTACGTTTTTCCCATTGATTAACGAGGTGACGGGTCCTCGGCATGCCCTGATTACTTCATAACCCCTGTCGAAACCAGGTCGGCCCCAGAGGAAGAACAATTATCCCATAGTTCGCCATATGAGGCGAACCGCGACCCGTTCAAGGGCGCGTGGGCCCTTCACCGCGCAAAAACCGCTCAGTCCCGCTTGCCGACGTGCTGGAGCAGGGCGAACAGCGTTGCCGTAGTGTCGGCCAGATATTGCGCATTCCATTGCGCAGGTGGCACGTCGTTGCCGCAGTAGCCATAAGCGGCGGCGATCGTGGCCATGCCGGCCGCGGCGCCCGCCTGCACGTCGCGCAGGTCGTCGCCGACATACACGACGCGCTGCGGCGCCATGCCGAGCGCCTCGGCCGCGTGCAGCAACGGGGCGGGATGCGGCTTCGAGTAGGGCGTCGTGTCGCCGCTCACCACGCAGCTCGCGCGCGTGTCGAGATGCATGAGTTTCACGAGCGGCTCGGTGAGGCGCGCAACTTTGTTGGTCACGATGCCCCAGCGCACGCGGCGGGCGTCCAGGTCGTCGAGGACGGCGTCTATTCCGGCAAAGAGTGCCGTCTCAATACGCAGATTCGCTTCGTAATTCGCGAGAAATTCTTCGCGCATGGCAGCGAACTCGCGATCGTCGGGGCCGATCCCGAACGCGCCGCCGATGAGGCCACGTGCGCCGGCCGAAGCGAGCGGGCGCAGTTTTTCGAGCGGGGCGGGCGCGAGGCCGCGTGCGTGGCGCATCTGGTTGACGGCGGCCGCCAGGTCGGGGGCCGTATCGGCGAGCGTGCCGTCGAAGTCGAACAGCACGGCGTCGCAGGCGGCCAGCGCGGCGCTGTCCGTCGCGGATTGGGCGTGGGTGGATGGGTTCATGTCACGGAGGGAGTGGCGCGGCGCGCCGATGTAGAGGGACTGCCGCCGGAGCCGATGATCCGGCGGCGCCGATCGCAGAAGTCCCGTCAGGCGTCGCGCCGGCAGGCAATCATGTAATTGACGCTCGAATCGTTCGAAAGCGCGAATTGCCGCGTGAGCGGGTTGTAGGTGATGCCCTTGATGTCGGCGACGCGCAGTCCGGCGTCACGCACGAAGGCGGCAAGCTCCGAGGGGCGGATGAATCGCGCGTAATCGTGCGTGCCCTTGGGCAGCATCTTGGCGATGTATTCCGCGCCGATCACAGCGAGAAGGTACGACTTCACGTTGCGATTGAGCGTCGAGAAGAACACCCAGCCGCCCGGCTTCACGAGTGTCGCGCAGGCTTTGACGACCTCGGCGGGCTGCGGCACGTGCTCGAGCATTTCCATGCAGGTCACGACGTCGTACGACGCCGGCTCGCGCGCAGCGATCGCCTCGGCCGCGATCAACTCGTAGTCGACCGTCACGCCGCTTTCCAGACTATGCAGGTCGGCCACGCCGAGCGCCTCGTTCGACAGGTCGATGCCCTTGACGCTGGCGCCAAGTCCCGCCATCGATTGTGACAGGATGCCCCCGCCGCACCCGATGTCGAGCACGCGTTTGGACGGCAGATGCGCATGGCTGTCGATCCAGCCTAGGCGAATGGGGTTGAGGTCGTGCAGCGGCTTGAATTCGGCGTTCGGATCCCACCAGCGATGAGCAAGATCGCTGAATTTCTGCAACTCGTGGGGGTCGGCATTCGTCATGTCGTAGCAGCCTGAAGCGCGGTGCGGGTCGGAAAGAATAAACCCCGAGTATATAGGCGGGTGAGCAGGGCGGCAAAATGCCACGCCGTGCCGTAAAACTTTCCAAAACGATAAAGCCGGGCGGAAACAGGCGAAATGAAAGGGGAATAAAGGGATGGGGCGGGATGAAAAAAGCCCCGCCGAAGCGGGGCTCTTGAGGCTTGCGGTCGAAAGCTCGCGATTACTGCTTTTGCGTGCCGACGACTTCGACTTCCACGCGACGGTCCGGTGCGAGGCAGGCGATGAGAGCCTTGTGGTTCTTCTGGTTGCAGCCCGTGGTAACCGGGTTGCGCTTGCCCTTGCCTTCCGTGTAGATACGGTCGGCCGGAACACCCTTGCTGACCAGGTACGACTTGACGGCTTGCGCGCGGCGCAGCGACAGACGGTCGTTGTAGGCAGCCGAGCCGATACGGTCGGTGTGGCCCGTTGCGACGACGACTTCGAGGTTCAGCGCCTGGATCTTGCTTGCCAGATCGTCCAGCTTTTCCTTACCAGCCGGCTTCAGGATAGCCTTGTCGAAGTCGAACAGGGCATCAGCCTGGTACGTGATCTTCTGGCTGCTGATGGCCGGCGGCGGCGGAGCGACCGGCGGTTGCGGTGCCTGGGCGACCAGGGCGCCATCGCACTTGGCGTTGGCGGTGGCCGGCGTCCAGAATGCATCGCGCCAGCAAAGCTCGTTCGTGCCGTTCATCCACACGTATTCGCCGGTACCATTCACCCAGTTGTCATTGACGGCTTGTCGCGACGCCGGCACCGATTGTGCCTGAGCGGATGCAGCCACAACTGCGGTAGCTGCAATGAACGCGAGCTTTGAAAGTTTATTCATATTTCTCCTCTCGAAATTGAGATTACCGCAGGTTTACTGCGAGCTATATGACGAAGACAAGTCATACATTGCTCGAAGTATAACATTGCCAGGTTGTGGGGCACGGTTTGCGTTGTGTAGACTTCGAGCAGTGTCTAAGTTTGTGCGTTGGCATTTTGCCATATCGTTCCCGTCCGACGATAAAAAAATCCGCCCCTTTTGGGCGGCGGCGCGCCGAATGTGGTGGGCCCGCAACAAAAAGTTCCCGCAATTTTACCTGGTAATGCGCCTGGGTCGAGTGTGCGTGCCACATTGTCACCCAAATCAGTCGCGGCGAATCTGATTCGCGTCGTCACTGCGGCGTTTGCGCCACGCTCCTTGCGGTTTTGAGCCCTTCGCGCGCGCCCCTCTAATAGGTATACGTAGACGGCGGGCGAGGGTGTCTCGCATGGTAGAATCGCGTGATGCGCTGCGTCCGCGGCGTCCATGCGACAGCTGGGCTTTCGGCAGTGGCCGTTGGTGACCTCTGCCCCGCTTGCCGGGACAGGGCGCTAGCCCTGCGCGTGCCCAAACAAGATATCGATAATGGATCAATTCGCGAAAGAGACTCTGCCAATCTCCCTCGAGGAGGAAATGCGCCGCTCGTATCTCGATTACGCGATGAGCGTGATCGTCGGGCGAGCACTTCCGGATGTTCGCGACGGCCTGAAGCCCGTGCACCGGCGCGTGCTCTACGCGATGCACGAGCTCAACAACGACTGGAACCGTGCTTACAAGAAGTCGGCGCGTATCGTCGGCGACGTCATCGGTAAGTACCATCCCCATGGCGATACGGCTGTCTACGACACGATCGTGCGGATGGCGCAGGACTTCTCCCTGCGCTACATGCTGGTCGACGGCCAGGGCAATTTCGGCTCGATCGACGGCGACAACGCCGCAGCGATGCGATACACCGAAATCCGCATGGCGAAGATCGGCCATGAGCTCCTGGCCGACATCGACAAGGAAACCGTCGACTTCGGGCCGAACTACGACGGCAGCGAAAACGAACCGCAGATCCTGCCCGCGCGCATCCCGAACCTGCTCATCAACGGTTCGTCGGGGATCGCGGTCGGCATGGCCACGAATATCCCGCCGCACAATCTCAACGAAGTTGTCGACGCCTGTCAGCATCTGCTGAAAAATCCCCAGGCAACGATCGACGAGCTGATCGAGATCATTCCCGCCCCCGATTTCCCGACCGCCGGCATCATCTACGGCGTCGCCGGTGTGCGCGACGGCTATCGCACCGGCCGCGGCCGCGTGGTGATGCGCGCAGCCACGCACTTCGAGGAAATCGATCGCGGCCAGCGCATGGCGATCATCGTCGACGAGCTGCCGTACCAGGTGAACAAGCGCTCGCTGCTCGAGCGCATCGCCGAGCTCGTCAACGAGAAGAAGCTCGAAGGTATTTCTGATATTCGCGACGAGTCGGACAAAAGCGGCATGCGTGTCGTGATCGAGCTCAAGCGCGGCGAAGTGCCCGAGGTCATCCTCAACAATCTTTACAAGGCGACGCAGCTCCAGGACACGTTCGGCATGAACATGGTCGCGCTGGTGGACAATCAGCCGAAGCTGCTGAACCTGAAGGAAATGCTCGAGCATTTCCTCTCGCACCGTCGCGAAGTGCTCACGCGGCGCACGGTCTACGAACTGCGCAAGGCGCGCGAGCGCGGCCACGTGCTCGAAGGCCTTGCCGTGGCGCTCGCGAACATCGACGAATTCATCGAGCTCATCAAGGCCGCGCCCACGCCGCCGATCGCGAAACAGGAGTTGATGAACCGCTCGTGGGATTCGTCGCTCGTGCGCGAGATGCTCACGCGCGCGGAGCAGGAGAATTCGGCGGTGGGCGGTCGCGAAGCCTACCGTCCGGAAGGGCTGAACCCGCAATATGGTATGCAGGCCGACGGCCTCTACCGTCTGTCCGACACGCAGGCGCAGGAAATCCTGCAAATGCGTCTGCAGCGCCTGACCGGGCTGGAGCAGGACAAGATCATCGGCGAGTACCGCGAAGTCATGGCGCAGATCGCCGACCTGCTCGACATTCTTGCGCGCCCCGAGCGCGTAACTGTCATGATCTCCGAGGAACTCACCTCGATCAAGGGTGAATTCGGCGACGCCCGCCGCTCGAAGATCGAACTGAACGCCACCGAGCTCAATACCGAGGACCTGATCACGCCGCAGGATATGGTCGTGACCATGTCGCACTCGGGTTACGTGAAATCGCAGCCGTTGTCGGAATATCGCGCGCAGAAGCGCGGAGGTCGCGGCAAGCAGGCGACCCAGATGAAGGAAGACGACTGGATCGACACGCTCTTCATCGCCAACACGCACGATCACATCCTGTGCTTCTCCAATCGCGGCCGTGTCTACTGGGTGAAGGTGTACGAAGTGCCGCAAGGTTCGCGCAATTCGCGTGGCCGTCCGATCGTCAACATGTTCCCGCTGCAGGACGGCGAAAAGATCACGGTCGTGCTGCCGGTCAAGGAATTCTCGGCCGACAAGTTCGTCTTCATGGCCACGGCGCTGGGTACCGTCAAGAAGACCCCGCTCGAAGCCTTCAGCCGTCCGTTGCGCAAGGGTATTATTGCGGTCGGTCTTGACGACGGCGATTACCTGATCGGCGCTGCCATCACCGACGGCGAGCACGATGTGATGCTGTTCTCCGACGCCGGCAAGGCCGTGCGCTTCGACGAGAACGACGTGCGACCCATGGGCCGCGAAGCGCGCGGCGTGCGCGGCATGCAGCTCGAAGACAACCAGCAGGTCATCGCGCTCCTCGTGGCGGGTGACGAGCAGCAATCGGTGCTGACCGCGACCGAGAACGGTTACGGCAAGCGCACCCCGATCACGGAGTACACGCGCCATGGCCGCGGCACGAAGGGCATGATCGCGATCCAGACTTCGGAGCGCAACGGCAAGGTGGTTGCGGCCACACTGGTCGATCCCGAAGCGGAGATCATGCTGATCACCACCACGGGCGTGCTCATTCGCACCCGCGTGTCGGAGATCCGCGAAATGGGACGCGCAACGCAAGGTGTTACACTCATCAGCCTTGACGAAGGTACGAAGCTCTCAGGACTGCAGCAGATCGCCGAGGCGGACGCCGAAGGCGAGGGCGAGCCAGCCGAAGGCGAAGCCGAGGAGTGACGCGCCGGGTGGTGCCCGCGAGCGTGTAGCGTGCGCTCAAGCGATCCCCTTATGCGCGTGCCTTTAAGGTGGGTTTCAGTGAATCTTGTTACTGTCAGCTAAATGAATGGTGTGCCGGGCGGATCGGGCGGCGGGCGAGCAGCGCCCCGCGGTCCGCGCGGCAGCGCAACTCGATTAATTTCTCAAAGGGAGTAATGATGCAAAAACGATTCAAGCAGGTGATGTTGCTGGCCGCTCTCGTGCCGACGTTTGCCATGGCTCAGGCGCTCCAGAACCAGGCGCCCGCCCAGGCACCGGCCGCGGCAGCAGCACCCGTCGATCCGGCGAAGCAAGCCGCGATCAAGGACCTGCTCGACGCGATCGACGCACAGAAGCTCGTCGGCGCGATCGGCAACAGCGCCCAGATGCAAGCCAAGCAGCTCGTCCCGGCCATCCTGTCGGACGCGCTCTCGGAAAACAAGACGATGACGGACAAGCAAAAGCAGGCTGCCGTCCCGTCGCTGCAAAAGAACGCCGTGCCGAAGCTGGTTGACTCGGCAGGCCAGGTCTTCGCGACCGACTCGTTCAAGCAGGACGCCATGGAAGCTCAGTACGACGCTTACGCGAAGTACTACAGCACGCAGGAAATCAAGGACCTCACCACGTTCTACCGCAGCCCGACCGGCCGCAAGTTCATTCAGGTTCAAGACCAGGTTGGCCGCGACGTCGTGAACAGCCTGATGCAGAAGTACATGCCGCAGTCGATCAAGGCAACGCGCGACCAGGCCGACAAGGAAGTCGCTTCGGTCAAGGTCGCCAAGTAAGCCTTCTGGCATCGCGCGCTCCCTGGGCCCCGATCCTTCAGCAGGGTAACGGGGCCGGATGTAGCGCCCGATGTAGCAATGCGCCGTGGAAGGCCCGCGTTGGCGGGTTCCCGGCGACAATGCGATAATGGTCGTTTGCGCGTGAGCGCAAGCGACCATTTTTCTTTTTGGCGTGTGTTCCGGCGGTGGTTTTTTCCACAGCGGCCACAGTGGCGACAGCGCCAGCCTCGGGGATCTCTTTTACGATGCGCGTCTACAACTTCTCAGCCGGACCGGCAGCGTTGCCCGAAGAGGTCCTGCGTCAGGCCGCCGACGAAATGCTCGACTGGCACGGCAGCGGCATGGGCGTGATGGAGATGAGCCATCGCGGTCCGGAATTCATGCAGATCCATAGCGAGGCGCTGCTCGATCTGCGCGAGCTGATGCAGGTGCCCGCGAGTCACCAGATCCTGTTCCTGCAGGGCGGCGGCATTGGCGAGAACGCCATCGTGCCGCTCAACCTGTTCGGCACGAAGCCGCGCGCGGACTTCGTGATCACGGGCTCATGGTCGCAGAAGTCGCAGAAGGAAGCCCTCAAGTACGGTGAAGCGCATATCGCCGCGACGGGCCGCACCGAGGCCGGCTTCACGCATTCGCCGCCGAAGAGCGAGTGGCAACTCTCCGACGACCCGGCCTACGTGCACCTGTGCACGAACGAGACGATCGACGGCGTCGAGACGTTCGAGATTCCCGATCTCGGCGATATTCCGCTCGTGGCCGACGCCTCGTCGCACATCCTTTCGCGCCCGATGGACATCGCCAAGTACGGCGTGCTTTATGGTGGCGCGCAGAAGAACATCGGCATGGCGGGCGTGACGGTCGTGATCGTGCGCGAAGACCTGCTCGACCGCTCGATGTCGATCTGCCCTTCGGCGTTCGAATGGAAGACCGTGGCCGCGAACAACTCGATGTACAACACGCCGCCGACCTACGCGATCTATATCGCGGGGCTCGTGTTCAAGTGGTTGAAGCGCCAGGGCGGTCTCGAAGTCATCGAGGCGCGCAATGTCGAAAAAGCGAAGCTGCTCTACGAAACGATCGACGCAAGCAGCTTCTATATCAACAAGGTGGAGCGCCGCGCGCGCTCGCGGATGAACGTGCCGTTCTTCCTCGCCGACGAAACACGTAACGCAGATTTCCTCGCCGGCGCCAGGGAGCGCGGGCTGTTGCAGCTGAAGGGCCACAAGTCCGTCGGCGGCATGCGGGCATCGATTTACAACGCGGTGCCGCTCGAGGCAGTGAAGGCGCTGGTCGAGTACATGAAGGAATTCGAGGCGAAGCACGCGTAAGCGCCGGGGGAAGCCCCGAGCGCCGCGCGCATCCTTTCAGATTGCCGGTCTCACGCATGGACGACGAACTCAACTCCCAACTCAAGCCGCTGCGCGAACGCATCGACGCGATCGACGCGCAGCTCATCGCGCTCCTGAACCAGCGCGCATCCGTCGCGCTCGAAGTCGGCGAGGTCAAGAAGCATTTCAACGCGCCGGTGTTTCGCCCCGAGCGCGAGCTTCAGGTAATCGAGCGCCTTCAGGCAATGAGCGAAGGCCCGCTGGGCAGCGATCACATCAGCGCGATCTGGCGCGAGATCATGGCCGCGAGCCGCTCGCTCGAAAAGACGATTTCCGCTGCGTTCCTCGGGCCGGTCGGCACCTACAGCGAGCAGGCGATGTACCAGTACTTCGGGCAGTCGATCGAAGGCCTGCCGTGCCCGTCGATCGACGAGGTGTTTCGCTCGGTCGAAGCGGGCGCCGCCGAGTTCGGCGTCGTACCGGTCGAGAACTCGACCGAGGGCGCCGTTTCGCGCACGCTCGACCTGTTCCTGGAAACGCAGCTGCTCATCGGCGGTGAGATCGCATTGCCGATCCAGCACAACCTGCTGACGCAAAGCGGCAACCTCAAGGGCGTGACGCGCGTGTGCGCGCACCCGCAGGCGCTCGCACAATGCCAGCACTGGCTGACCGCGAACGCTCCGCAGCTGGAGCGTCAGAGCGTGTCGAGCAATGCCGAGGCCGCGCGTCTCGCCGCCGCCGACCCGACGATCGCCGCGATTGCCGGCGAACGCGCCGCCACGCATTACGGTCTCCTGATCGCCAGTGCACTGATCCAGGACGATCCGCACAACCGCACGCGCTTCGTGATGATCGGCAAGCAGCCGGCGGGCGCGACGGGTCATGATCAGACGTCGATGATCGTTTCGGTGAAGAACGAGCCGGGCGCGGTCTACAAGCTGCTTGAGCCGCTCGCGCGCCACGGCGTCTCGATGACGCGTTTCGAATCGCGTCCGGCGCGCGTTGGCAGCACGTGGGAGTACTACTTCTACATCGACTTCGAAGGCCATCGCGAGGATGCGGCCGTGGCCGCGGCGCTCGGCGAACTCAGCAAGAAGGCCGCGTACCTGAAGATCCTCGGCTCGTATCCGCGCGCACGGTAAGCGTTTGGGAGGGAGGGCGCCGAACCGGGCGCCTCCTGTCTGGACCGGTCCGCGATACGGCGCGCGCAGCGCCACCGCACGGGGTAACGAACCCAGCCCCGCATTGAGCCTTGGAGAAACGCATGACCATGCAATTCGCCCCCTCGTATGTGCGCGCGATCGCCCCTTATGTCGCCGACAACCGGTTTCGAAAGTCGCCCGCGAATACGGGTTTGAAGAAGGGCGCATCGTGAAGCCCCATGAGCGCGCAATCCCTATTTTTTCGGTGACGTCGTGAGTGCGTTTTCGTTTAACAAGCTGGTGATTTTCGGCGTCGGCCTCATTGGCGGATCCCTTGCTCGCGCGTTGCGCGAGCGCGATTCGCATGGCGAAGACGGTGCGCAGGTGGTCGGCGTAGGGCGCAGCGCGCATTCGGTCGCGCGCGCGCTCGAACTGGGCGTGATCGACGCAGCCGCGACGCTGGATGACGAAGCTGCGCTAGCCGCCGCACTCGCCGGCGCCGATATCGTGCTGATCGCCGCGCCCGTTGCGCAGACAGAGGCGCTGCTCGAGCGCATCGCGCCGCATCTGGGACAAGAGACCATCGTCACCGACGCCGGCAGCACCAAGAGCGACGTGATCGCCGCGGCCCGCGCCGCGCTCGGCACTCGCATCGCGCAGTTCGTTCCCGGTCACCCGATCGCCGGACGCGAATCGAGCGGCGTCGATGCCGCGCTGGCCGACCTCTACGTGGGCCGCAACGTCGTACTGTGTCCGCTCGCGGAAAACGCGCCTGCGGCGGTCGAACGTGTTGCCGCGATGTGGCGCGCCACCGGCGCCGTGATCGGCGAGATGCCGGCCGCGCAGCACGATCGTGTCTTCGCCTCGGTAAGCCATCTGCCCCACCTGCTGTCGTTCGCGCTCGTCGACCAGATTCTCGCCTCGCCCGACGCCCAGTTGAAGTTCTCGTTCGCAGCGGGCGGTTTCCGCGATTTCACGCGTATCGCTGCCTCCAGCCCGGAAATGTGGCGCGACGTGTGTCTCGCCAATCGCGCAGCGCTGCTGGCGGAGCTCGACGGCTACACTGAGGTGCTCGCGAAGCTGCGTGCGGCCATCGACGCCGGCGACGGGGCCGCGCTCGAAACCGTGTTCGCGCGCTCGCGCGCGGCGCGCGAGGCGTGGCAGGAACGCGGCGGCAAGGGCGCGGCGGCCATCGAAGCAGCGCCAGGCAAATAGGCACACCAACACGCAGGCACGCAAACAAGCAAGCAGGAATCCGCCAGGCGGCGCGTACGCCGCCAGGGTCGCAACAAGGCATTCTCAGGACACGCTCATGGAACACCTCGATCTCGGACCGTTCACCCGTGCGTCCGGCACGATCCGTCTGCCCGGCTCGAAGAGCATCTCGAACCGCGTGCTGCTGCTCGCCGCGCTGGCCGAGGGCGAAACGACCATCACGAACCTGCTCGACTCCGACGACACGCGCGTCATGCTCGACGCGCTCGAAAAGCTCGGCGTGAAGCTCAAGCGCGAGGACGACACCTGCGTCGTGCAGGGCACGCGCGGCGCGTTTCAGGCAGTGCGCGCGGATCTCTTCCTCGGCAATGCGGGCACGGCCGTGCGTCCGCTCACGGCGGCGCTCGCCGTGAACGGCGGCGATTACCGGATCTTCGGCGTGCCGCGCATGCACGAGCGGCCCATCGGCGACCTGGTGGACGGGCTGCGCCAGATCGGCGCGAAGATCGACTATGAGGAGAACGAAGGCTATCCGCCGTTGCGCATCCGTCCGGCGCCGATTTCGGTCGAGGCGCCCATCCGCGTGCGCGGCGACGTGTCGAGCCAGTTCCTCACGGCGCTCCTCATGACGCTGCCGCTCGTGCGCGCCAAGGACGGCGTGTCGATCGTCGAGGTGGACGGCGAGCTGATTTCCAAGCCCTACATCGAGATCACGATCAAGCTGATGGAGCGCTTCGGCGTGAAGGTCGAGCGCCACGGCTGGCATCGCTTCGAGATTCCCGCGGGCGTGCGCTACCAGTCGCCGGGCAGGATCATGGTGGAAGGCGATGCGTCATCGGCGTCGTACTTCCTCGCCGCGGGCGCGATCGGCGGCGGGCCGGTGCGCGTGGAAGGCGTAGGCCGCTCCAGCATCCAGGGCGATGTCGCGTTTGCGGCGGCCCTCATGCGCATGGGCGCGAACGTCACGGTCGCCGACGACTGGATCGAAGTGCGCGGCATCGGCAACGATCACGGCAAGCTCGATCCCATCGACATGGACTTCAACCTGATCCCCGACGCGGCCATGACGATCGCCGTGGCGGCGCTCTTTGCCGACGGCGCGACCACGCTGCGCAACATCGCAAGCTGGCGCGTGAAGGAAACCGACCGCATCGCGGCGATGGCCACGGAACTGCGCAAGGTGGGTGCGAATGTGGAGGAGGGCCCCGATTACCTGATCGTGCGCCCGCCTGAAAAGCTCACGCCCAACGCCGCAATCGACACCTACGACGACCACCGCATGGCGATGTGCTTTTCGCTGGTGAGCCTTGGCGGCGTGCCGGTGCGCATCAACGACCCGAAGTGCGTGGGCAAGACGTTCCCCGATTATTTCGAGCGCTTCCTGGCGCTCGCGCAACCTTGATTGATACGAAGCCAAGCACGTTTGCCGCATGAAATCGACCCGTCCCTTTTATCCGACGCCCGTCATCACGATCGACGGCCCCACCGCTTCCGGCAAAGGCACGGTGGCGGCGCTGGTTGCCGCGCATCTCGGCTTTCACCTGCTCGACAGCGGCGCGCTCTACCGTCTGGCGGCGCTCGCGAGCATGCGCTATGCGATTGCCGCGGACGATGCCGAGCGTCTTGCGAAATTGATCGATGACCTCCATATCACGTTTCGCGAGGGGCTCGCGCAGCTCGACGGCGTTGACGTTTCGAACGAAATCCGCGCCGAGGAAGTAGGCAACCGGGCCTCGATGATCGCCGCGCATCCGGCCGTGCGCACGGCGCTCGTGGCTCGCCAGCGGGCGTTTCGCAAGCTTCCGGGGCTCGTCGCGGACGGCCGCGATATGGGCACGGTGATCTTCCCGGACGCCGTCCTGAAGGTGTTCTTGACGGCCAGCGTGGAGGCCCGCGCGGCCCGCCGGCATAAGCAATTGATCCAAAAAGGTTTTTCTGCTAATATGGATGACTTGCTTCGGGATTTGCGTGAACGCGACGCGCGCGACAGTAACCGCGCGGCCGCGCCGCTCAAGCCCGCAGCGGATGCGCAGCTTCTCGATACTTCGGCGCTCTCCGTCGACCAGGCGGTCGAACAGGTCGTGCGGTGGTATCAGGAATCGAGCCAACTGCGGCTGTCCGGTAGTCGTTGAGCACTAGTAGTTGAGCACGGCAGTGCGCAGTAGAAAACAGCAGTCGTAGTGGCAGTACGAGTAGGTGCCCCGTATAGCGTCAGTCAAGGCGCCGGGGCGTGTGTTAAACCCTTTAACCCAGTGTGGCTTTTGCATCTGTGCCGCGAACCCAAGCGTTCCGGCCTCAACGCCCGGCAGTCAAGACTGGCTGGTCGAGCAGCGAAAACCATGCAAATCCAGATTTTTATGTCCGACCTGCAAACCTCCACCCCCAATACCGAATCCTTTGCGGCTCTGTTCGAAGAGTCGCTGACCCGCCAGGACATGCGCGCCGGCGAAGTCATCTCCGCTGAAGTCGTGCGCGTCGACCACAACTTCGTGGTCGTCAACGCTGGCCTGAAGTCCGAGGCTTACATTCCCATCGAGGAATTCCTGAACGACCAGGGCGAAGTGGAGGTTCAGGCGGGTGATTTCGTTTCCGTCGCGATCGACGCGCTGGAAAACGGCTACGGCGACACCATCCTGTCGCGCGACAAGGCGAAGCGTCTCGCTTCGTGGCTGTCGCTGGAAAAGGCCCTCGACAACAACGAACTCGTGACCGGCACGATCACGGGCAAGGTCAAGGGCGGCATGACCGTCATGGTCAACGGCATCCGCGCGTTCCTGCCGGGTTCGCTCGTCGACACGCGTCCGGTCAAGGACACGACGCCGTACGAAGGCAAGACGCTCGAATTCCGCGTGATCAAGCTCGACCGCAAGCGTAACAACGTCGTGCTGTCGCGCCGCGCAGTGATCGAAGCCACGCAAGGCGAAGAGCGCGCAAAGCTGCTCGAAACGCTGAAGGAAGGCGCGATCGTCAACGGCGTGGTCAAGAACATCACCGACTACGGCGCGTTCGTGGACCTCGGCGGCATCGACGGCCTGCTGCACATCACCGACATCGCATGGCGTCGCGTGCGTCACCCGAGCGAAGTTCTCTCGGTTGGCCAGGAAGTCACCGCGAAGATCCTCAAGTTCGACCAGGAAAAGAACCGCGTTTCGCTCGGTATCAAGCAACTGGGCGACGATCCGTGGGAAGGCATCTCGCGCCGCTACCCGTCGGGCACGCGCCTGTTCGGCAAGGTCACGAACATCACCGACTACGGCGCGTTCGTCGAAGTCGAGTCGGGTATCGAAGGCCTCGTCCACGTTTCGGAAATGGACTGGACCAACAAGAACGTGGCCCCCTCGAAGGTTGTCCAGCTGGGCGACGAAGTCGAAGTCATGGTCCTCGAGATCGACGAAGACCGCCGCCGTATCAGCCTCGGCATGAAGCAGTGCAAGCCGAATCCGTGGGATGACTTCAGCCGCAACTTCAAGAAGGGCGACAAGCTGCAAGGCGCGATCAAGTCGATCACCGACTTCGGCGTGTTCATCGGCCTGCCCGGCGGCATCGACGGTCTGGTTCACCTCTCCGACCTGTCGTGGAGCGAAACCGGCGAAGAAGCCGTGCGCAAGTACAAGAAGGGCGACGAAGTCGAGGCCGTGGTTCTGGGCATCGACGTCGAGAAGGAGCGTATCTCGCTCGGCATCAAGCAGCTCGAAGGCGACCCGTTCAGCAACTTCGTTGCTGTCAACGACAAGGGTTCGATCGTCGACGGCGTGGTCAAGTCGGTCGATGCCAAGGGCGCTGTGATCACGCTGAACGCGGACGTCGAAGGCTATCTGCGTGCTTCGGAAATCGCGCAAGACCGCGTGGAAGATGCTCGCAACGTGCTGAAGGAAGGCGACAAGGTCAACGCGATGATCATCAACATCGATCGCAAGTCGCGTGGCATCAACCTGTCGATCAAGGCTAAGGACTCGGCTGAGACGCAAGAAGCACTGCGCAGCATGTCGTCGGACACGGGTTCGGCTGCCACCGGCACGACCAACCTGGGCGCACTGCTGAAGGCCAAGCTCGACGGCCAGAACCAGTAAGCCTCAAACGGGGGCAAGCTGAAGTATGACCAAATCTGAATTGGTCGCGCAGCTGGCTACGCGATTTCCGCAACTTGTTCTCAAGGATGCGGATTTCGCGGTCAAGACGATGCTCGATGCGATGTCCGAGGCCCTTGCCAAGGGTCATCGCATCGAAATTCGCGGCTTTGGCAGCTTCGGCCTGAATCGTCGGCCGTCGCGCGTCGGCCGCAATCCGAAATCGGGTGAAAAGGTGCTGGTGCCTGAGAAGTTCGTGCCGCACTTCAAGCCGGGCAAGGAATTGCGCGAGCGCGTGGACCGTCATTCGGGCGAGCCGCTGAAGGCGGAAGAGCCGGACGACGACCTGTAAGCGTGCGATCGTTTTCGATCGGGCGATTGCGGTCGTCGGCGGTCAATGCCAGATGGCCAGAACGCATGGACCGGTAAAAGGCGCTGGGGTGAACAACCCCGGCGTTTTTTTTCGCCTGCGCCTTTTCGACGCTGATTGCACGCCATGGCGTTTCGATCTGGCTCCCCGCACGCTGGCACGTGTCGGCGGGCGGGCCGTTCAATTACAATACGGGACACTTCGGCCCGGCTGGTGCTGCGGCGCAGCATGCCGGCTTCGCCGGTGCGGCCGGTGTCTTTGCAACTGCCAAGAGAATCCTTCATGAGATTGATCGCCTGGGTGATCCGTGTGCTGGTGTTCGTGCTGCTGCTCGTACTCGCACTCGCCAACACGCAAAGCACGACGCTGAACTTTCTGGCCGGGTATTCGTGGCAGGCTCCGCTTATCCTGATCGGCCTCGCGTTTTTCGTTGTCGGGCTGCTGGCGGGGCTGCTTTCGGCGCTGCCTGGCGTGTTCCGGCTGCGCATGGAAAACGGCCGCCTCAAACGCGACCTGCGCGTGGCGCGTGAAACGCCCACGCCGAGCGTCGAGCCGCCGCTGCCGCCGCTCATCTGATTCGTATTGCCGTGCCGCGCGCCAAACGCGTGCGGCTGAATTTCCGCTCTCACCATCGCTCGCATGGATCTCGATTTCTGGTGGCTCCTCGTCATTCCCGTTGCCTTCGCGCTCGGCTGGATGGCGTCGCGCTACGACCTGAAGGCACTGCTTTCCGAAAGTGCAAACTTGCCGCGCTCCTATTTCCGGGGCCTGAATTTTCTGCTCAACGAACAGCCGGACAAGGCCATCGATGCGTTCATCGAGGTCGCCAAGCTCGACCCCGAAACGGTGGAATTGCACTTCGCGCTCGGCAATCTGTTTCGCCGCCGCGGCGAGACCGACCGCGCGATCCGCGTGCATCAGAATCTGCTTTCGCGTTCCGACCTGCCTGTGAACGAGCGCGACCACGCGCTCTATGAACTCGGCCAGGACTTCCTGAAGGCGGGCTTGCTCGACCGCGCGGAGGAGACGTTCGGCAAGCTCAAGACGGGCGACTTCGCGCTCGGCGCGCAGCGCGCGCTGCTCGCGATCTACGAGATCGAGAAGGACTGGAACCGCTGCATCGACACCGCGCGCCAACTCGAAGTCATGGGCGCGGCGTCGCTCGACCTCGAAATCGCGCAGTTCCATTGCGAGCTCGCGCAGGAAGCGCTCCAGCAGAAGAAGCCCGATGAGGCGCGCCGCCAGCTTTCGCTCGCGCTCAAGGCCAATTCGCAGAACGTGCGCGCGACGATCCTCGCGGGCGACGTCGATGCGGCAAGCGGCGACTCCGCAACGGCACTCGGCCACTGGCGCGAGGTCGAGGCGCAAAACCCGGCCTATCTGCCGCTCGTTGCCGAAAAGGTCATGAAGGCCTACGAGGCGCTCGGGCGTGCGGAAGAGGGCGCAGAACTGCTCACGACGTGGGTCGACGCCTATCCGTCGAACGACCTGCTCGACGTCGCGTACAAGTACGTCGCCGCGCTGCGCGGCGCCGATGCGGCACACGCGCTCGCCCGCGCGCAGATGCAGAAGTCGCCGAACCTCGCCGGCATGTCGCGCCTGCTCGAGGCGCAGCAGGCCGCTGCCGACGAGCCGCGTCGCAGCGAACTCGAACTGATGCACAAGCTGCTCCAGCAGCGCACGAAAAATCTGCCACGCTATACCTGCCAGAACTGCGGGTTCCGGGCGCGCCTCTTTTACTGGCAATGCCCGGGCTGCAGCGGCTGGGAAACCTATGCGCCTCGTCGCGTCGAACCGGTTCCCGCGTCGAGCTGAGCCCGCGGGCGCGCGCACCGAGCCGCGCGGCTCGCCGGCCGTACCTAACCGGCCGTACCTAACCGGCCGTACCTGACCGGACGTACTTGAGCGGCCGCACTGACCGGCCGCACCTGACCGGCCGCACCTGACCGGCCGTAGCTAACCGGCCGTACCTAACCGGCCGTACCGCATTGTCATTTCAACACCAGCATCTGTTACCGGAGCGCCCATGAAGATCACCATTGTCGGTACCGGCTACGTCGGCCTCGTTACCGGTGCGTGTCTTGCCGAAATCGGCCACGACGTGTTTTGCCTCGACGTCGATCCACGCAAGATCGACATCCTCAATGGCGGCGGCGTGCCCATTCACGAGCCGGGCCTCCTCGAGCTCATCGCGCGCAATCGCGCGGCGGGTCGCATCACCTTCTCCACCGATGTCCCGGCAAGCGTCGAGCACGGCGAAGTGCAGTTCATCGCCGTGGGCACGCCGCCCGACGAAGACGGCTCGGCCGATCTCCAGTACGTGCTCGAAGCGGCGCGCAGCATTGGCCGCTACATGAACGGCTTCAAGGTGGTCGTCGACAAGTCGACGGTGCCGGTCGGCACGGCCCAGCGCGTGCACGGCGTGCTGGCCGAAGAGCTCGCGAAACGCGGCCTCGCGCATAGCGCGGACCATCGCTTCTCGGTCGTCTCGAACCCCGAGTTCCTGAAGGAGGGCGCGGCCGTGGACGACTTCATGCGCCCCGACCGCATCATCATCGGCCTCGACGATGATGATCACGGCAACGCCGCGCGCGAGAAGATGAAACGCCTGTACGCGCCGTTCAACCGCAACCACGAGCGCACCATCTACATGGACGTGCGCTCCGCCGAATTCACGAAGTACGCGGCCAACGCCATGCTCGCCACGCGCATTTCGTTCATGAACGAGATGGCGAATCTCGCCGACCGCGTGGGCGCCGACATCGAGTCGGTGCGGCGCGGCATCGGCTCCGATCCGCGCATCGGCTATCACTTCCTCTATGCGGGCTGTGGCTATGGCGGCTCGTGCTTCCCGAAGGACGTGCAGGCGCTGATTCGCACCGCCGCGGAGTCGGGCCAGCACCTGCGCGTTCTCGAAGCCGTCGAAGAGGTCAATCACAGCCAGAAGGAAGTGCTCGTTAAGAAGATCGCCAAGGTGTGTGGCGCGGACCTCACCGGCAAGCACTTCGCCGTATGGGGCCTTGCCTTCAAGCCGAATACCGACGACATGCGCGAAGCGCCGAGCCGCCGTCTGATCGCCGACCTGCTTGCGCGCGGCGCGACCGTAGCAGCGTGGGATCCGGTGGCGGCCGAGGAGGCGCAGCGCGTGTTCGCGCTCGATCTGGCCCACGCGCCCGAGCAACACGCGCGCCTCACGTTCGCTTCGAGCCAGGACGACGCGCTTATGGGCGCGGACGCGCTCGTGATCGTCACCGAATGGACCGCGTTCAAGGCGCCCGATTTTGCGCACCTGAAGAAGGTGCTCAAGGCGCCGCGGATCTTCGACGGACGCAATCTCTATGAGCCCGACACGATGGCGGAGCTCGGCATTGACTATCACTCGATTGGGCGGCCCCATGTCAATTTCACAAACTCCGCAGCCTGAAGCCGCGGCTGTGACTGCGCTCGCAACCCCGATCGCGCCAGAGGTGCGCGTCGTGCCGCGCGAGAAACTCGCTACCTCGCGCGTACTGGTCGTTGGTGACGTGATGCTCGACCGCTACTGGTTCGGCGACGTCAATCGCATCTCGCCTGAAGCGCCGGTGCCGGTCGTGCATGTGCAACGCAAGGAAGACCGCCTTGGCGGCGCGGCAAACGTCGCGCGCAACGCGGCCGCGCTCGGCGCTCATGCGGGCCTGCTATGCGTGGTGGGCCACGACGAACCCGGTGAGCGCATCATCGAGCTGCTGGGCGAGAGCAACGTGAACGCGTATCTCGAACGCGATCCCGCGTTGCCGACGACCATCAAGCTGCGCGTGCTTTCGCGCCAGCAGCAACTCCTGCGCGTGGACTTCGAGAACACACCCGCGCACGAAATCCTGCTCGCCGGCCTTGCCCGCTTCGACGCGCTGCTGCCCACGTACGACGTGATCCTGCTATCGGACTACGCGAAGGGCGGCCTCACGCATGTCACGCAGATGATTGCGAAGGCGCGCGCCGCAGGCAAGGCAGTGCTCGTCGATCCCAAGGGCGACGACTGGGAGCGTTATCGCGGTGCGAGCCTCATTACGCCGAATCGCGCGGAATTGCGTGAAGTGGTGGGCACGTGGAAGTCGGAGGAGGATCTCCATGCACGCGTGACGAAGCTGCGCCGCGAACTGCAGTTCGATGCGCTGCTGCTCACGCGCTCGGAAGAGGGTATGACGCTCTTTTCCGACGCCGGCGTGCTCCACGCCGCGGCCGACGCGCGCGAAGTGTATGATGTCTCGGGCGCCGGCGACACGGTGATCGCGACCGTCGCAGTCATGCTGGGCGCGGGCCTGCCGCTCGTCGAATGTGTCGCGCTCGCCAATCGCGCGGCTGGCATCGTCGTCGGCAAGCTGGGTACCGCCACCGTCGACTACGACGAACTCTTCCAATAACGTTGTGCACGCGAGCGCGCAGCGCTCGCGCCGCGGCCGGAATTTCCCGAGCGTTATTCCGGCGGGCTATCAACCTCGTGTGAACCTCGTCACCGCAGACCTATCATGACCCTCATCGTCACCGGCGCGGCCGGCTTCATCGGCAGCAACATCGTCAAGGCGCTGAACGAACGCGGCGAAGATCGCATCATCGCCGTCGACAACCTGACCCGCGCGGACAAGTTCAGGAACCTCGTCGATTGCGAGATCGACGACTACATCGACAAGACCGAGTTCGTCGAGCGCTTCGCGCGCGGCGATTTCGGCGACGTGCGCGCCGTGTTCCACGAAGGCGCCTGTTCGGACACGATGGAAACCGACGGCCGCTACATGATGGACAACAACTTCCGCTACAGCCGCGCCGTGCTCGACGCATGCCTCGCGCAGCGCGTGCAGTTTCTGTATGCGTCGTCGGCGGCGATCTATGGCGGCTCGACGCGCTTTGTCGAAGAACGCGAAGTGGAAGCACCGCTGAACGTGTACGGCTATTCGAAGTTCCTGTTCGACCAGGTGATCCGCCGCGTGCTGCCCACGGCGCAAAGCCAGATTGCGGGCTTTCGCTACTTCAACGTGTACGGCCCGCGCGAGACGCACAAGGCGCGCATGGCGTCGGTGGCGTTCCACAACTTCAACCAGTTCCGCGCCGAAGGCCGCGTGAAGCTGTTCGGCGAGTACAACGGCTATGCGCCCGGCGAGCAGACGCGCGACTTCGTTTCGGTCGAGGATGTGGTGAAGGTCAACCTGTTCTTCTTCGATCACCCGGAGAAAACGGGCATCTTCAATCTGGGCAGCGGCCGCGCGCAGCCGTTCAACGACATCGCGACGACCGTGGTGAACACACTGCGTGCGATGGAAGGTAAGCCCGCGCTCTCGCTCGCGGAGCAGGTCAAGGAAGGGCTGATCGAATACATCCCGTTCCCCGACGCGCTGCGCGGCAAGTACCAGTGCTTCACGCAGGCCGACCAGTCGAAGCTGCGCGCAGCGGGCTACGACGCGCCGTTCCTGACGGTGCAGGAAGGGGTGGATCGTTACGTACGTTGGCTTTCTGGCCAGGTGTAACGCAAAGCCGCGACTTCCTAAACTGGACTCTCCTCGCCGGCGATCGTCGCCGGCGTTTTCAGGGAGATCCAGCATGTTCCGAAAAGTCCTTGCGGCGGCCGCGCTCCTGGCCGTGTTCGGCCACGCCCTAGCGGCCGTCGACGTCAACACCGCGAACGAAGACGCGCTTCGCGGCATCAAGGGCATTGGGCCCGCGCGCGCCAAGGCCATTCTCGACGAGCGCGGTGCGCACGGCCCTTACAAGGATGCCGCCGACCTCGGCAAGCGCGTGAAGGGCATGGGCGGCCATACTGTCGAACGTTTGCAGGCCGAAGGATTGGCCGTCGGCCCGGCGAACGCCCAGGCGGCGCAGGCGAAAGTTGCACAGGCAACGTCTGCGAAGGCGGCCGCGCAGCCGGTTGCCCATCAGCCGCCTGCCGTGGCCGTCAAGAAGTAGGCGTCCTCTTGCGCTTTACCCCGCGCGTCGTGCGTCCTCGCGCACCGGCGTCACGGGGCGTCAGTCTCCTTCAGGTGTCGCCTCGGTGAACTTCACCCGCGACTTCGACCCGCGGCTCAGGCCGCGGGCTTTTTGCCTGCGTGGCGCCTCGCGCTTCAGCCTGCGGCCATACCGGCGTCATGGGTCCCCTGCGGTCGCTGGCCGCGTGGTTTAGAATCGACGGATCACGTCATCGCGCCTCACCGCCATTCCCATGCCCTACAAGACCATTGAAGACACGATCGGCAACACCCCGCTCGTGCAGCTCGTCCGCTTGCCGGACGATGAAATCCGCGCCCGCAACAACGTCATTCTGGCCAAGCTGGAAGGCAACAACCCGGCTGGATCGGTGAAGGACCGCCCGGCGGTCTCGATGATCCGCAAGGCCGAAGAGCGCGGCCGCATCAAGCCGGGCGACACGCTCATCGAGGCGACGAGCGGCAACACGGGCATCGCGCTCGCCATGGCGGCGGCGATCCGTGGCTACAAGATGGTGCTCATCATGCCGGAGGATCTGTCGGTTGAGCGCCGCCAGAGCATGGCCGCCTATGGCGCCGAAATCATGCTCACGCCGGTGAAGGGCGGCATGGAGTATGCGCGCGACCTCGCCGAGCAGATGCAGCGCGACGGCAAGGGCATCATCCTCGATCAGTTCGCCAACCCCGACAATCCGCTCGCGCATTACGAGGGCACCGGCCCGGAAATCTGGCGCGACACGGAAGGGCGCATCACGCACTTCGTGTCGTCGATGGGAACGACCGGCACGATCATGGGTACGTCCCAGTACCTGAAGGAAAGGAACCAGGCCATCGAGATCGTCGGCGCGCAGCCGGAGGAGGGCTCGCGCATCCCGGGCATTCGCAAGTGGCCCGAAGCGTATATGCCCAAAATCTTCGATCGCAGCCGTGTGGATCGCGTGGAGAACGTGAGCCAGGCTGCCGCTGAAAACATGGCGCGTCGTCTGGCCTCGGTCGAAGGCATCTTCGCCGGCATTTCGTCGGGCGGCGCGTGCGAGGTGGCGATGCGTCTCGCGCGCCAGGTCGAGAACGCGACCATCGTGTTCATCGTCTGCGACCGTGGCGACCGGTATCTGTCGACGGGCGTGTTCCCGGCCTGATCGAAGCCTCGATGCAAAAACGGCCTTCGGTGTTCCGAAGGCCGTTTCGTTTGTGCGGCTCGGCTCGCTGTCGCGTTATTGGTCTTGTCCCGCAGGCGTCGCGCCCGTGCCGCCTGCGTTGCCTGCGCCGCTGTTCGTGCCGTTGCTGCTATTGCCATTGGCGTTGCCGCCATTGACATCATTGGCACCGTTCGAACTGCCGGCATTGCCACCATTGCCACCACTGGCACGATTACCGTTCGACGGGCCCACGCCCACGCCCGGCTGCGTCGCCAGCATCTGCGCCTTCACGCGCAAGCCCAGCTGATAGACGGCGAGCGCGTAGAAGAAGCTGCGGTTATAACGCGTGAGCACATAGAAGTTCTTGAGCCCGAGCTTGTACTCCGTGCCTCGGCCCGGCGTGGGCAGGTCGATGACCGTGACGGGCGTGCTCGCCTCGGCGGCGATGTCGACGTCCGGCTGGTCCAGCACGAGACCTGAGCGCAGCAACTGGCTGAGCGGCCAGCGCGGTTCGGGCTTGCCGTCCGCGG
Source organism: Paraburkholderia sp. JHI2823 (assembly GCF_038900695.1). Taxonomy (NCBI): domain Bacteria; kingdom Pseudomonadati; phylum Pseudomonadota; class Betaproteobacteria; order Burkholderiales; family Burkholderiaceae; genus Paraburkholderia; species Paraburkholderia sp. JHI2823. The sequence goes on along the minus strand of NZ_JAYMRY010000006.1, from coordinate 118,736 downwards.
CAGCCTGCGCAATACCCAGGCTACCCGCATCGGTGGCGATATTCCATACGACGGGGCGTCCCGTTTCCCAGCCGTTCTGCCGCAGATAGTTCGCCACGCTGCCGATCGCGTCGGCCTGGCTCCCGCGCAGGTCGATATGGTTGTTGCCTTCGTAGTCGACCGCGTACTGCACGATGCTGCTCGGGAGGAATTGCGGAATGCCGATCGCGCCCGTGTACGAGCCGAGCACCGACGACGGATCGATCTGCGCGCCGCGCGTCCACACGAGGTAGTCCTCGAGATTTTTGCGGAACGTTGCCATGCGCTCGGCGCGATTCGGTGTGTTCGGGTAGTCGAAAGCGAGTGTCGTGAGGGCGTCGAGCACGCGGAAATCGCCCATGTAGCGCCCGTAAATCGTCTCGACGCCGATGATGCCGACGATCACCTCCGGCGGCACGCCGAACTCTTCCGATGCGCGCTGCAGCGTGGCCTGGTTCGCGCGCCAGAAGCGCACGCCCGCATTGATGCGTACCGGGTCGAGGAAGCGCGCCTGATACGCGTGCCAGTTCTTGATGCCCGGCACGGGCGAGGGCGTGACGAGCTTCACGGCCGTCGCCGAATAGTTGGCGCTCGCGAACAGTGCGTGCAGCGCGGCGGGATCGAAGTCGTAGCGCGCCACCATGTCGTTGATGAAGCCGTCGACGTCGGGATTGTTCGCGTAGCGCTGCGGGACGATTTCCTCTTCGAACGTCTGGCCCGGGGTCGGCGTTTGCGGCTGTGCCTGCGCGAGCGTAAGCGGCGTCTGTCGCGTTTTCGGCGCGTTGGATTGCGCACGCACGGCACCGGTGCACAGCGACGCCGCCACGCAAAGCGCGAGTGCGAGGGTCGTGCGGCGTGGGCGGCCGGAGGCGGACAGGGCAGTGTTGAGCGTCATGAGCGAAGAGGGGGAGAGCGGGCCAGGAAGAACCCGGGCAGTATAACCGAGCGCCTGGCGGGAATTGGACCCCTGCGAGCGCGGCGGCGCCTGAGCGTCGGGTCGCTGTGGTAACGTGGTGACTGATGGCGCGCCAGCCGGCGCGCCGGCATACAAAAGACACAAGGAGACACGCGGCCGCGCCAGAAGCCCGCGGCCAGTGCGACTCATGACGACCGGTTTCTTCTCTCACCCCGACTTCCTGCTGCACGAGATGGGCGAATGGCATCCCGAATGTCCGGCGCGTCTGCAGGCCATCGAAGACCAGCTGATCGCCAGCCGCATCGCTGCGCTGATCGAGCGCGACGAATCGGCGCCGCTCGCGGCTGAGGCAGAACTGCTGCGCGTGCATACCCAGGCGCACATCGACTTCGTCCGCAACACCGCGCCCAGGGAAGGCTACGCGAGCATCGACCCCGACACGCTGATGAATCCGCACACGTGGCAGGCGGCGCTGCGCGCGGCGGGCGCGGCGATCGCCGCCACCGATGCCGTGCTCGCGGGCCGCTACGAGAACGCGTTCTGCAGCGTGCGGCCTCCCGGCCATCACGCGGAACCGGCGCGCGCGATGGGCTTTTGCTTCTTCAACAACGTGGCGATCGCGGCGCGCCATGCGCTCGAAGTCCACGGTCTGCAACGCGTGGCGATCATCGATTTCGACGTGCATCACGGCAACGGCACCGAAGCGGCGTTCGCGGGCGACTCGCGCGTGCTGATGTGCAGCTTCTTCCAGCATCCGTTCTATCCGTATACGGGTGCCGAAAATCCGGCGCCGAACATGGTGAATCTGCCGATCGCGGCGCGCACGAAGGGCATGGAAGTGCGCGAGGCCATCGACATCATGTGGCTGCCGCGCCTGCACGAGTTCAAGCCCGAGATGGTGTTCGTCTCGGCGGGCTTCGACGCGCACCGTGAGGACGACCTGGGGAACATGGGGCTCGTGGAGGATGACTTCGCCTGGATCACGCAACAGATCCGCACGATTGCGGCCCGCTATGCGAAGGGGCGCATCGTGAGCTGCCTCGAAGGCGGCTACAACCTCTCGGCGCTAGGGCGCAGCGTGGTCGCGCATCTGCGCGTGCTGGCGGATATCTAGGCGTCCCTCGGTGCCCCAGGCGGCGCGCACATCTGAACGAAGGAGACACGCATCATGAGCGCAAATCCCAGCGCATCGCCAGCGCAGGCCGAGGGCGCGCCGCTCGTCGAAATCGCGCATGACGCCTGGGGGGTGCCGGGCGTCGTGTGCCTCACGCTCAATCGCCCTGACGCGTTCAACGCGCTTTCCGAGGCGCTCATCGACGCGCTCCATGCCGAGCTCACGGCGCTCGCCGCTTCCGATGCGCGCGTCGTCGTGATCGCGGCGGCGGGCCGCGCGTTCTGCGCGGGCCACGATCTCAGGGAAATGCGCGCGGAACCTTCGCACGCCTACTACGCGAGGCTGTTCGAGCGCTGCTCGAAGATGATGCTGGCGATCCAGAAGATGCCGCAGCCCGTCATCGCGCGCGTGCAGGGCGTGGCGACCGCGGCGGGCTGCCAGCTCGTCGCGATGTGCGATCTGGCGGTCGCAGCCGATTCGGCGCGCTTCGCCGTGTCGGGTATCAACCTCGGCTTGTTCTGCTCCACGCCCGCCGTGCCGCTCACTCGCAATGTCTCGCGCAAGGCGGCCTTCGAGATGCTGATGACGGGCGAGTTCATCGACGCGGCGCAGGCGCAGCGCGAAGGCCTCGTGAACCGCGTGGTCCCCGCCGACGAACTCGACGGCGCCGTGACGGCGCTGGCCACGAGCATTTGCGCCAAGCCGCGCGAAGCGGTCGCGGCCGGCAAGGGCCTCTTTTACCGGCAGCTCGAAATGGGCATCGAAGCCGCATATCAGCTGGCCGGACAGACCATGGCCTGCAACATGATGACCGACCCCGCCCTCGACGGCGTCCAGGCGTTCATCGAAAAACGCAGCGCAAGATAACAGCGTCCGGCCGCTCAGCAGCGCGGGTCGATCCAGTCGATCAGCGCGCGGATCACGCGTTCGCGATCGAGGTCGTTGAGCGTTTCGTGATAGCTGCCTTCATACAGCGTGAGCGTGCGATCGGGCGATCCCACGTTCGCGCCGAATTCGCGGCTGCCTTCGGGTTCGGTGAGTTTGTCCGCGGTGCCATGCCAGACCAGCACGGGCACGCGCAATTGCGCGCGGCCCGCTTCGATGCGCTGCATCGCTTCGAGCAATTGCGCCCCCGTGCGGGCGGGAATCGCGCCGTGATGCACGAGCGGATCGGCGCGATTCGCTTCGACCACCGCGGGGTCGCGCGCGAGCAGCGCGGCGTCGATCTTCATGGCCGGGAAGCGCGGCCAGATTGCACTGATGATGCGGCTCGCGCCAATCATCCACGCGGGAACGTCGCGGCCCGGCGCGAGCGCCGCGCTCGAAAGCAGAAGGCCCGCCAGCGGCACGCGCGATTGCGGCAGGCGCTCGATCGCGTAGAGCGCGGCGATCGCGCCGCCCATGCTGTGGCCCATCAGGAAGAGCGGCGTGCGCGCACTGGCGCCCGCGGCACCGGCGGCGCACTGCGCGCTCGCGTAGGCGACGAGCGCCTCCACGTCGTCGAGATATTCGTCGAAGCGCGCGACCCACGTGCGGCGGCCGGGAGCGTGACCGTGGCCCCGCAGATCGATCGCATAGACATCGATGCCAGCGGCGTTCAGTCGCGCGGCGAGCGAAGCGTAACGGCCCGCGTGTTCCGCGAGGCCATGAACCAGCGCCAGCGCCGCACGCGGCGGCGCGTTCGAACGCCAGACGTAAAGCGGTAGTTCGACGCCGTCACGCGTACGCAATGTCGCCGGTTCGGTGGACCCGGTGGCGTGTATTGGGCCGCTCTGCTGACTGGTCTCCATCTCCCTCCCAGGCTCGCCGTTCATTGTCGGTATCGTTCTTCAGTGCGTGGCCAGGCAGTGTACGGCCTCTTGAGCCCCGGCGGCCTGCCGGCGGCCTCTAATGTCTCAAAGTCATGAAAGTATCGAAATTGATTATTAAAAGGAATTTTACATGCCAGGGTAAAATGCCGGCCTGAATCCAGTCCAGCAAACTAGCAAACGGCGGCTGTCTGCCGGCGCGACGCGTTTCCCGAAACCCAAAAGGGGCGGGCTACGTGAGCGGCGCGCGGCGCACCCGCCGTTTCGTTTTTTCCATGATCGAAATTCGAAACGTGTCCCAGCGCTTCGCCGGCCCACAAGGCTGGATCGAAGCGCTGCACAACGTCAATCTGACGGTTCCACCGGGCGAAGTGTTCGGCATCATCGGGCGCAGCGGCGCCGGCAAGAGCACGCTCGTCCGTACCATCAATCTGCTCACACGTCCAACCGAAGGCGATATCGTCGTCAACGGTCGCGCGCTGACGTCGCTTTCGTCCGGCGACCTGCGCGAAGCGCGGCGCGAGATCGGCATGATCTTCCAGCACTTCAACCTGCTGTCGTCGCGCACCGTGTTCGACAACGTCGCGCTACCGCTCGAACTCGCCGGCGCGAAGCGCGCCGAGATCGAAGCGACGGTGCTGCCCCTGCTCGAACTCGTCGGCTTGAGCGCGCAGAAGGACCGCTATCCGTCGCAGATCAGCGGCGGCCAGAAGCAGCGCGTCGGCATCGCACGCGCGCTCGCGAGCAAGCCGAAAGTGCTGCTCTCCGACGAAGCGACCTCGGCGCTCGACCCGGAAACCACGCGCGCCATTCTCGACCTCCTGCGCAAGATCAATCGCGAGCTGAACCTGACCATCGTGATGATCACGCACCAGATGGAAGTGATCAAACAGGTCTGCGACCGTGTGGCCGTGCTCGATGCGGGCCGTGTGGTGGAAAGCGGTCCCGTCATCGACGTGTTTCTGCAGCCGCGCCATGAAGTCACGCGTGCGCTGCTCGGCGACGTCATCGCCCAGGAGCTGCCGCCGGCGCTCAAGGCGCGCGTGGCCGAGCACCTCGCAAAAGGCAGCGGCCACTTGCTGCGTCTCGCGTTCAAGGGCACGGGCGTCGATCAGCCCGTGCTATCGGAGACGATTCGCCGCTTCGAACTCGATTTCAACATCCTGCACGGCCAGATCGACGAGATCCAGGGGCAGGCGTTCGGCTCGCTCGCGGTGCTCGCGGGCGGCGATCCGGTGAAGGTGGCGCAGGCCATCGCATGGCTGCGCGAGCAAGGCGTCGTGGTGGAGGAGCTGTCCCATGTGGAGTGAAATGTTCGACATGTTCGTCCAGTCGTTCTGGGAGACGCTCGTCATGGTGGGCATCTCGGGGCTCGTGGGCGCGGCCATCGGCCTGCCGCTCGGCGTGCTGCTCTATCTCACCGACCGCAATGGCGTGCTGCAGAACATCGCTGCGAATCGCGTGATGGGCGTGGTCGTCAACGCCGTGCGCTCGACGCCGTTCATCATCCTGCTCGTCGCCGTGATTCCGTTCACGCGTCTGGTGGTGGGATCGTCGATTGGTACGGCGGCCGCCATCGTGCCGCTCACCATCGCCGCTGCGCCGTTCATCGCGCGGCTCGTGGAAACGGCGCTGCGCGAAGTCGATCGCGGCCTCATCGAAGCCGCCCAGGCCATGGGCGCGAGCACGAGCCAGATCGTCTTCAAGGTGCTGCTGCCCGAGTCGCTGCCCGGCGTCGTGGCGGGGCTCACCATCACGTTCATCTCGCTCGTCGGCTATTCGGCGATGGCGGGCGCGATCGGCGGCGGCGGCCTGGGCGACCTCGGCATCCGCTATGGCTATCAGCGCTTCGAGCCTGAAGTCATGCTGATCGTCGTCGTGATCCTGATCGTGTTCGTGCAGCTCGTGCAGTCGTTCGGCGACTGGCTCGTGCGGCGCTTGAGCCACAAATAAGCCCCTGCAGCAAGCGTTCTTTCGATCGACACAACTCCACAAAACAAAGGTTTGGATATGCAACGACGTTTCGTGATCCGGTTCGCGGCCGCCCTGGGTGCGGCTGTGTTCATCGCACCGCTGGCGGCCCACGCGGACGACACCATCAAGGTCGGCGTGACGGGCGGCCCGCACGAGCAGGTAATGGAAGTCGTGAAGAGCGTGGCCGCGAAGAACGGGCTGAACATCAAGATCGTCGAGTTCTCCGACTACGTGCAGCCGAACGCGGCGCTCGCGGGCGGCGACCTCGACGCGAACAGCTACCAGCACGCACCGTATCTCGACGCGCAGGTGAAGGATCGCGGCTACAAGCTCGTGAAGATCGCCGATACGGTCACGTTCCCGATGGGCATTTACTCGAAGAAGATCAAGTCGCTCGCCGAGCTGAAGCCGGGCTCGCGTATCGCAGTGCCCAATGACCCGACGAACGGTGGCCGGGCGTTGCTGCTGCTGCAGAAACAAGGCCTCATCAAGCTGCGCAGCGAGGCAGGCCTGAAGGCGACGCCGCTCGACATCGTGGAAAACCCCAGGAAGCTGAAGATCGTCGAACTGGACGCCGCGCAGATTCCGCGCTCGCTCGACGACGTGGACGCCGCCGCGATCAATACCAACTTCGCGATGGAAGCCGGCCTGAAGCCGAAACAGGACGCGATCGCCATCGAGGATCCGAAGGGCCCGTACGTGAACATCCTCGCGATCCGCGAAGCCGATCGCAACAAGCCCTGGGTGGCGAAGCTGGTGGCCGCCTACCACTCGCCGGAGGTGAAGCAGTACATCGAAACGAAGTTCGGTGGCGCGGTCATCACCTCATGGTAAGCGCCCCTTTTTGCCATGAAATCAGCGATATTTTTCGGCGCCCGGGCTTGATGCCCGGGTTTTTTGCAACGTAAAATAGCACGATCGTTCGCTACCGACAGCCGGGTTGCGGCAGCGGTTGTTCGTGAAAATTGCTGGTGGCAGATCTGCCCTGCGGGGCTCTCGCTATAATGTCCGCCAGGTTGACGTATTCGTAACTTCGGAGCATGTGAATGAAAGTCCTTGTGCCAGTGAAACGCGTAGTCGATTACAACGTAAAGGTTCGTGTGAAGTCGGATGGCACGGGCGTCGACATTGCGAACGTGAAGATGTCGATGAACCCGTTCGACGAAATCGCCGTGGAAGAGGCGGTGCGCCTGAAGGAAGCGGGCGTGGCGACGGAAGTGATCGCCGTGTCCGCGGGTGTCGCGCAAGCGCAGGAAACGCTGCGCACGGCGCTGGCGATCGGCGCCGATCGCGCGATCCTGATCGAGTCGAACGAAGACCTCCAGCCGCTGGCCGTGGCCAAGCTCCTGAAGGCGCTGGTCGACAAGGAACAGCCGCAGCTCGTGATCCTCGGCAAGCAGGCCATCGACGACGATTCGAACCAGACCGGCCAGATGCTCGCCGCACTGGCGAACCTGCCGCAGGCGACGTTCGCATCGAAGGTCGTGGTCGCCGACGGCAAGGCAACGGTTTCGCGCGAAGTGGATGGCGGCGCGGAAACGCTGTCCTTGAAGCTCCCCGCAGTCGTCACGACCGACCTGCGCCTGAACGAGCCGCGCTACGTCACGCTGCCGAACATCATGAAGGCGAAGAAGAAGCCGCTCGAGACGATCAAGCCCGAGGACCTCGGCGTCGACGTCACGCCGCGTCTGAAGACGCTGAAGGTTGCCGAGCCGCCCAAGCGTTCGGCTGGCGTGAAGGTGCCGGACGTGAAGACGCTGGTCGAGAAGCTGAAGACCGAAGCCAAGGTGCTGTAAGGAGAGCAGACGAAAATGACGAATCTGGTTATTGCAGAACACGACAATCAGTCGATCAAGGCCGCAACGCTGAACACGGTTGCCGCAGCACAGAAGATTGGCGGCGACGTGCACGTGCTGGTCGCGGGCCACAACGCACAGGCCGCAGCAGACGCGGCAGCAAAGATCGCAGGCGTTGCGAAGGTGCTGCTCGCCGATGCGCCGCAACTCGAACAGGGTCTCGCCGAGAACGTCGAAGCGACGGTCCTGAGCATCGCAAAGAACTATTCGCACATCCTGGCTCCGGCAACGGCAGCGGGCAAGAACGTCACGCCGCGTATCGCCGCGAAGCTCGACGTCGCGCAGATCAGCGACATCACGGCAGTCGATTCGCCGGACACCTTCGAGCGTCCGATCTATGCGGGCAACGCGATTGCAACGGTTCAATCGGCCGATGCAATCAAGGTCATCACGGTCCGCACGACGGCGTTCGATGCCGTCGCGGCCGAAGGCGGCAGTGCGGCGGTCGAGAAGCTCGAAGCGGCAGCAGACAGCGGCCTCTCGCAGTTCGTCGGCCGTGAAGTCACGAAGCTCGACCGTCCGGAACTCACGAGCGCGAAGATCATCGTCTCGGGTGGCCGGGGTCTGGGCAGCGGCGAGAACTACACGAAGGTGCTGGAGCCGCTCGCGGACAAGCTCAATGCAGCACTCGGCGCATCGCGCGCCGCCGTGGACGCGGGCTTCGTGCCGAACGACTACCAGGTCGGCCAGACCGGCAAGATCGTCGCGCCGCAACTGTATGTGGCCGTGGGCATCTCGGGCGCGATCCAGCACCTTGCAGGCATGAAGGACTCCAAGGTCATCGTCGCGATCAACAAGGACGAAGAAGCGCCGATCTTCAGCGTGGCCGATTACGGTCTCGTTGGCGATCTGTTCACGCTCGTGCCGGAACTCGTCAACGAACTCGGCTGAAGCTGGCCGGTGAAATACGCTACCGGGCGCTGCGAAAGATGAACGACCTCGCGGCGTGAGACGAAGCTACAAAGGGGCGCCGCGGCGCCCCTTTGTCATTTGGACGGCGTAGGCTGGATGTGGCCAGATCCAGGCACCATGGTGTCAACACTGGCCGTGCATTGCATGGGAGCGGACCCAGCGCTCGAGCGCCCGGTCCGGTCGACACACGAGGAGACTGCCATGTACCAGGCGCCCACGAGCGACATGCTGTTCGTCATGAAGGAGTTGGCCGGCCTCGAGGAGATCGCGAAGTTGCCGGGCGGCGAGGATGCCACGCCCGAAACCGTCGAAGCCGTCCTGCAGGGGGCCGCGAAGCTATGCGGCGAAGTGCTGGAGCCGCTGAACGCCGAAGGCGATCGCAATCCGAGCCGCTGGGAAGGCGGTAACGTGCACGCGACGCCAGGGTTCAAGGAGGCGTTCCGGCAATACGTGGAAGGCGGCTGGCAGGGCGTGCAGCATCCTCAGGAATACGAAGGACAGGGCTTGCCGAAGCTCGTCGGTACGCCGTGCATGGAAATGCTCAACGCGGCGAATCTCTCGTTCGCACTGTGCCCGCTGCTTTCCGACGGCGCGATCGAAGCGCTGCTCACCGCCGGCAGCGAAGCGCAAAAGCAACGCTTCGTGCCGCGGCTCATCTCGGGCATCTGGACCGGCACGATGAATCTCACGGAGCCTCAGGCCGGTTCGGACCTCGCCGCCGTGCGCACGCGCGCCGAGCCGCAAGCCGACGGCACCTACAAGCTGTTCGGCACGAAGATCTTCATCACCTGGGGCGAGCACGACATGGCGGAGAACATCGTCCATCTCGTGCTCGCGCGCACGCCCACGGCGCCCGAAGGCGTGAAGGGCATTTCGCTCTTCGTCGTGCCGAAGTTCCTCGTCAACGAAGATGGCTCGCTCGGCGCGCGCAACGATGTGCATTGCGTGTCGATCGAGCACAAGCTAGGCATCAAGGCGAGCCCGACTGCCGTGTTGCAGTTCGGCGATCATGGCGGCGCGATCGGACAGTTGATCGGCGAGGAGAACCGCGGCCTCGAGTACATGTTCATCATGATGAACGCGGCGCGTTTCGCCGTGGGCATGCAGGGCGTGGCCATTTCGGATCGCGCCTACCAGAAGGCGCTCGCCTATGCGAAGGAACGTGTGCAAAGCCGCCCGGTGGACGGTTCCGCGAAAGCGGCGGTGACCATCATCCATCACCCCGACGTGCGGCGCATGCTCGCGACCATGCGCGCGCTCACCGAAGCCGCGCGTGCGCTCGCCTATGTCGCGGCGGGGGAGAGCGACCGCGCGCACGGCGATCCCGACGAGGCGGCCCGCGCTCGGCATCAGGCGCGTTACGAGTACCTCGTGCCGATCGTGAAGGGCTGGAGCACCGAGCTTGCGCTGGAGGTGACGAGCCTCGGCGTGCAGGTGCACGGCGGCATGGGCTTTATCGAGGAGACGGGCGCGGCGCAGTTCTACCGCGATGCGCGCATCCTGCCCATCTACGAAGGCACGACGGCGATTCAGGCCAACGATCTCATCGGGCGCAAGACGCTGCGCGACGGCGGCGCGGCGGCGCAGGCCCTGCTCGCCGATATCTCGCAGACCGTGGACGCGCTCGGCGCACAGCAAGGCGCGGCGTTCGAGTCGATGCGCAAGCACCTCGCGCTCGGCAAGGACGCGCTGGCTTCGACCGTGGATTTCGTGCTGGCGAACGCGAAGCGCGATCCCAACGCCGTGTTCGCGGGCAGCGTGCCGTATCTGAAGCTCGCGGGAATCGTGCTGGGCGGCTGGCAGATGGCGCGCGCCATGCTCGCCTCGCAGCGCCTCATGCACGACGATCCGAAGTTCCACGGCGCGAAGATCGCCACGGCGCAGTTCTTCGCGCAGCACGTGTTGCCCCAGGCGGTGGCGCTCGAAGCGGCGATCGTCAGCGCGAACGGCAGCGAAGGCGTGCTGGCGCTGGCGGAGGATCAGTTCTGACGACGTCCGCCCATTCGCGCGCCCAATGAAACACGGCGCCCTCGAGGCGCCGTGTTCTTTCACGCACAGAGTCTGGCTCAGGCGTAAGCCGGACGATGCGCGCCCTGCGTGGCGCCGAGGTAGCGGTGCACCGAAAGGTCGTCGGCGCGGATGGCGGGCTGCTTGCCCGAGATCAGGTCGGCGAGCAGTTGGCCCGAACCGCACGACATCGTCCAGCCGAGCGTACCGTGGCCCGTGTTCAGGAACAGGTTCGGGATCGGCGTGCGGCCTACGACCGGCGTGCCGTCCGGCGTCATCGGGCGCAGACCGGTCCAGAAGGTGGCCTGGGTCGTGTCGCCGCCGCCCGGGAACAGGTCGTTCACGCACATTTCGAGCGTTTCGCGACGCGCCTGCTTGAGCGTCTTGTCGTAGCCGACGATCTCGGCCATGCCGCCCACGCGGATGCGGTCGTCAAAGCGCGTGATCGCGATCTTGTAGGTTTCGTCGAGCACGGTCGAGACGGGTGCGGCATCGGCGTTGACGATCGGCGCCGTGATCGAGTAACCCTTGAGCGGATACACGGGGATCTTCACGAGACCTGCGAGCATCTTCGTGGAGAACGAACCGAGTGCGACCACATACGAATCGGCGCGCACGAGTTCGGCGCCGCATTGCACGCCCGCGATGCGATCGCCCGACATGACGAGGCCGTCTACCGGCGTGTTGTAGCGGAACTTGACGCCCAGTTGTTCGGCCATCGCGGCGAGGCGCGTGGTGAACATCTGGCAGTCGCCGGTTTCGTCGCCCGGCAGGCGCAGGCCGCCCGTGAGCTTGCCCGAAACCGCGGCGAGCGCCGGTTCGGCGCGGCCGAGTTCGGCTGCGGTGAGCAGTTCGTACGGAACGTTGGCGTCCTTCAGCACGGCGATGTCCTTCGCCGCGCCTTCGAATTGCTGCTGCGTGCGGAACACCTGCAGCGTGCCGCCCGTGCGGCCTTCATACTGGATGCCCGTGTCGGCGCGTAGCGCCTGCAGGCAATCGCGGCTGTATTCGGCGAGGCGCACCATACGGCCCTTGTTGAGCGCATAGCGTTCGGTCGTGCAGTTCTGCAGCATCTGCCACATCCACTGCAACTGGAATTTCGTGCCGTCGAGCCGGATGGCGAGCGGCGCGTGCTTCTCGAACATCCATTTGATCGCCTTGAGCGGCACGCCCGGCGCGGCCCACGGCGCGGCGTAGCCCGGCGAGATCTGGCCGGCGTTGGCGAAACTGGTTTCGAGCGCGGGACCGGCCTCGCGGTCGATCACCGTGACATCGTGGCCCGCGCGGGCGAGATACCAGGCGCTGGCCACACCGACCACACCACTGCCCAGGATGACGACTCGCATAGCTGCTCCATATAGATTCGTGGGGGCTATGCCGCGTTGCCGGGAGCCCGAAGCGCGGTGTTGTGGCACCGATAGGGCGGAAGGCACGAAAATCCGGGTATAGCCAGTATTTGCAGCTATACTATTGCGGTACGTCCAGGTTTTGTTATCGTATTTTTCAGGTTTTCAGGATTAAATCATGAGAACGCAGCGCCAACCGGTCCGCGCGCTCGACCGGCTCGATCACCGCATCCTCAAGCTGCTCCAGGAAGACGGCCGGATGGCCATGAAGGACCTGGCGGAACAGGTCGGGCTTTCGGTCACGCCGTGCATCGAGCGCGTGAAGCGCATGGAGCGCGACGGTGTCATCACCGGCTACTACGCGCGCGTGAATCCGTCGGTGCTGGGGGCCGCGCTGCTCGTGTTCGTGGAAATCACGCTCGACCACAAGAGCGGCAACATGTTCGACCAGTTTCGTCGCGAGGTGCAGAAGATCCCCGAGGTGCTCGAATGTCACCTCGTGTCGGGTGACTTCGACTATCTCATCAAGGCGCGCATTGGCGAGATGGCCGACTATCGCAAGCTCCTCGGCGACATCCTGCTGCAGCTGCCGGGCGCGGTGCAGTCGAAAAGCTACGTGGTGATGGAAGAGATCAAGGAGACGCTGACGATCGCCGTGGGTGAATGACGAGGCGTGCGAGGCAACTGAAAGCGCCCCGTTTTTAGGACTCGACAACGCGGCTCGATACTGTATATTTGTACAGTATCGAGCCGCGTTTCCCTGTCTGTTCCGCCTTTGCCGTGAGCGATTCCCGTCACCCCGATCCCGATGCCGATCCCGCTACCTGGTACCCCATTGCGCCGCCCACGGCACGCAAGGGGCGCGGTGCGGTCACGAACCTGCAAGGGCGCTACGAAGTCGACCAGCGTGTAGCCTTCGACGACGGATGGCAGCACCCGGGCGGCGAGGCGCCCGATGGCGAGCAAACCGTCGAGCCCGCGCTGCGGACCGAAGTTTTCGAGGAACGCGCGAAAAGCATCCTCACGCGCAACCAGTCGCCGGACATCCCGTTCAACGTCTCGCTCAATCCCTACCGCGGTTGCGAGCACGGCTGCATCTACTGTTTCGCGCGGCCCACGCACAGTTATCTCGGCCTCTCGCCGGGGCTCGACTTCGAAAGCCGCATCTACGCGAAGGTCAACGCGCCCGAACTGCTCGCAAGGGAGATCGCAAAGCCGTCCTACGAGCCTGAGCCGATCGCGTTGGGCGTGAACACCGATGCCTGGCAACCCGTCGAGCGAGAACTGCGCATCACGCGGCGCGTGGTCGAGGTGCTGGCCGAGCGCCAGCATCCGTTCGCGGCCATCACGAAGTCCTCGCTGATCGAGCGCGATCTCGACCTGCTCGCGCCGATGGCCGCGCGCAAGCAGTTCATGGCCGCGATCACGATCACCACGCTCGACGCCGAACTCGCGCGTTCGCTCGAACCGCGCGCGGCCACGCCGGCGCGACGGCTGCGCACGATCCGCACATTGGCCGAAGCGGGCGTGCCGGTGGGCGTGAGCATCGCGCCGGTGATCCCGTTCGTGACCGAGCCCGACATGGAGCGCGTGCTCGAAGCCTGCGCCGAGGCTGGCGCCACGAGCGCGAGCTACATCGTGCTGCGCCTGCCATGGGAAGTCGCGCCGCTCTTCCAGGACTGGCTGGCGGCGCACTTTCCGCAGCGCGCCGAGCGCGTGATGAGCCGCGTGCGCGACATGCGCGGCGGCAAGGACTACGAGTCGGCGTTCTCGCAGCGCATGAAGGGCACGGGGCTCTGGGCCGATCTGCTCAAACAGCGCTTTCACAATGCCGTGCGGCGGCTCGGGCTCAACGAGCGGCGCCACGGCATTCTCGACATGTCGGCGTTCGTGCAGGCTAGAGCGGTGAAAGCGGTGAGCGAAAAACCGCAGCTCGACTTGTTCTGAGCGAATGGCGCAGCCGCTTACTGCGATATCGCCTTCGCGGCTTCGACCTGGGATTCGAAGTACGTCTGGAAGGAGAGCGCGAGGCCCGTCATCAACAGGAACGCGCCGATCAGCAAAGAGAAGATCACCACGAAGATCACCGTCCAGCCCGAGCGGCTCGTCCGGCCTTTCTCCACGAACGATGCGTTGAACTGTGCATCCCATCTGTTGTCGGGGCGCAGGCCGTAGACGATCGCCGCTAGAAAGGCCGAGAGCACCGACACGGCGCCGATCATGGCGAGCACCCAGCCGGGAATCGATGCGCGTTCGGTCGCGGCGAGCAACATCACGCCGGGAATGCCAATGAGCGTGCCGAACAGGTGGGCCCATCCCCACACGTCGCGCGGGCCATACAAATAGAAGCGGTGTGCGCCGAGGCTGCCGAGCAGGAAGGCGAGCGCGGCCGTGAGCGTCTTGGAGCGAAAGCGTGCTGGGTTCTTTGGATTGGTCATGGGCAAGAGCGAGACGTGGTCGTTCGGCCGTCATGGGCGCATAGCGTCATCGCACACAGGCCGCCGCGCATTGTATGCCGCACGCCCCGCTTGCAGCACGAGCGCTCGCTCATGTACGGCACCCTACCAGTGCCGGTACCAGTGCCTGAGCGCCCCGCCGCGCACGGGCCTTATTTGCTGTAAGTCACGCGATAGATCGCGCCTGCATAGTCGTCGCTGATCAGGAGCGAGCCGTCGGTCAGCGGCAGTACATCGGCGGGCCGGCCCCACTGGGTCTCGTCGGCGTTGAGCCAGCCTTGCGCGAACACTTCTTGCCGGGCGTTCGTGCCGTCCGGGTTGGCGCTCACGCGCACCACGCGGTAGCCGATCTTCTTGCTGCGATTCCACGAGCCGTGCTCGGCGATGAAGATGCTGTTCGCGTAGTCGGCCGGGAACATCGGGCCGCTATAGAAGCGCATGCCGAGCGACGCGACGTGCGCGCCGAGCCGGGCGACCGGGGGCGTGAAGCCGCTGCACGGATGGCCCGCGCCGAACTCGGGGTCGGCCACATTGCCACCGTGGCAATAGGGAAAGCCGAAGTCCTCGCCCGTGTGCGAGAGGCGATTGAGCTTGTCGTCGGGGACGTCGTCGCCGAGCATGTCGCGGCCGTTGTCGGTGAACCAAAGCTCGTGCGTCTGCGGATGCCACGCGAAGCCAACCGAGTTGCGCACGCCGCGCGCGATAGTCTCGTAGTGGGAGCCGTCGGCATCCATGCGGCCGATCATCGCGAAATGCATGCGCTGAGGGTCGCTCACGGGGAGGCAGACGTTGCACGGCGCGCCTTGCGGCACATAGAGCTTGCCGTCGGGGCCGAACGCGATGAATTTCCAGCCGTGGTGGCGCTCGGCTGGCAGGGCATCCGTGACGACGACGGCCTTGGGCGGATTGTCGAGGTGATGGTCGATGTCGTCGAGGCGCACGATCGACGAAACCGCCGAGATATAGAGCGCACCGTTGTGCCATGCCACACCGACAGGCATCGTGAGCCCCGAGGCCACGACATGGCGCTTGCCGACCTTGCCGTTCTTCAGTTCGAGCGCGTAGACGTCCCCCTGAAAGCTCCCTACATAGAGAATACCGTTGCTCGAGAGCGCCATTTCGCGCGCGGCGGGCACGTCGGCGGTGAGCACTTCGATGTGAAAGCCCGGCGGGAGCTTGATGCGGTCGATGGGAAGCGCCGCCCAGGCGAGCGGCGCAGCGAGCAGGACGGCGGTAAAGGCGAGCCATGCCGCGACAAGGCCTTGGCGCCTGGCCGGGGCGCGGAGCGCCGAAAAAAGAGCGCTAACAGGCACGCCGCTGCCGTTACGGCGATATAGCCATTGCACGAGTTGTCCGAAAGTCGCCAAAATTCGCTCCAAGGCCCGCCCGTGCTGGGCATGGGCCGCGGTTGGGCCGCGCGTTTGCTGTCGTCTCGCGCCGCTTTCCGCGCGGGTGCGCGCAATTTCCCGTTAAGTGTTTGTTATGCCTCCAGTTTCGGGCTATAATCGCATGTTTCAGTAGTCCCGAACCCCCGGTTTTCAAGGATTTTAGTATGGTCATCATCCGTCTGGCACGCGGCGGCTCGAAGAAGCGCCCGTTCTACAACATCGTCGCCACCGATTCGCGCAACCGTCGCGACGGCCGTTTCATCGAGCGCGTGGGCTTCTACAACCCGGTCGCAACGAAGGGTGAAACGCTGCGCATCGCTCAAGATCGCGTGACGTACTGGAAGGAAAACGGCGCGCAAATGTCGCCGGCCGTCGAGCGCCTCGTGAAGGAAGCGCAAAAGACCGCCGCCGCTGCGCCGGCTGCTTAAGTCTTTTCAAGCGGTTTTTTCAAGCGTCTTTTCAGTCTGTTGTCACCGCGTACGCGCTGCATGATCGGCGTGTGCGATATCAAGCTGGTCGCAGGGGGTGCCGATGTCCGCGCATGACGCCAAATCTGCCGTAGAGGCGAACGACGCGTCGGAAGGCGGGGCGCCCAAAGCTGTGGCCGGCGAAGCCGGAAAGGCCGCGACCCGCGGCGCGCCTTCCTTTGGCGCGTTCGTGCGCAAGCCCGCGCGCGAGAGCGCCGCGAAGGTTGCCGGCGCCGCCGAAGGGTTGCGCGCCGAAACCGGGTCGAGCTGGCCCACCGACGCCGTCGAAGTCGGCGCCGTGATTGACGCCTATGGCCTCAAGGGCTGGCTGAAGATCGCGCCGCACGCGCAGGACGGCAGGGCTCTGCTTTCGGCCAGACGCTGGTGGCTGCTCAAGGGCCGCGAAGGCCAGGCGCATCGCGAGCGTCATTCCGCGCTGCGCGTGAGCGCCAAGGTTCACGGCGACAGCGTCGTCGGCCAGCTTTCGGGCGTGGCCGACCGCGACGCCGCGTTGCTGTTGCGCGGCGCGCGCGTGTACGTGAGCCGGGCCGAATTCCCGGCGCCCGCCGCCGATGAGTATTACTGGGTCGACCTGATCGGCCTCGACGTCGCCAACGAGGCGGGCATCGAGCTCGGCAAGGTCGCCGACCTGATCGACAACGGCGCGCAGTCGGTGTTGCGCGTGACGTACCCGTCGGTGGACAAGGACGGCAAGCCGGCTACCGGCGAGCGTCTGATTCCCTTTGTCGGCGTGTTCGTGAAAACGGTGGACCTGGCGGCGAAACGTATCGTCGTCGACTGGGAAGCCGACTACTAGAGCAACACGGCGGCAGCACTATGGGAACGCCGCGCGCCTTGATTCAATTTCGCTGAACGGAGAGAGCGATGCAATTCGATGTCGTTACGCTCTTTCCCGAGATGTTCCGTGCGCTGACCGACTGGGGCATCACGAGCCGGGCGGCGAAGCAGCAGCGTTACACGTTGCGCACGTGGAATCCGCGCGATTTCACGACCGACAACTATCGCACGATCGACGACCGTCCTTACGGCGGCGGCCCTGGCATGGTCATGCTGGCCAAGCCGCTCGAAGCGGCGATCGGCGCGGCGAAAGCCGCGCAGGCGGAGCAGGGCGTCGGCGCCCCGCGCGTGCTGCTGATGTCGCCGCAAGGCAAGCCGCTCACGCACGAACGCGTCATGCGGTTCGCGCAGGAGCCGGGTCTCGTGATGCTGTGCGGCCGCTATGAAGCGATCGATCAGCGTCTCGTCGACCGCTGCGTGGACGAAGAAGTGAGCCTCGGCGACTTCGTGCTCTCGGGGGGCGAATTGCCCGCGATGGCCTTGATGGACGCCGTGGTGCGCAATCTGCCCGGTGTGCTGGGCGACGCGCTCTCGGCGGTGCAGGACAGCTTCGTCGACGGTTTGCTCGACTGTCCGCATTACACGCGCCCTGAGGAATACGATGGCGTGCGGGTGCCCGATGTGCTGCTAGGCGGCCATCATGCGGAAATCGAGCAGTGGCGCCGCCGCGAGGCGTTGCGCAACACGTGGAACAAGCGGCCCGATCTGATCGAGCGGGCCAGAAAGAACAAGATGTTGAGCCGTGCCGATGAGGCGTGGCTCGCTAGTCTCGCGAAGGGCGCGAACGAAGCGTAATGCTTCGGGCGTGCGCGACGCGGGGCGTCAAGGCGGTGCCGCTTCATGCGTGAACGGCGCCAGTTGTGAATCCATCCTCTATCGGGGCCGTAGTTGCCGGGTTTCTAGCGAACTCGGGCACAGGTACGAACGCCGACAAGATGGCATAAGGAGCAATCCATGAATCTCATCGAAAAACTCGAGCAGGAAGAAATCCAGCGCGTGCTGGGCGAGAAGACCATCCCCGAATTCGCCCCCGGCGATACGGTGATCGTCAACGTGAACGTGGTTGAAGGTAACCGCAAGCGCGTTCAGGCATACGAAGGCGTCGTGATCGCGAAGCGTAACCGCGGCCTGAACTCGTCGTTCATCGTGCGCAAGATCTCGTCGGGCGAAGGTGTCGAGCGTACGTTCCAGACGTACTCGCCGCTGCTGGCCAGCATCGTGGTGAAGCGTCGCGGCGACGTGCGTCGCGCGAAGCTGTACTACCTGCGCAACCTGTCGGGCAAGAAGGCACGTATCAAGGAAAAGCTCGTGTCGAAAGACCGCGCAGCTGCTCCGGCCGACCAGGCGTAAAAGCTGTAAGAAAAAAGCACCCCTCGGGGTGCTTTTTTGCTTTTTGGCCTCAAAATAATCTCGTGTACGTGCAATCCGAGACGCCCGTTGATCCGTCCAGTATTTGAACCCGAAAGCCTGCCGATAGAATCGACGGGTGCGAACCTTCCCCAGGTCGCCGCGGAGCGCCTGACTCCCGCCGGCCTGCGCATGCGCTTCGAGCAGCGTCTGGCGTGGGATCCCGAACCGCAGGAAGCCCGTCTGGCCGACCTGCGCGACCCGCGCGAGGCGGCCGTGCTGATCCCCATCGCCCTGCGTCAGAGCGGTTTGACCGTCCTGCTCACGCAGCGCGCCGACAATCTCAGCAATCATGCGGGGCAGGTCAGCTTTCCGGGCGGCAGCCGCGAGCCGTCGGACCCCACGCCCATCGCCGCTGCGCTGCGCGAGGCGCAGGAAGAAGTGAACCTCGACCCCGCGCGTGTCGAGGTGCTGGGCGCATTGCCCGACTACCTGACCGGAACCGGCTTCAGGGTGACACCCGTGGTCGGCCTCGTCCACGAGCCGTTCAGCCTCGCCGCGGACTCGCTCGAAGTCGCGAGCATCTTCGAGGTGCCGCTGAGCTTTCTGATGAACCCGGTGCATCACCAGGTGAGGGTGTTCCGCTGGGAAGGCGGCGAGCGGCGCTTTTACGCCATGCCCTATCCAGACCGAAATGCGCCAGACCGAAATGCGCCGGACCGGAATGCGCTGGACCGGGATGCGCTGGACCGGGCTGCCCCATCCGGCGTGAGCGCCACGCACTTCATCTGGGGCGCGACGGCCGGCATGCTGCGCAACTTCTATCGTTTCCTGCTCGCATAAAACCCCAGGGCAACCCCAGGCGCCGCGTGCAAGCGCTGTCATGCACTGTTGCGAGTTTGCCGCCGGAAGTGCCGCCGATGGTCAGGCACATCTGGCCCTGTGATATCGTTGCAACAATTTTCGAAAAAGCCTTCAACCCTTTCGCAACCCGATTTGCACGGCGTGTCGCATGACCTTCTTCTCCGTATTGCTGGCCCTCGTCATCGAGCAGGTGCGGGCGCTGTCGCCCAATAATCCCGTCATGGCGCTCGTGCGCCTCAATGCGGAATGGGCCGCGCACGGCTTCGACGCCGGCAAGCAAAAGCATGGGCTCATCGCGTGGCTCGTGGTCGTGCTGCCGTGGACCCTCGCCACGGCACTCGTCTACTACGTGCTCTACCACATCAGCTTCGTGCTGGCGTTCCTGTGGAACGTCGTGGTGGTGTACTTCACGCTCGGTTTTCGCCAGTTCAGCCACTATTTCACCGACATTCATCTCGCGCTGAACAACGACGACGTGCCGCGCGCACGTGAAATTCTCCAGGAATGGACCGGCATCGAGGCCGTCGACATGCCCGTGAGCGAGATCGTGCGCCATACGCTCATTCACGCGGTGGTCGCCTCACATCGGCATGTGTTCGGCGTGTTCTTCTGGTTTCTCGTGCCGATCGGGCCCGCAGGCGCCGTGCTGTACCGCATTGCCGAATATCTCGCACGCGAGTGGGCGCGCCCCGCCGAGGACCGCACCGAGGCGTTCTCCGACTTCGCGCAGCAAGTGTTCTTCGTAATCGACTGGGTGCCGGCGCGGCTCACGTCGCTGGGCTTTGCGATCGTCGGCAACTTCGAAGATGCGATCTACGCCTGGCGCAACCGCACCAATGAGTGGCCCAATACCAACGAAGGCGTGCTGCTCGCCACCGGCAGCGGCGCGCTGGGCGCGCGTCTCTCGGGGCCGCTTGCCGAGCAGTCGAGCGTCGATGTGCTCGCGCAGCCGGGCGAGGGCGATCCGTACACGGTTGGCGACGACTGCACGCCGCGCACGCTGCAATCGGCCGTGGGCCTCGTGTGGCGCGCCGTGATCCTGTGGATGATCCTGCTGCTCATGCTGACCATCGCCGTCTGGTTCTGAGCGCCGGAACGCCGAGCCGCACATAAGCAAACGGGCCGCTTTTAGCGGCCCGTTTGCATTCGACGGCGTATGCGCTGTGTCATTCGTCGCGCACGTCGCGCTCGCGTCCGCAATTCCAGCACACGGTGAACTGCGCTTCGAGCGTCTCGCCGCAACGCGCGCAGCGCCACGCGGGCGCGCCCGGCGGCGGTCCGTTCACCGCTTCGTCGAGCAAGCGCCGCGCGAGCTTCTCGTCGCGCTCGTCCACGAGCCATAGCTCGGGCGCGCACTGCTCCGCGGGGATCTCGCCCATCGCGCCGCTCAGATAGCGGTTGTGCAGCTCGCAGGGCACGCCCGCCGTGGCGAGGATGTTCATCCAGTGCTGGGCGATCAGCAGGTTTGGCGCGCGCACGAGCTTGAGCATGGGGCATGGGGCCTGAGAGAGCGGCGCGTCAGCGCACGACCTGGCTGATCTCATGCATGAGCTGCGCATAGAGCGCCTGGCGTTCGGGCGCGATGCGGCCGTCGTCGATGGCTTCGAGAATCGCGCAGCCCGGCTCGTGCAGATGATGGCAGTTGTAGAAGCGGCAGTGCGCAAGCAGCGGCCGGAACTCGGGGAACGCGCGCTCGAGCTTGCCTTCGGTGAGGTGATAGAGGCCGAACTCCTGGAAGCCCGGCGAATCGATCAGCGCGCCACCCTCGGGCAAGCGGTAGAGCCGCGTGAACGTCGTGGTGTGGCGGCCGCTGTTGAGCGCCGTGGAGATCTCGCGCGTGGCCGCTTCGGCGTCGGGGATCAGCAGGTTCACGAGCGTCGACTTGCCCATGCCCGACTGGCCGAGCAGGATCGTCTGATGCCCGTGCAGATGCTCGGCGAGCGTCTCGCGGGCTTCCTGCGGCCGGCCTTTCACGGAAAGCTCCAGCACCGTATAGCCGAGCGCGCGATACCGTTCGAGCCGCGCCCGGGCGAGCGGCAACGCGGCCTCGACGTCGATCTTGTTGAGCACGATGAGCGGCTTGAGATCGTTGGCCTCGGCGGCCACGAGCGCGCGCCCGAGCAGGTCTTCGCTGAAGTGGGGCTCGGTGGCGAGCACGATCAGCAGCTGGTCGAGGTTAGCCGCGAAGAGCTTCGACTTGAACTGATCGGAGCGATAGAGCAGGTTGCGCCGCTCGCCGATCGCGACGATCACGCCCTGATCCGCGGAAGTCGACTGGTACTCGACGCGATCGCCCACCGCCACTTCGCTCTTCTTGCCGCGCGGGAAGCACTGCAGATGTGCGCCGCCGCCGTCGGGGGCGACGAGATAGTGGCGCCCGTGCGCGGCGATCACCACGCCGTGCAGCGTGGCACCCGCGCTCTTCGCAGCGCCGGCGGCTTTCGTTGCACGCCGGTTCATGCGTGGGCGAGCAGTCGGTCGATCCGCTGCGATGCCGGCGGATGCGAGTAGTAGAACGCGGTATAGAGCGGGTCGGGCGTGAGCGTCGATGCGTTGTCCTCGTAGAGCTTCACGAGCGCATTGACGAGATGCTGCGCGTCGGTCTGCGTGGCGGCGAAGGCGTCGGCCTCGAACTCGTGCTTGCGCGAGGAGAGGCTGCCAAGCGGCGTGACGAAGAACAGGAACACGGGTACGGCGAGGAAGAACAGCACGAGCGCGAGCCCTTCGTTACCGCCGAGGAGCGAAGGACGCACGCCGAGGCCCTCATAGAACCACACGCGCTGCGAGAGCCAGCCGAGCAGCGCCAGCAGCGCGAGGCTGATCGCGAACGTGACGAGCATGCGCTTGATGACATGGCGGCGCTTGAAGTGGCCCAGCTCATGCGCGAGCACGGCCTCGATCTCGCTGCCCGAGAGGCGCGCGAGCAGCGTATCGAAGAAGACGATGCGCTTGGACGCGCCAAAGCCCGTGAAGTAGGCGTTGCCGTGCGCGGAGCGGCGGCTGCCGTCCATCACGAAGAGGCCCTTGGCCGCAAAGCCGCAGCGCTGCATGAGCGCCTCGATGCGCGAGCGCAGCGCTTCGTCGCGCAGCGGTTCGAACTTGTTGAAGAGCGGCGCGATGAAGCTGGGGTAGAGCACCAGCACGAGCATCTGGAACGCGACCCAGACGCCCCATGTCCAGAGCCACCAAAAGCTGCCCGCCTGCTTCATGAGCCAGAGCACGACGAAGAGGAGCGGGATGCCGAACGCGGCGCCGAGCAGGAGCCCCTTGATGCGGTCGACGATGAAGATGCGCTTCGTCATGCGGTTGAAGCCGAAGCGCTCCTCGATCACGAACTGGCGGTAGTAGTCGAGCGGCAACTCGATCGCGCCGGAAACCGCAAGTACGGCCCCGACGAGCGCGATCTGGCCCACGTAGTCGCGCCCGAGCGCGTCCGAGATGCCGAGATCGAGGGCCTGAATGCCGCCGAGCAGCGTGAGCCCGATCAGCACGACCGCGCCGAGCACGATTTCGATCATGCCGAGACGCGTGCGGGCGATCGTGTAGTCGGCGGCGCGCTGGTGAGCGGCGAGCGGGATGGTGGCGGTGAACTGCGCAGGCACCGCGCCGCGGTGGGCGGCCACGAAGCGGATCTGGCGCGACGCGAGCCAGAGCTTGGTCGCAACCATCGCAAGCACGGCCACGACGAACAGCGCGCTGAAGTACAGCGCCGGGGAGGGGGACAGATTAGGCATCCAGGAGGTCCGTGGTATCTATGCGACAATTATATGTTCTCGCCGGCCGGGCATCGCATCCTCTCGATGCCGCGCACGCGCCGCGCTTCCAACGCTCTCCGGGTTGCCTTTCATGACTGACATCACCTCTGCCGGCCAGACGGGCCAGGCTGGCCAAAACGGCGGCGCGCCGCTCATCGAGCGCACCGACATGAACCTGATCTGGCTCGACATGGAAATGACAGGGCTCGATCCCGACAACGACCGCATCATCGAGATCGCCGTGGTGGTGACGAATTCGACGCTCGACAAGCTCGTGGAAGGCCCGGTGCTGGCAATTCACCAGCCGGAGGCGGTGCTCGACCGCATGGACGAATGGAATCGCAATACGCACGGCCGCTCGGGGCTCACGGAACGCGTGCGCGCCTCGACCGTCACCGAGGAATCCGCGACCGAGCAGATCATCGCGTTTCTTTCGCAATACGTGCCGCCCGGCAAGTCGCCGATGTGCGGCAACTCGATCTGTCAGGACCGCCGCTTCATGGCGCGCTGGATGCCCACGCTCGAGCGTTTTTTCCATTACCGCAATCTCGATGTGAGCACGCTCAAGGAACTGTGCCGCCGCTGGCAGCCGACCATCTACAAGGGCTTCCAGAAGCGCGCGATGCACACGGCGCTTGCCGATATTCACGAGTCGATCGACGAGCTCAAGTACTACCGCGAGCACTTCCTCGTGGCCGCGCCCGGCATCATGCCGGACGTGGGCGCGGGCGAGGCCGGTCCGGCGCTCTGATCGGCGCCGCAAAGCGCGACGGCGCCTGATGGCGCCGTGTTGCAGGATCGCAGCAGGGATATCTGAGTGTTACGCGCGCGGCGCTCGCTGCGCGCTCTTTGGCCGGAACGCCGCCACGACGTTCGGATCGGTTTCGATATACGGCCCGCCGATCAGGTCGATGCAATACGGCACGGCGGCGAAAATGCCGGGCACCTTCACCGCGCCCTGATCGTCGCGCAGGCCTTCCAGCGTTTCCTTGATCGACTTCGGCTGCCCCGGCAGGTTGATGATCAGCGCCGCGTGGTCGTCGTTTTCGCGGATCACGGCCACCTGGCGCGACAAAATCGCCGTCGGCACGAAATTCAGGCTGATCTGGCGCATCTGCTCGCCGAAGCCCGGCATTTCCTTCGTCGCCACCGCGAGCGTGGCCTCGGGCGTGACGTCGCGGCGTGCGGGGCCGGTGCCGCCCGTGGTCAGCACGAGGTCGCAGCCCAGGCCGTCCACGAGCGCGGTCAGCGTGGCGGAGATCGTCGCCGCGTCGTCGTGGATCAGGCGTGTTTCGGCGCGCCAGGGCGTTTTCAGCACGCTGGCCAGCCACTCCATCAGCGAGGGAATGCCCTTGTCCTCGTAAACCCCGCTCGTCGCGCGGTCGCTGACCGACACGAGGCCGATCACCAGTTCGTCGGGATGGCTGCGCTCAGGCTTCGTCATCTTCGCGGTCCTCGTCGGCACGCTCGTTTTCGTGGTCTTCACTTTCGCCGGGGCCCTGGGCGCTCGTGTCCTTGATCCACTGGAACAGCTCGCGGAAGTACCTGGGCGGCTTGCTTTGCTCCTGCTCGCGGCGCGCGTTGCGGATCAGCGTGCGGCCTTCCTGCGCATCGGCGGCGGGGTGCTGGCGGATGAATTCGGTGAGCGCGTCGTCGCTGGCGAGCAGCTTTTCACGGGTGCGCTCGATCCAGTGCAGGCGCGCCGTCGCGGCCTTGTTCACGCCGCGGTGCTCGTCGAGCTTCGTGCGCAGCGCGGCGACTTCCGCTTCCGTCAGGCCGCGCATCATGCGACCCACGTACTGGAGCTGGCGGCGCTTGCCTTCGTGGTCGGTGATGCGGCGGCACTCGTGCACGGCGTCGGCGAGGTCTTCGGTCATCGGCATGCGCTTGAGCGCGTCCTTCGGCAGCTCCACGAGCGCCTGGCCCAGTTCCTGGAGCGCTTCCATTTCGCGCTTGAGCTGCGACTTGCTCGGGCGGTCGTAACCGTTGTCGTCCTGGTCGGCGACAGCGTCGTTCATCGGTTGAATGCGGGTTTTACGTTTCATGGGGCGTATTGTAGCGTGCGCGGGCGTGCGGCTCGGGCTGCAAGGCGGCGCGCCTGGGCGCCCGGGAAGGATGTTCGGCGCATCGCACAAGCGACGAAAGCGCCTGTGATGCCCGTTCGCATACCTTGCTATGATCGCGGGATGCGTTTCGCGAACGCAGCGCGCTGCGAAGCACCTGATGAGACAACCGAAGCGGCACCAGCGGCGGCACCAGCGAAACACGACACCAGCGGGCCGAACCGGCCCAGAACCGGACCGTAACGACAATGGCAGCAGACATCGAAGCCCGGCAACGCTTTTTCCCGCATACCCAGGACGAACTCAAGGAGATCGCCTCCGACATCCTTCGGCACGCCAGGACGCTAGGCGCGAGCGACGCCGCGACCGAGATTTCCGAAGGCGACGGCTTGTCCGTCTCGGTGCGGCGCGGCGAAGTCGAGACGATCGAGCACAACCGCGACAAGATGGTCGGCGTGACCGTCTATATCGGCAACAAGCGCGGCAACGCGAGCACCTCCGACTTTACGCCGCAGGCGCTCAAGGACACCGTGGCCGCGGCGTACAACATCGCGCGCTTCACTGCCGACGACGACTGCGCGGGCCTCGCCGAGCGCGAGCTGCTCGAAACCGCGCCGCGCGATCTCGATCTCTACCACCCGTGGAATCTCTCTGCCGACGAGGCCGTGGAGATCGCGCGCCGCGCCGAGGACGCCGCGTTCGCCGTCGATCCGCGCGTGAAGAATTCCGAAGGCGCGAGCGTCTCGGCGCAGCATTCGCAGTTCGTGCTCGCGACTTCGGGCGGCTTCCTGCACGGTTACCCGTACTCCCGCCACTACGTCTCGTGCGCGCCCATCGCGGGCGAAGGCCGCAACATGCAGCGCGACGACTGGTACACGTCGCGGCGCAGCGCGGCCGAGCTGGCCTCGCCCGAAGCGGTCGGGCGCTACGCCGCGGAGCGCGCGCTGTCGCGCCTGAACGCGCGCAGCCTCGACACGCGCAAGGTGCCGGTGCTGTTCGAGGCGCCGCTCGCCGCCGGCCTGCTCGGCGCGTTCGTGCAGGCGGTGAGCGGCGGCGCGCTCTATCGCAAGACCTCGTTCCTCGTCGACAGCCTCGGCAAGCCCGTGTTCGCGCCGCACATCCAGATCGTCGAGGACCCGCACGTGCCGCGCGCGGCCGGCAGCGCGCCGTTCGACGAAGAGGGCGTGCGCACCCAGCGCCGCGAAGTCGTGAAAGACGGCATCGTGCAGGGCTACTTCCTCTCGTCCTATTCGGCGCGCAAGCTCGGCATGCAGACGACGGGCAACGCGGGCGGCTCGCACAATCTGCAGTTGCAGAGCTCGCTGACAAAGCCCGAGGACGACTTCGAGGCGATGCTCAGAAAGCTCGGCACGGGGCTTCTGCTGACCGAGCTGATGGGACAGGGCGTGAACTTCGTGACGGGCGACTATTCGCGCGGCGCGTCGGGCTTCTGGGTCGAGAACGGCAAGATCCAGTACCCGGTGGAGGAAATCACGGTGGCGTCCACGCTGCAGGAGATGTTCCACCACATCGTCGCCGTGGGCGCGGATACGCTCGCGCGCGGCACGCGTCAGACGGGCTCGGTGCTGATCGAGAGGATGACGGTGGCGGGGCAGTAAGCCGCCGTTCCTGTAGTTCGCTTCGTTCCTGTAGTTCGCTTCAAATGAAAACGGCACGCCTCGCGTGCCGTTTTGCTTCTGGGGCGCTGTTTGCTCACACAGGCTGCTCAGGTCCGTCGCACGTAGCGCACGAACGCGAAATCGAAGTCGTTCGGCGCATTCGCGTGCAGCGTCTCGCGCGACGTCTCGCGCCAGACGGCGGGATCAGGCGCGGGGAAGGTGGCGTCGCCCTCGAAATCGGCGGCGATTTCCGTCACCACGAGTTCATGTGCGAGCTCAAGCCCTTCGCCGTAGAGTTGCGCGCCGCCGATCAGGAACGCCTCGGGCGCCTGATCCTGCGCGGCGAGTGCGAGCGCCTCGTCGAGGCTCGTGGCCGTGTCGCAGCCGGGAAAGCGCTTGCCCGCGTCGCGCGTCACGACGATGTTGCGACGACCCGGCAAGGCGCGGCCGATCGATTCGTGCGTCTTGCGGCCCATGATGATAGGGGCGCCCATGGTGGTGCGCTTGAAAAACGCGAGATCTTCGGGGAGCCGCCAGGGCAGCGTGTTGTCGCGGCCGATCACGCCATTGCGGGCGCGAGCGACGATGAGGGTGAGCGTCGTCATCGATGGGTTAGCGGTGCGGAGTGGGGGCCGAGCTTGCAAGCCGATTGCAGCGATTCTACCTGAGCGCGCCGGTCGCCCCGGCGCGCCTCCTCATCGCACTTCTCGCGCAGTGCGCGCTTCACTCCCGCCCTTCCGGCGGCAATTCCGCCTGGTTTTCCGCTTCGCCGCCAAAAAACGTCTTCTCGTCGCGCAGGCCGTGCGTGCCCATGAGGCGGTAGAGCGTCACGCGCGAGATGCCGAGATCGGCCGCGGCCTCGGTGAGCCGGTGCCGGTGCCGCAGCAGCGCCGCCTCGATTGCGCGCCGCTCGGCGGCTTCGCGCGCCTGCGCGAGGGTCACCGTCTGCTGCGCGGTGAAGTGCGCGAGATCGAGATCCTCGGCGGAGATCAGCTTGCTCTCGGCCATGACGATCGCGCGCCGCACGCGGTTAATGAGCTCGCGCACGTTGCCCGGCCAGTTGTAGTTGTACATGGCCTCGATCGCGTCGGGCGTGAATCCCCGTATGCGGCGCGCGCTGTCCTGCTTGAATTTGTGGAGCACGTGGTGCGCGAGTATTTCGATGTCCTTGCCGCGCGCGCGCAGCGGCGGCTCGTCCACGCGCAGCACGCAGAGCCGGTGAAAGAGGTCGGCGCGAAAATGCCCGTCGCGCATCGCCGCTTCGAGATCGACGTGGGTGGCCGAGATGATGCGCACGTCCACCGGAATCTGCTCGTGGCCGCCAAGGCGCTCGATCTTGCCTTCCTGCAAAAAGCGCAGCAGGCTCGCCTGGCTTTCCATGGGCAGGTCGCCGATTTCGTCGAGAAAGAGCGTGCCGCCGTTGGCCGATTCGACGCGCCCGATCTTGCGCTGGTTCGCACCCGTGAACGCGCCGCGCTCATAGCCGAATAGTTCGGATTGCAGAAGATGGTGCGGGATCGCGCCGCAATTGATCGGCACGAAGGGCGCCTTGCGCCGCGGCGAGCGCTCGTGGATCGCGAGCGCGGTGAGTTCCTTGCCGGTGCCCGATTCGCCCGAGATGAACACGGTGGCGTCGGTATTGGCCACCTTGCGGATCGTGCGAAAGAGCTGCTGCATCGCTTCGCAGGTGCCCACCATCTCGTCTTCGTCCGGGCTCGCGGCCCCGGCGCCCGATGCACCGAGATCGCACAGCGACACCATGCCGAACGCGTGGCCCACGAGATAGTCGAGCGTGGCGTGCGAGACCGGCACGTGCACGTAGTCGAAGCAGTAGTGGCGGATCAGGCGCCGCACGTCGGCGTCGGCGAGGCGCGAGTCGTCGGTGAGCGCGATCCAGCCCACCTGTTGCAGGCGCAGCACCGCTTCGAGCCCCGCGAACTCGCGCGGCGCGAAGCCCGTGAGATCGACGATGCCCGCATACGCCGCCTCCGGCTTCACGAGGCGCGAGGCCTCGTGGGCCGTGCGGGCTACCGCGAGTTCCCAGCCGCGGCTCTTCAGGTACGCGCCGAGCAGCGGGTCCGGGGCGCGTGCGATATACAGCAGCGTGCGCTCGAATGCGGCCTCGGGCTTCGCGTCGCGCGCGCGAACCGCGTCGGGCGCGTCGCCCGAAACTGGGGGGCCGGTCACGGCGAGCCGCTGGCCTGCGCCGGCGAACGGTGTCACGGTGGCGCCCAGATGAGAGGATTCGCGCACGATCGGCCTCATGTCATTAGAAGGTGTAAGGGAAACGCACACCGACGACGAAGTTCGGCGCGTCGGGCGTGAGGCCGACGGAAACCGCGCCGTTGATCGTCAGGTGTTTGTTGACCACGTGGTTCAGGCCGAAGTTGAGCACCGAGGCGGTCGTCTCGCTGCCCGGCACGCCGGTCCAGGAACCGCCCGGCGCCCTGGTCTTCGACTGCGGCTCGATCGCCATGGTGTACGAGATGCTGGCCGAATCCTTGTCCGAGAACGCGAGCGCGACGCCGCCGCCGAACTGGATGATGTCGCCGAGCTTCACTTCGGCTGGCTCGACCTGGCCGATCACCGAGGAGATGTCGGCGAACGAGCGCGAAATGTTGTACGTGTACGAGAAGCTGCCGAACAGCACCACCGGGTCGTAGGTCTTGAGCACCGAGAGGCCCGCCGTGACGTTCCAGAAGCCCGTGCCCGTGGGCAGCTTGCTGGGTGCGACGAGATTGGTGTTGTCGGGCGTGATCTGCTGCACCTTGATGCCGAACGGCGAAGTGCCGGTCGGCGTCTTCACGCGCAGGCTGCCCACCACGTCGGGCATGCTGTTGGTTTCCTTCAGGAACTGATAGTAGATCCCGAAGTTCACGTCGCCGATGTCGTTCGAGGTGACCGTGGCATCCGAAAGCGTGCTCGCCGAGCCGCCCGCGCCGCCCACGATGAAGTTGCTGCGCCGGTACACGTAAGGCACGTCCACATCCACGCTCATGCGGTCGGTGAGGCCGTAGCGCGTGTCCAGGTCGGCTGTGATCTGGTGCGACTTGGTTTGCCCCAGATTGATGTTGCCGAGGAAAATCGCGTCGAGCGCGAGGAAGCCCGAGAGCTGCAGCTGCCTGCGATCGTAGTAGGTGTCGCTGATACCCCAGTCCAGGGTGAGCCGGTGGTCGAAGAGCGGCGCGTGCTCGCGCTGCACGACGGCCTCTTCGGCTTGCGTGCGGCTCGGCTCGGCGCTCTTCTGCGTCTCGCCGACGGTCGGACTGGCGTTGGGATTGGCGCCCGCGTTGACGCCCACGGGCGCGCCCTGCTGCGGGCCGCTCGCGGCCGCCGTGCCGGTCGCGCCGCTGGTCGTTCCAGCCTCGGGCGAGGGCGGGTTCACCGGCACGCCCGTGGCGGTGCCGGTGAGCGCGCCCGGCGCCGTTGCGCCCGGCAGCGCCTGGGCGAGCGGCGGCAAGGGCACCGGCAGACCGTCGGCGCCGGGCTGCTCGGCGACCGTTGGGTCCGATGCCGCGAGCGCGCCTGGCATGCCGCGCCCGCGCTGCGCCATTTCGAGATTCGTCACCTGGCGCTCGAGTGACTGGATCTGCCGCTGCTGCTCGTCGACTACGCGCATGAGTGTATTCAGCCGTTCTTCGATTGACTGGCTTTGTAGCGCCTGCGCATGGGCGGATTGCGCGAGCGCGAACAGCATGACTGCTGCTGGAATAGCGGCCAGCCTCACGTGCGGCGCCGCCGTCCTCGACATCATCCTCATTCTTCTTCCCCCGGCTCGTGCGCCTGGCGGAACCCCCCGGTTCCATACCCGCGCACGTCGATGCTCCTCATTCGATTTGCTGCTTCTCTCGCGGGACCGTTGCCCGCGTGGTGGTCTCCTCGCCCGTACATGAGCGCTCGGTTAGTGGAGATTTCGCAGAGCCTGTAATACGCCGGACTGCCGGATCATTTGCGACGTCATCTGCTGCGTTTGCAGACTCAGTTGCAACTGGTTGGCGACCTGCTGGTTATTGCCTGCGACCTGGAGTAGCTGGGCGATCGCGCCGGCCTGCTGCGCATTGCCCGGCACGATGCTTTGCGTGGCGATGCCCGCCGGCGTTTGCAGCTTCACGTTGACGCCGTTACTGCCGAACGAGATCCCTGCCTTGATGCTGCCGTTGACGTTCGAAGCCGACGCACTCGGCTGGTTGCTGGCGCCCGGCAGGGTGGGAACCTGCGGCGCGTTGTTGTCATAGGCGATGGTCGCGGCGTTGGCGCCCGCATTGCCATTGCCGGCCACCTGGGTGATCTGCGAGACGCCGTTGACCGAGACGTTCTGGCCGCCGGTGGCCGTCGCATTCGGGTTGGCGCCGCTGCCTGTGCCATTGCCGACATTGCCGGCATTGCCGACATTGGTGACATTGCCGACATTGCTGACATTGCCGACATTGCTGCCATGGCTGACGCTCGGGGTCCCGCCCGGCGTCGGATCGATCACGGTTGCCAGCGTCTTGACCTGCGCGCTCACCTGGTTCGCTGTGTTCTGGGCGACCGCGAGCGCGCCTTGCGCAACTGCCGTCGCGCCGTTGGGCAATTGCCATTGAGAAAGCAGGTTCAGAACGAACCCCGAAATCATGTCGCTGCCGGCATATTTGCCGGTCTGATGCGCGAGCACGTCGTCGCCGACGGCTTCGCAGCGGATGCCCTGCGCCTGTCCATCGGCGTTCGAGAGGAACGCCGGCACCGGCTGCGGCAAGCCGATGCTTTCGGCCGCTTGCGCACCGCTCGATAAAGCGCAGGCGAGCGCGGAGACAGCTACCGCGATGCCACACTGTGAGAGGTTGCGGTTCATGACTCTTGGGACTTCAGAACATGACGGCCTTATCGAGGCCGTATTCGAAGAAGGGTGTCGCCGCCGTGCCGTTGAGCAAGGCGTTTTCGCGCAGCTTGAGCGCGAGCGACTCGTTGTTCTGCAACAGCGGAGAGTCCTCCAGGAACGGTTTGCCGAGCACCGCGAAGACGAGGCCGTTCCATGTCTTCGCAAAGTCGTCTTCGGCGACGATACGGTTGCCGAGCGCGGGGTCCGCGATGAAGATGCGGCCGTTCTCGGCGTGCTTGACGATCACGAAGTGCTCATAGCCATTGATGTTCATGAGCACCAGCACGGGAATCTGCAGGTGGTAGAGCGCGTCGGTGTTGACGCGAAAGCCGCGGCCGCGCAAGCCGATCGTCTCGACGAACTTCTTCATGTCGAGCATGGAGAAGCCGTTCTTGACGACCACCTCGGGCGTGGAGAACACCATCATCTGGCGGATCAGCTCCGGTTCGGGGATGTCGATGCCGTAGCCGTACTTGAGCAGCGTGGCGAGCGCGGCGGCGCCGCAGCTGTAGTCGAACTGCTGGCTGACGATGCTGCGATAGCGAAGGTCCCGCATCGAATGGACCGGAAGCTTCACCGGCACGCCGATGAGGTGGGTCGCGTCGAGCGTCGACTGCGCGTGCGCAGGCACGAGGGCCGCGCTGCCCGAGAGCAACAGCGCGACGGCAAACATCCTTGACGCCGGGGTCGATACGGGCCCGGACATGGTTGTCTCCTGCTCCTGATGACGCGCCGGCTGCGGCGGTGCAGCCGGCGCGCGGTACTTCTCGAGGTATTGCCTGTCTAGCCGCTGGGACGAGCCCAGTTCCTGCTGTGCTGCGAGTCGTGCCTAGTGGCCGTTGTTCATTGCGGCGATGGCCAGGCCGTTGTGCTGCAGGTTGCCGATGCCGCCGGCAATGTTCACGCCGATGTTGCCTTGCGCGCCGGTGAGCGTATTGGCGCCGAGGCTGGCCGTGCCCTGGAACTGGCCGGTGGCGCTCATTGCCGCGGTTTGCACGTTGTTATCCGTCGCGACCATCGCGACCGTCGAGGCGGACCCCGGCTTCGCGGTCGTCACCGAGCCGGCAAGGCTGTTGTTTTGCGCGTTGCCGATACCCGATGCGACGTTCACGCCGACGTTGCCCGAGACGTTCGCGAGCGAGCCGTCGCCGACCGACGCGTTCAGATTGAAGTTCTTCACGTGGGCATGACCGGTGGATGCCTGCGTGTTGAAGATCTGCGCGTTGCCGAAGACGTTGCCCATATCGACGGAAGCGAGCGCGACATCGTTGCTTTGCGCGTTGTTGATGCCTTCCGCGATGTTCACGCCGAGGTTGCCCGTCACGCCGGTTGCGGCGCCGTTGCCCGTCCTGGCATCGAGCGTGCCCGCCTGCTGCGTGTTGATGTGCTGCGTGACCGAGCCCGTGGTGTGCTCGTCGACCGTGTTGAGCGTGTCGTTCACGTTGTAGCCCCAGCCGCTGCTCGAGCTCGAGCTGTGCGAGGACGAATGGCTATGCGTTTCCGCGCTCGTGGTCGTGGTGCTGTACGTATGCGCGTAGGTGTCCGACGAGTTCTTCGTCTTCGAGCTCGTGCCGTTCACGCTAACCGAGAGCTGTGCGCTGCCCGTGCCGTCGGCATAGGCGGAATTGGCGTTGGACGACGTGCTGCTCGTGTTCTTCGTGTTGTTCGCGTTCCATGCGGCGCCGACGTTCGTCGTGTCGGTGTTGTTGTGCGTGTTGGTCCTGGTGTGCGACGTGCCTTCCGAGCCGCTGAGGCTGAAGCTTGCGCTGCCGTTTTTGGAGTCGCCGCTGTGCGCCCACGTTGCGCTGCCCTGGAGGTTGCCACTACTGCTCTGCGACTTCGTGGACGTGTTGTTCCCCTGGCTGCTGTAACTCGTCGAGATGCCGGCGCTGCCCGTGTCGCTAAAGGTGTTGGAGGTCGTCGAGGCGCTTGCGTTGCCGCTGTCGGTCGCGACGTGATAGTTGCCGCTGATGCCCGCATTGAACGTCTTGCCAAAGCTCGAATTGCTCGACGAGCTCTTCGTGGTCGAGGCATTCACGTCATGCGTGTAGGACGAACTGCTCGACTCGGAAGACGTGCTCGAGTGGCTCGAGTTCGAGTAGTTCCAGAAGGAATTGTTGCCCGACCCTTTTGCGCTGATGTTGTAGTCGTTGAACGTCGTCGTGACCTTGCCGCTCGTGTAGCTCTGCGCTTGCGGAAGGAGCGTGCCGCCGCTGGTCGTCTGGTTGTTGTTGATGACCGCGCCTGCCGTGCTCGACACGGAGACGCAGCCGAACAGCAGGACAAACCCTTCGACACCGACACCTTCGTGCACGCTCGTGGCGTTGAAAAGATACGCCATGTTCGATGGAACTGCGTAAGCGGAACCTGCCGCCGACGCAAGAACTGCCGCTGCTATTAGGGTGCGCTTCATGATTTCGCTCCGATACTGAGTGGTCAGTTAAAAAAGAGTGCCCGCCGGGGGACGGAGCACAAAACTGTTCGCCGTAGCGTTGCCGGCGCCGGCCGTCTGGTTCACCTGCACGAGACCCGTCGCATTCCTGAATGCCGCACCGTCGATGCGTACCTCACGAATACCCCCTACCTGGGCCGATTGCCCCTGACTGCCGTTCCTGGCGGCGGCAGCGGACAGTTCGCCGTCCGAGACCGCCACCACACCAATCGCACCACTGCCGATGAGAGCAGTGTTGCGCTGGACATTGCCCACGCCCGCCGACTGATTCACCATCATTGCGCCGTTCGTGTTCGCAAAAGCTCCCGCACCTATCGTCGCGCTCGCGTTCTTGAGCCGCGCTGTGATGCTCGCGAGCTGCTGGTCGCCGTTCAGGTTGATGGCCACGGTGCCCGTCGTGATCGTCAGCTGGTTGGCCTGCGCGTTGTCGACGCCGGCCGTTTCGTTCACCGCGAGCGCGCCGGTTGTCGAGGTTGCGGCGCCCGGGGCAATGACCGCCGTCGCGCCTACCGTCGCCTGGGCGTGCGCGACGCCGGCAAAGCCAAGCGCTGCGGCGCAGGCGAGCGCCGCGGGAAGTGCGGCGCGAAGTGCAGCGCGCCAGGCGCGCGGCGTCTGGATCGAACGGCTCATTTCATGCCTCCCATGGCGCCCGTGAGCGGAGCGAGCGCGCCAGTGACCGTCGAGGAAATCGTGCCGCCGATGCCGCCGCCGACACCCGCGCTCGCGCCCGGTCCCGCCGCCGTATTGGCGCCCGTGGCGCTGCCGGTGAGAATGCGCGTGAGCGCCTGGACGCCGGCGTTTTGGGCGCTCAACGCGCCGTTCGCGTTGACGCCGCTCGAGCCGTGCGCGTTGGTGAGGTCCGTATCGCTGACGAGCGTCGCGATTGCGGGGTCGTAACTGTTCTTGGGGAAGGTGGTGGCGCGCACCAGCACCGGGTCCTGGCTCTTCGGCACGTTGTCGAAAGCACTGCGCGGTGTGATGTCGCGTTCGACGATGATGTCGCCCGGGTTCGTGACCTGCTGGGCGGCCACGCTAGCCGTGACGCCCGAGGCCAGGAGTGCGCACAGGGCGGCGGCCACCTGGAGCGGGCGGCGGCTCGCGCCGCGCGTCGCGTTGCGTACGGTCCGTACGGTCATTCTGGTCTCCTCCTGGACGAAAGCCGGCGCATGGGCGCCCCGCCCGTCCCTTGTCCGGGCGCAGCGTCGTTGTGCCGCGCACCGGACGCCGCGCCGCCCTGCGGCGCGGGTGCTATCTCATCGTTACTTTCTCGTGTAGCTCGCGACGTTGCCCTGCGCGTTCTGCGTGGCGTCGACGGGAATCGGGAGCGGCGCAGGCGGCGCAATCTCGTCCCAGAGCGTCACGCTGTTGTTGCCGCGCATCAGTTGCGGCGTGGCGGCCACCATCACCATTCCGACCGCGCCGCCGCGCTGGCGCGCAAGCGTCTGGTCGTCGAGCGGTCCGGCGCCGGCGAAGGAAACGTCGTCGCCAGAGGCAACCGGGTCGGCGGCCGCATGCAGGCTGGCGGTTGGCGCGGCGTTGTCCTCCGCGGCGTTCGTCGTGTCCGTGTCGGGCGTGCTGGCCGCAGTCGGGACATTCGTCGGGGTATTCGTCTGCGCATTGGTTTCGAGGGTGGCCGGCACGAGCGCGGCGGATGTTGCAGGAACGACATCCGGGGCGGTGCGCGAGACGCTGGCGAGCGCGAGCGGTGCGGAATCCCGAGCGAACTGCGCGGCCGGCGCTTCGTCGATCGACTGCGCCAGCGCGGCGGGCGAAACGACGAAGAGGGCGGCGGGCAAGAGCATGGCGGCGCATGCGCTGCGCAAACCAATGACACTGCGCCGGACCTGCTGGGTGATGAGTCGCATGGCGTATCTCCTGATGCGAGACATTTAGCGAAACGTGTGCCATCGCTCGCAATCCATTGATACGCTTCGAGCCGCGCTATTTTCTGCAGATTTTGAATCGCAGATATTCGCCAAAATGTTTCAGTGCTGAAACGTCAGGAGGTTTAAACCTGCGTGGCAATGCTGGAGGGTTTCAAACGAGAACGTTTGCGAGCCCGGTGCGTCGCAGATTCACGGAATGGAAACATTCGTTATTATTTCTGTGCTCACAAAATGGCAGGATTGAGATGGAAACACTTCCATCCGTCCCCGAGTCATTCCATCCGCATAAAACCTATCCAATTCCCATGAGGCTATAGTAAGCTTCAGAAAAAGCCGTAATACCTATAAGAAAAGGCCCACACGTGGGCAGGTTGACACACACGCCACAACTCGGGGATTCACTGTCAGCAAAAGCATGCGCGTTCACTGTTTTGCAGGTACGCGAAAGCCGCTTTTTGCTGCGTGTCTGTACATTCAGGTGCGTGCCGTCATTCGCAAACGATGGTGTTGGCAAGAGGATCTGAATAATGGAACCTGCAACGCGGCAATTGGTGTACGTGACGCGAAAACCGGTCGAAGTGTTGAACGAGCGGTTCCACGAGCGTGGCTGGCAGGTGGAGATCGTCGGTAACGCACGCGACGCGCGGCGCGCGTTCCGTGCCGGTATGCCCGCGGGGGGGCTGCTCGACCTTTCCAGTGAATTCCATCTGCACGAGATCGGCTCGTTCGAGCCGTGCCTCACGCTGCCCAACGTGGGCTGGGTCGCGGCGACCACGACCGGCCAGCTCCAGGATGCCACGCTGCGCCGGCTCGTGCGAGATTACTGTTTCGATTACGTAACGGTCCCGTGGAACGGTGACCGCATCGTCGATTCGGTCGGCCATGCTTATGGCATGGTCTCGCTCGGCGAACTGGCCTCCAACGACACCACGGGCGGCGCCGAAGGCGAAATGGTCGGCTCGTGCGAGGCGATGCTCGCGCTCTTCCGCTCGATCCGCAAGGTCGCCATGACCGACGCACCGGTGTTCATCTCGGGCGAGTCGGGCACGGGCAAGGAGCTCACGGCCGTGGCGATCCACGAGCGGTCGTCGCGCCGCAACGCACCCTTCGTGCCGATCAACTGCGGCGCGATTCCGCCGCATCTGCTGCAATCCGAACTGTTCGGCTACGAACGCGGCGCGTTCACGGGCGCGAGTCAGCGCAAGATCGGGCGCGTCGAAGCGGCCAACGGCGGCACGCTCTTTCTCGACGAGATCGGCGACCTGCCCATGGAAAGCCAGGCGAGCCTGCTGCGCTTCCTGCAGGAAGGCAAGATCGAGCGCCTTGGCGGCCATCAGTCGATTCCGGTGGATGTGCGCATCATTTCGGCCACCCACGTCGATATGCGCGCGGCGATGGTGGAAGGGCGCTTTCGCCAGGATTTGTATCACCGCCTGTGCGTATTGCAGATCGACGAACCGCCGCTGCGCGCGCGCGGAAAAGATATCGAACTGCTCGCGCGGCACATGCTCGAGCGCTTCAAGAAGGACGGCGGCCGGCGTCTTCGCGGCTTTTCGCCCGACGCCATCGCGGCCCTGCACAACTACAGCTGGCCCGGCAACGTGCGTGAACTCATCAACCGCGTGCGGCGCGCGATCGTGATGTCGGAAGGCCGCGCCATCACGGCGCGCGATCTGGAACTCGGCGACTATGTCGAGGTGGTGCCCGTGTCGCTTGCCCAGGCGCGCGAGGCCGCCGAGCGGCAGGCGATCGAGCTTGCGCTCCTGCGTCACCGCGGACGTCTTGGCGATGCCGCCCACGAGCTCGGCATCTCGCGCGTGACCCTTTACCGGCTTCTCTGCGCGCACGGCATGCGCCACATGGAAAGCGAGCCGCTCGCACCGCACCCGGGCGGCCTGGCCTCGGGCCGTTGACGCTGGGCGCCAGGGGCGGCGCATCAGTGCGGCGTGCACTGAGCGCGTGGCGTCGCTCTCGCCGCCCGGTTCCGCTGGGTTTTGCTGTCACGCTTCGTTCCTCGCTTCGCTTCCCTCCGCTTCTGCGCCAGCTCGTTCCAGCCTGCCGATAGCCCGTCCCGCGGGCGTTCGCGCCGGGTTCCCGTGACCGCATGACCGCGCGCTTTTGGCGCGTCCGACCCAGGTCGCGCGCGACGGGTAAAATCCTGTTTTTCCATCCTGAATCCGAACCGGGCGCCAGCCGTCCGACGAGGGAAGCGCGCATGAAACAGTATCTCGAGCTCGTCCGCTCGATTCTCGACACCGGCACCTGGCAGGAAAACCGCACCGGCATCCGCACGATCAGCCAGCCGGGCGCAATGCTGCGTTTCGATCTGCAAGCGGGCTTCCCGGCGGTCACGACGAAGAAGCTGGCGTTCAAATCGGCCGTGGGCGAACTGATCGGGTTTTTGCGCGCCTCGCGCAGCGCCGCGGATTTCCGCGCGCTCGGCTGCAAGGTGTGGGACGCCAACGCGAACGAGAACGCCCAGTGGCTCGCCAATCCGTACCGCGAGGGCACGGACGACCTGGGCGAGGTCTACGGCGTGCAGTGGCGCCGCTGGCCCGCCTACAAGGTGCTGGACGCAGATGCGGCGGCGCAGCTCGCCGACGCGCAATCGCGCGGCTACGCGCAAGTGGCGCAGTTCAGCGAGGACGGCCGGCAAAAAGTGTTGCTCTACAAGGCGATCGACCAGCTACGCCAGTGTCTCGATACGATCATGAGCAACCCCGCTGACCGACGCATCTTGTTTCACGCCTGGAATCCGGCGGTGCTCGAGGAGATTGCGCTGCCGGCCTGCCATCTGCTGTACCAGTTCCTGCCGAATCCGACGAAGCGTGAAATCTCGCTGTGCCTCTACATCCGCAGCAACGACGTGGGTCTGGGCACGCCGTTCAACCTCACGGAGGGGGCGGTCCTGCTCCATCTCGTGGGCCGGCTGACGGGCTATACGCCGCGCTGGTTCACGTATTTCATCGGCGACGCGCACATCTACGAGAACCAGCTCGACATGCTCAACGAGCAATTGCGCCGCGAGCCCTACGAGAGCCCACGCCTCGCCATCTCGGAGCGTGTGCCCGAGTACGCGAAGACCGGAATCTACGAGCCGGAGTGGCTCGACAAGGTCGAGCCCTCCGACTTCTCGCTCGTCGACTATCGGCATCACGAGCCACTCACCGCACCCATGGCGGTGTGAGGCGGCAGCAGCCGTCGGCGTTTGAAGTGTCGGCGCCATGACAAAGCCCGCGAACGGCGACGTTCGCGGGCTTTGTCGTTGTTGGCGCGGCGATCAGCTCAGCCGTGGTGGCGATCGTCGTGATTGCCACCGCTCGCGCGCTCCTGCGGATGAGCCGCAGGTTGCGGTTGCGGCTGCGGACGCGGTTGGGGTTGGGGTTGCGGCTGCGGGTGGAATTCCGCACGGGGCTGCGGTTGGGGTTGCGGCTGTGGATGGAATTCCGGGCGTGGCTGCGGTTGGGGCTGCGGCTGTGGATGGAATTCCGCACGGGGCTGCGGTTGGGGCTGCGGCTGTGGATGGAATTCCGCGCGTGGCTGCGGTTGCGGCTGCGGGCGGACCTCGGCGCGCGGTTGCGGTTGCGGCTGCGGGTGGAATTCCGGGCGTGGCTGCGGCTGAGCTTGCGGCTGAGGCTGCGGGCGAGCCTCGACGCGTTGCTGCGGCTGTGGCTGCGGTTGCGGGTGGAACTCCGCACGCTGTTGCGGCTGAGCATCGGGCTGCGCCTGGGGACGGAGCCCGGCGCGCGCCTCGGCCTGCGGCGCCGGCCGGGCTTGCGCTTGCGGCGGCATCGGCGGAACGTGTTGCGCGGTGCCGGGCTCGGGCATCCGTTGCTGCGGTTGCTGCGGCTGCGCCTGAGGTTGCGCTTGCGCGCGTGCCAGATCACGCGGCTGCTGCATCGCGATCGCGGGCGGGCGGCTCGCCTCATTAGCGCCCGGCTGGCCACGCATAGCCATCGGCGTGTGCGGCTGCGTCCACGATGGCTGGTGGGCTTCGCCGCGCGCGCCGTTCAGCACTTGCTGAGCGGGCTGGCCCGCGGCAGGTATGCCGCCTTCCGGACGGCCGGCGAACTGCGGTGGGCGAGGCACACCATGTTCCTGCGCGGCGGCGGGCGGCGCGCCAGGCTGGCCACGTTCGGGGCCGCGCGGCATCGCATTGGCGGCCGGTGCCGCGGATTGCGGCGCGCCGGCCGGCGAACGGGGGAATCCAGCGGTCCGGCCCGCCTGCGCCTGCGCGTCGTTAGCTGGCCTGCCAGCCGCGCCAAGGACCGGCGAATGCGGCGGTACCACGCGCACGTTCTGGACGGGTTCCACACCCCGCGAGGCCGGGGAGAACGGTGAAAACGATGCGTGCGACGGCGACGAGACACGCACCACGGGCGCCCCCGCGCCCGGCACGGTACCGCCCGCATGGGCGAACCGCTGCGCCAGGTTGTCGTGGAATGCGGGCGGCGCGACCGGCGCGCGCGTGGCGACGACCTGGCGCTGATTGAGCACTGCGGGCGGCCTGTAGTCGGCGCGCCGCATGTTCGGCCCGAAGCTCCCCTTGACCGGTGCGATGCCCGGCGTGCCGGGCTCGATGCGCGCATGGCGCCATTGCTGCGGATCCACACGCTGGGCGAAGCGCGACACCGGCTGGCCATGGACGAAGGCGGTAGCGGGCACGGCCGTCACCGCGCCCGGCGCGCGATAGTTCACATAGGTGGTGTTGTGAACGTTGATGTTCGTGATGTTGACGTCGCGCCGGTAATTGTTGATGACGACGGTCTGGTTCACGCGGTCGTAGTAGTGCGGGCTCCAGCCGCCCCAGTGCGGGTGCCACGGCTCTCCCGGCCCGAGCGCGAACCAGGCGACGCCCGCGGCCGCGACGCCGCCCACCGCGAGGTTCACGCTCCAGTCGGGGCCGCCGTCTCCGCCGCCCACGAACGCGACCAGCGCCGGCGCATAGACGGGCGGCGCGCTCTCGACGAGCGGTCCCGGCACCCACGCCCACGAATCGTCGACGTAGGCCCAGCGCCCATAGTGGTAAGGCGCGAAGCCCCATGGGGCGTCATCGACCCAGGTCCAGCCCCACGGTGCCTGCCAGACCCAGTGGCCGTCGTGATACGGCGCCCAGCCCGCGGGCACCGAATTCGGCGTCCAGACTTCGCCGTACTGCGGGTCGCTGCGCCAGGTGCCGTTGTTGTCTAGGTCCTGGTAGCCGGGCACATCGCGCGAGACATAGCGCGCCGAGACCGAGCGGTCCGCGGCCGCATCGCGCGCGAGCGCCCATTGATCGAAGGCGTCCGGCGGCGGCGCTTCGTCGCTCGTCACCTGCTGCAGATCGGTGCCGGAAAAACGGATTTGCTGGCCGGCCGTCATTGGGATCTGGCCGTTTTCGCCGTAGACAGTCACGTTGCCGCTGCGCACGGTGATCGTCGTGGTGCTGCCGTCAGGGGCGACGTCCACGCGATAGTCGCCGGGGCTCGTCACGCCGAGCGCGAGGTTGGGCGTGTCGATTTCATACGAGGTGCCGGCCGGAACGTCGCGCACGCGTGTGGAAAGCGTGCCTTGCGCGACTTTGAGCTGGGCGGTCTGATCGTCGAGGTTGAGGACGTCGAGGCTCGTCTGCGCGCCGAGGCGCACGGCCGTCGAGCCGATGTGCAGTTCCGAGCGCCCGTTCGCGTCGTTCCACAGCTGGTCGCCCGTCGTGAGCGGCCGATTGAGCTGTGCGTACGACCAGTCGCTCGCGCCCGCCGGCTCCGTGGTCACGGCCCCCGCCATGTAGTCCAGACGCGCGACGCGGCTCGGTGGATCGCCGCCCGTCGCGGTCGCCCCTTCGGGCGGCGCGGCCTGTGCAAAGATCGCGGGCGCGGCCGCGAGGTTCAGCGCGGCGAGCGCGAACAGTGTGCGGCGGGAGGTGCGGCGAAACTGGGTGATCGTAGGCGTGCGCGTTGTCATGTTCGTTCTCCTGTCGGCGGGACCAGGCGCTTTGGCGTGTGGTCGGGCCACCCTTGCAGGGCACGGAGCGCCGGCGAATTTGCGGCGTCCCATGCAGGGCACTGTATCTGCGGGGATTGTTTCCATGCGCATGGATTTGTTAGGGCTTATGCACCATATGTAACAGAACGTGTGACTGCGATTGAAACGCCGGTTTTTTGCGCCCGGCAACGGCGATCCTCGCGGGTATTCGTCAGCCGGTTGGCCTGGTTCGACGAGCGCACTACACGCCTGCGAGCGCGTCGAACTCGCCTTGTCCCTTTGGGGTGATGCGCAGCACGCGCGGGCGGTTGGTGCGTTCGATCCAGCCGCTGAGCGTCCACGAATCGAGCAGCGCCGCGCCGAGCGCGCCGCCCAGATGCGGTCTGCGCTCGCTCCAGTCGAGGCAGGTGCAGGCGAAGCGCCGCCGGCGCGCGCGCAGCGCAGCGACGTCCACGCCCCAGGTCGCGAGGCGTGCCGCGCCCTCGGGCGTGGCTTCGAGCGTGTCGCCGTCACGCAGGAGCAGGCCGCTTCCCACGAGGCGCTCGAACACCTGCACGGCAACCTCGCCCGCCATGTGGTCGTAGCATGTACGCGCATGGCGCATCTCAAGCGGCACCGTGCGCACGGAACGCGGCTCGGGTCGTTGAGCGCTGGTGGCGTTGGCGGCGTGCGCGACATTCATGAGCGCCTCGATCGTCGCAGCGACCTCGGGCGTGGCGATCCGGTAGTAGCGATGCCGGCCGCGCACGTCGAGCGCGAGCAGTCCGCCTTCGGTGAGGCGCGCGAGGTGGCCGCTCGCCGCCGAAGGCGAAAGGCCCGCGATCATCGTGAGTTCGCCGGCGGGTCGCGCGCTGCCGTCCATGAGCGCCCACAGCATGGCGGCGCGCCCCGGATCGGCGAGTAGCGCGGCAACGCGAGCGAGTCCCGGGAAGTGACTCGATGCATCAGTGGCGGGGAGGTTCATGGCGGCTCCTTCATGGCTTGCGATGGCAGCAGATGCCGCCCACACGGCTACTGTAGAGGAACAGCGCCATCGACGTTTCAGCCTGGCATGAAGCGTCGATTGCAGCCGCGTGGCACTGGAGGTGATCCGCCTGCACCCGTACGGCGGCGCGCCCGGCGCCGCGCTAGAATCGGATCTTTCACGTTGCTTTCCCTTCATGAAACGCTTCCTGGGTCTTTTCGTCGCCGCCGCGCTCGCGTCCTTGTGCGTGGCCTGCGCGCAAGGCGGCTTGGCGCCGTCGAGCGGCGCGAGCGGCATCACGATGTACGGCACGGTCGACGAGGGCGTCGCCTTCCACAAGTGACTGGCAGGATTTGATGCCGGTTTGACGTGACTGCCAGACGCCCGCGTGGAATCATGCAAACGTCCCGTTCGCATCGACTTTGCCGCCATGTCATCTCACACTTCGCCCCATGCCGCTGCCGCACGCCATGTCGTGTTCGCCGTCGCCCCTGAACTCGTGCTGCTCGATGCCTGCGGCCCCGTCGAGGCGTTCTGGCGCGCGGAACTGGCGATGCGTGGAGCAAGCGGCGTTTGCGGCTCGAGCGGCAGCGCGCCAGCCAGCGCGCCATGCGCCTACCGCACGACGCTCGCCTCGGTGGCGGGCGGCGTGCTGCCGACCTTCGCGGGCCTGCCCGTCGTCACCGAGCGGCTCGACACGCTCGATCTGGCCACGATCGATACGCTGATCGTGCCGGGCGTGCCCATCGGCGACACGACCGAACTGCAACCGGAACTCGTCGCGTGGATCGCGGCTGCCGCGCCATATGCGCGCCGCGTCGCGTCCGTCTGCACGGGCGCGTTCTATCTCGCCGCAGCGGGTATGCTCGACGGCCGGCGCGCCGCCACGCACTGGCGCAACGCGGCGCAGCTCGCGCGGCGCTTCCCGCGCGTCGAGGTCGATCCCGAGCCGATTTTCATTCGCGACGAGCGTGACGCGCGCGTGGTCTGGACCTCGGCGGGCGTGTCGGCGGGCATCGATCTCGCGCTCGCGCTGATCGAAGAGGACTGCGGCCATGCCGTTGCCATGCAGGCGGCGCGCCGCCTCGTCGTGTTCATGAAGCGGCCGGGCGGCCAGTCGCAGTTCAGCGAGGCGCTAACGGCGCAGGACACCGCCGGCGGCGAGTTCGACGCGCTGCATGGCTGGATGGCCGCGAACCTGCGCGGCGAGCTGAACGTCGAGCGTCTTGCCGAGGAAGCGCGCATGAGCCCGCGCACCTTCGCGCGCCGCTATGTCGAGGCGGTGGGGCGCACGCCGGCGCGCACGGTCTCGGCCATGCGCGTGGAGGCCGCCGCGCACGCCCTCGTGCAGTCGCGCCGGCCGCTCAAGCGCATCGCGGCCGACTGCGGCTTCGGGACCGAGCAGAACCTGCGGCGCGCGTTCGAGCGGCACTACGGCGTGCTTCCGCTCGATTATCGGGCGCGGTTCGCTGCGAATTGACGAGGCGCGTCAGGCTGTTTTCCTGAGGCGGTTACGGCCGTTTGCAGACGCCAGCGTTTGTCTTATTGCCCTCGTATAATCGACGCCTCCATACCCCACGAAACGAGCCGCCCAAGCGGGAATCGCCATGAGCCAAGCCGAGATGAAGATGCCTGCCCAGCCGCTGGACCGTTCGGAAACGACGTTCCGTTTTCTCGCCGAGCCGACCTCGGTCAACTTCGGCGGCAAAGTGCACGGCGGTGCGCTGATGAAATGGATCGACGAAACGGCCTATGCGTGCGCCGCCGTCTGGTCCGGCCGCTATTGCGTG
Source organism: Paraburkholderia sp. JHI2823 (assembly GCF_038900695.1). Lineage (NCBI taxonomy): Bacteria > Pseudomonadati > Pseudomonadota > Betaproteobacteria > Burkholderiales > Burkholderiaceae > Paraburkholderia > Paraburkholderia sp. JHI2823. The sequence goes on along the minus strand of NZ_JAYMRY010000006.1, from coordinate 74,057 downwards.
ACGGTGAGCGTGGGCAACATCCGCTTTCGCCGCCCGATACTCGTCGGCAACATGGTCGAACTGCGCGCGCGCGTGGTCGCCACGGGGCGCACATCGATGCACATCCACATCACCGTGCACGCCGGCGACCCGAAGAGCGGCCAGCTGCGCCTCACCACCGACTGTCTGATCGTGTTCGTGGCCGTCGACGAAAACGGCAACCCGATTCCCGTGCCGCCGTTCGTGCCGGAAACGGACGAGCAGAAGCGTCTTGCCAAATACGCGCTCGACGTGCGCGACGCGCTCGATGCCATCGTCGAACTCAAGCCCGAGGAAGTGGCGAAAGGGCAGGTGTGAGGCGCATGCCTCATTTCCAGGCGGCGTGAACAAACGGGCGGCGAAGGTGTGAACCTCGCCGCCCGTTCTGCTTTCCGGTCTTTCGAATCAGGCTGGTTTGCCGGTGTTGCCCACCATGTCGCCCGGCTTCACCCACTCGTCGAACTGCTGCTCGGTCACGTGACCGAGCGCGAGCGCGGCGGCCTTGAGCGTGGTGCCTTCCTTGTGCGCCTTCTTCGCGATCTGCGCGGCCTTGTCGTAGCCGATGTGCGGATTGAGCGCCGTCACGAGCATGAGCGACTCGTTGAGGAGCGTGTCGATGCGCGCGCGGTTCGGCTCGATGCCCACGGCGCAGTGATCGTTGAAGCTGAGGGCGCCGTCGGCGAGCAGACGGATCGACTGCAGCACGTTGTGCGCGATCATCGGGCGGAATACGTTCAACTCGAAGTTGCCGCTCGCGCCGCCCATGTTCACGGCCACGTCGTTGCCGAACACCTGGCAGCAGAGCATCGTCACCGCTTCGGACTGCGTAGGATTCACCTTGCCCGGCATGATCGAGCTGCCCGGCTCGTTCTCGGGAATCGACAGCTCGCCCAGGCCGCAGCGCGGGCCGCTCGCGAGCCAGCGAATATCGTTGGCGATCTTCATGAGGCTCGCGGCCACGGTCTTGAGCGCGCCGTGAGCGAACACCAGCGCGTCGGCGGCGGCCATCACCTCGAACTTGTTGGGCGCGGTGACGAAGGGCAAGCCCGTGAGCTTCGCGATGGTTTCCGCCACCTTCTGCGCGAACTGCGGATGCGCGTTGAGCCCGGTGCCCACGGCCGTACCGCCTTGCGCGAGCTCGTAGAGATGCGGTAGCGCCGATTCCACGTGCCTGATACCGTGATCGAGCTGTGCGACGTAGCCCGAGAACTCCTGGCCCAGCGTGAGCGGCGTGGCGTCCTGCAAGTGCGTGCGGCCGATCTTCACGATGCCGGCGAACGCCTTCGCCTTGCCGTCGAGCGTATCGCGCAGCGTTTTCAGCGCGGGCAGCAGATGCTTGACGATGCCGTAGGCGGCCGCCACGTGCATCGCGGTCGGGAACACGTCGTTGGACGACTGGCCGCGGTTGACGTCGTCGTTCGGATGCACCTTGCGCGCCTCGCCGCGCTCGCCGCCCAGAATCTCGCTCGCGCGGTTGGCGATCACCTCGTTGAGGTTCATGTTGGTCTGCGTGCCGGAGCCCGTTTGCCACACGGCGAGCGGGAATTCGCCGGGATGCTTGCCCGCGATGATCTCGTCAGCGGCCTGCACGATCGCGCGCGCTTTGGTCTCGTCGAGCACGCCTAGCGAGAGGTTCACCTCGGCTGCGGCGCGCTTGATGGTGGCGAGCGCGGTGATGAGTTCCGGCGACTGCTTTTCGGTGGAGATGCGGAAGTTCTGCAGCGATCGCTGCGTTTGCGCGCCCCAAAGCTGCTGGGCGGGCACGGCGATTTCGCCGAACGTGTCGCGTTCCATGCGGACGTTTTCGTTGCTTGCGGTCATTTGATGCTCCGGTGATTGAGGCGGCGCGGCTTGCTCGTGCTTTCGCTGCTCTCGCACGGCATGCGAAGGCGCCGCTTTCGTGACAGGTTCGGTTGCGCGTGGTGGCCGGGCTCGCCGGCGCGGCGCCAGACGAGACGAACGCGATGAAAGTGCATGCCCGGCTGCCGCAAGGCAACAGAGCGATGAAGACGGCTTCGCGGCTCGCCCGACGGCGGACGGTACGACTCACCGACGGCTCGCGCGGCGGACAGCGCTCACGGCGCGTTCACAACTGGCTGTCGACCGGCAACAGCAAGAATAGCCCGGTTAGGACATTCCTGTAGAAACCCGCACCAGGGTCGACGTTGAAGGTGCGGAGCATGCCGTCCTCCTCGTCGGTCCAGACGAGCGGCGAATTGACGGGCGTGCCGGTGAGTTGCGCGCGCTGCGCGGGCGTCGCGAGCGTCACGCGGTAGCTCACTTCCGGCGAGGTGGCGCGCTTGAACAGGCCGGCCACGTCGTGAGCGATGGCCGCGCTTTCGATCGTGAGCGCGAGTTCGGTGTTGAGCCTCGCCGAGCGCGGATCGAGGTTGAGCGAGCCGATCACGAGGGTGCTCTCGTCGATCACATAAGCTTTTGCGTGCAGGCTCGCGCGCGAGCGCGAACCGACAACGCCTAAGGGCCGCTCGTCCGTGTGCTCGAACTGTCGCGGCCCGAACTCATAGAGTTCGACGCCGGCCCTGAGCAGCGGCACCCGGTACGGGCTGTAGCCTGCCTGGACGGCCACGGCGTCGGTGGCGGCGAGCGAGTTGGTCAGGATCGCCACGCGCACGCCGCGCGCGGTCAGCGCCCGAAGCGTCTCGACGCCCGCCTCGTGCGGCACGAAGTAGGGCGAAAAGACCAGCACGCTGCTGTGAGCCTGATGGATGCGCTCGAGCAGCGCCTTCATGGCGTCGCCGAGCTGGCCTTGCTCGGCGCCTGCGATCTTGCCGGGCGAGTCGGCCACGAACGTCCATTTCGCCCAGACGAGCCCGAGGCCGTTCTCCGCGATCTGCTGCGCGAGCGGCGTGGCGTTGAGCGGCTTGGCGTTGTACGGCTCGGCGCTCTCGCGCCAGTGCTTGCGCAGGTCGTCGCGCGCGGTGTCCAGATCGTGCGGCGCGAACTTCTGATGATTGAGCACGTTCAAGGGGTAGGAGACCGGGCTGTTCCAGTACTCGTCGAAGCTTGCCGAAACGCTTTGCGCGACCGGCCCGGCCGAGAGCACGTCGAGATCGCGGAAGTCGATCGTCGGGCTGGCGCTGAAATATTCGTCGCCGAGATTGCGGCCGCCGACGATCGCCATCTCGTTGTCCGCGATCGTCGCCTTGTTGTGCATGCGGCGCGTGAACTGGTCGACGTTCGTGAAGAAGTTGCGCGTGCGCAGGTACATCGACTCGCCCGTGCTGCCGTACGGATTGAACACGCGGATCTGGATGTTGGGATGGCTGTTGAGCGCGGCCATCAGGCGGTCGATGTCGTGGAAATTCAGGTCGTCGACGAGCATGCGCACGCGCACGCCGCGATCGGCCGCGTGAAGCGCCGAGCCGAGCAGCAGCTTGCCGGTGGTGTCTTCGTTGGCGACGTAGTACTGCATATCGAGTGTCTTCGTCGCCGCGCGCCCGAGCGCGACGCGCATTTGCAGCGAGTCGGTCCCGGTGGCCAGCAGGCGAAAGCCGGATTGGCCGGGATGCGCGGCTTCGGGTGCGGCTAGCGCGGCACCGAGCGGTGTGGCTGCCGCTTCGGCCGCAGTCAGCGCGGCGCTCGTTTCACGCGGATAGTCGGTGGCGGGCGGCCGTGTTGCGCAGCCCGCGACGAGCGCGAGGCAAGCGAGCGCGAACCGGGCCAGCATCGGCGGCGAGGCCGAGCGTCGGGTAACGGCTTCGGACGGGGCAGGATGCACGGGCAAGCGGATCCTCCAAAGCGGCACGCCGCGTGGGGCGTTATGGTTCGCTTTCATTGCACGGCTTCACGAAGTATTTACGGGAAGCCGCTCGCGGGACTTGCGCAGGCGAACATGCTGCTACCGCAATTTTCGGGCCGAAGCGATAAGGCGCGCTGGGGACGCATGGCGGAGGCAGTTCGAGCCTGTGTTTATCGCGCACGCCGCGCCGCTTTGCCAACCGGGGCAACGCCCGGCAGGGCGGCAAGCGGCAAGAACTCGCGCTTGCCGGGCATCGCGCCGAGGCCTGGCTCTGCGTGCGCACTATCGAACCGGCAGGGCGCGCCGCCGAGCGGACGCTTCACTCCACGCGGTTCGCATTGGCGGCGGGGGCCAGCACGTGCTGGCTCATGCGATGAAAGCGCCACGTCATGAGCACGGCGACGCTGGCGAGCCCCGCCGCAAGGCCCCACCAGAGTCCGAGTGCACCGAGATCGAAGCGGAACGCGAGTGCGTAACCGAGCGGAAAGCCGATGCCCCAGTAGCCGAGCGTGGCCGCGAGCATGGGCACGCGCGTGTCCTTCAGACCGCGCAGGCAGCCCGAGCCCACGGTTTGCGCGCCGTCGACGATCTGGAAGATGGCCGCGACGCCGAGCAGCGTGGCGGCGAGCCCGACCGTGTGGGCGTTGGCCGGATCGTCGAGATGCAGGTAGAGCCCGACGATCCAGTGCGGCGCGAGCACCATCACGAGCGCCGAGAGCGACATGAAACCCACGCCTAGCCCCAGCGCGACGAAACCCGCATGGCGTGCGGCGCGCGGCGCGCCCGCGCCGGCCCAGTAACCCACGCGCACGTTGGCCGCCTGACCGATCGCGAGCGGCACCATGAAGGTGACGGAGGCGACGTTAAGCGCGATCTGGTGCGCGGCGAGCGGCGTCTCTCCGAGCAGGCCGGCGAGCAGGCCGGTGGCGAGAAAGAGCGTCGCCTCCACGGCGTAGGTGATCGCGACCGGCCAGCCGATCGTGAATAGCTCGCCCATCAGCGGCGCCGTGGGCCGGCGCGCAATGACGAAATGCTGGTGCGACGGCCGCAGGTGCAGCAGCGCCATCAGCACGAAGGCGGTGAGCCACACCGTGATCGTCGTCGCGACCGCCGAGCCGAGAAAGCCGAGGCGCGGCAGGCTCCACATGCCGTGGATCAGCCCGTAGTTGAGAAAGCCGTTGATGAACACGCACGCAACCGACACCCAGAGAAGCCGTCGCGCCGCGCCGATGGCGGGCAGGAACGAGCGCATGAGCCCCACGCCGATCAGGCTCGCGGGCGCGCCCCAGCGCAGCACGGCCGTGTATTCGCCGATGTGGTGGGCGAGCAGCGTCGGCTCGCCGAGCGCGCGCAGGATCGGCTCGGCAAACGAGAGCAGCGCGAAGGCCGGCAGCGAGAGCAGCAGGGAAAGCGCGAAGCCGGTCCAGTAGATGTGCGGCACCTGGCTTTCGTTGTCGGCGCCGCGCGCCTGCGCGACGCTCACGCTCACCGAGGTCAGCACGCCTTGCAGCACCGTCACCACGACGAAGAACAGATTGGCGCCGAGGCCGCCCGCGGCGAGCGCGTCGGCGCCGAGCGAGCCGAGCAGCACCGTGTCGGTGACGCTCATCGCCATTTGCGAGAGCTGGGCGATCGCGAGGGGCGCGGCGAGGCGGGCGGTGTCGGCGGCGTGGCGGCGCAGCGTGGGGGGCGCGGAAACGGCGCGTCGGGAGAGCGTGGCTCGAGTCATGAAAAGCAAGCGGCGCGAATGGGTCGCGCCGCACGGCCTGGTTTGTCTGTCGAAAGTGAAAGCTTATTGCTAGACAGCGGCCTTGTCGATCCGAATGCTCAAATATGGTGCATAGCTGGCGTCTGGGCGCAAGTCCGGTCGAGGCTCCCGCGGTGCCTCTGTAGGTGCCTCACTCAGCCGCCTTGATGGCGATGCGAGTATCGCCCAGCAGCACGGCCTGGCCCGCGCGGATCTTGCACGTCTTGCGCAGCTCGACTTCGCCGTCGACCTTCACGGCGCCCGAGGCGACGATCTGCTTGGCCGAGCCGCCGCTATCGGCGAGACCTGTGATCTTCAGGAGGTTGTGCAGTTCGACGTAGTCGCCGGTCAGGGTGAAATCGATGTTGGGCATGGCGGTCTGGAAATTCGGGCGCGCGGCAAGCGCGCGAAGCGGTGAGCATCATAAGCGATGGCGAGCCCCCGCGATACGAGGCTGGAGTGGCGGCGTCGACCGCGGGCGCTGGGCTCTGCGGGTAGCCTGGCGCGGCGGCGTCGGGGGCAGCAGGCGCTGCCGCGCTGTCCCTAAATCCCGCCAGATCGCTGCAGAATCAGGCGCTTGCCGATCCGAGGTGTATGGATATACAGTATGCGTCGCTCCCCTTCGATTCGCCACGTTCATCTCCCTGCGTCCGCCGTGTCCACTGTTTCCGTTGCCGATCCCTCCTCAGTCTCCGTCGCCCTGGACGATGTTGTCCAATCGGGCGCCGATGCGGCCAACGCCGTTTCCGCATGGCTCGCAAAGCTCAACGAAGCGCAGCGCGAGGCCGTCGAGCACGGCGGCGAAGCGGGCTATGCGCCGGGCTCGGCGTTGCCGGGGCCGCTGCTCGTGATCGCGGGCGCGGGCTCGGGCAAGACGAATACGCTGGCTCACCGCGTCGCGCATCTGATCGTCAACGGGGCCGACCCGCACCGCATCCTGCTCCTCACGTTCTCGCGCCGCGCCGCGCAGGAGATGACGCGGCGCGTGGCGCGCATTGCCGCCGGTGCGCCGGGCGCGGCCGCCGCGCTCGCGCAGGGCCTCACCTGGGCAGGCACGTTTCACGGCGTGGGAGCGCGCCTGTTGCGCGAATACGCGGATCACATCGGCCTCTCGCCGGCGTTCACGATCAACGATCGCGAGGATTCCGCCGATCTCATGAACCTCGTGCGCCACGAGCTGGGTTTCTCGGCGAAGGAAAAGCGCTTTCCGTCGAAATCGACGTGTCTTGCGATCTACTCGCGCGCGGTCAACACGGGCGACTCGCTCGCCAACGTGCTCAATCGCTCGTTTTCGTGGTGCCTCGAATGGGAGCCGCAGCTGCGCGCGCTGTTCGCCGCCTACGTGGGCGCCAAGCAGAAGCAGAATGTCCTCGACTACGACGACTTGCTGCTCTACTGGGCGCACATGGCCGCCGAGCCGGCCATCGCCGCCGATCTGGCCGGCCGCTTCGACCATATCCTCGTCGACGAATACCAGGACACCAATCGCCTGCAGGCCTCGATTCTCCTTGCGCTCAAGCCCGATGGCCGGGGCCTCACCGTGGTCGGCGACGATGCTCAGGCGATCTACTCGTTTCGCGGCGCGACCGTGCGCAACATCCTCGACTTCCCGGCACAGTTCGATCCGCCCGCGCGCCAGGTCACGCTAGAGCGCAACTATCGCTCGACGGAGCCGATCCTCGCGGCCTCGAACGCCGTGATCGATGCCGCCGCCGAGCGCTTCACGAAGAACCTGTGGACCGACCGCGCCTCGCAGCAGCGCCCGCGCCTCGTCACGGTCGCCGACGAGGCCACCCAGGCGCGCTACGTCGTCGAGCAGATTCTCGAAGCGCGCGAGGCGGGGATGAAGCTCAAGCAGCAGGCGGTGCTGTTTCGCGCCGCGCATCACAGCGCGACGCTGGAAATCGAGCTCGCGCGGCGCAACATTCCGTTCGTGAAGTTCGGCGGGCTGCGCTTTCTCGATGCCGCCCATGTGAAGGACGTGCTGGCGGTGTTGCGCTGGGCCGAGAATCCGCTCGACCGCGTGGCGGGCTTTCGCGTGACACAGTTGCTGCCCGGCGTCGGGCCCGCCAACGCGGCGCGCCTGCTCGACCAGGTGGCCGCCTGCACGGGCGCATATCGCGCCGCCGAGGCGCTCGCCGCCTTCGCGCCGCCCCCGCGCGCGGCCGAGGACTGGCCCGCGTTCGCCGCGCTGATCGACAGCCTTTGCATGCGCTCGACGCCGTGGCCCGCCGAGTTCGAGCGCGTGCGGCGCTGGTACGAGCCGCATCTGGAGCGCAATCACGAAGACGCCCAGGTGCGCCACGCCGATCTGCTGCAGATGGAGAGCATTGCGAGCACTTATGCCTCGCGCGAGCGCTTTCTCACCGAACTCACGCTCGATCCGCCCGACGCCACGAGCGCCGAATCCGCCGACCCGTTGCTCGACGAGGACTATCTGATCCTCTCGACGATCCACTCCGCGAAAGGGCAGGAGTGGCGCAACGTGTTCGTGCTCAACGGCGTGGACGGCTGCATTCCGTCGGATCTCGGCGCGGGCAGCGACGAGGAGCTGGAAGAGGAGCGGCGTCTGCTCTATGTCGCAATGACACGCGCGAAGGAGGATTTGCACATCGTCGTGCCGCAGCGTTTCTATGTGCACAACCAGGTGGCGTCGGGCGACCGGCACGTGTGGGCGTCGCGCACGCGCTTCATCGCCACGCCCATGCTGCCGCTGTTCGAATCGCGCGCGTGGCCGCCCGCGCCCGTGGCGAGCGCGCCGAGCGCGGCGGGACTTGCCGCCGCCGCACAGGCGAAGGTCGAGATCGCCGCGAAGCTCAGGAAGATGTGGGACTAGCGGGGGCCCGCCGAAGCGGGCACGAGAGGCGGCGCGCCGCGCGGGGGCACGCCGTGCTGGACGTTCAGCGGGGCGCCGGAGTGAGCGCCCGCCTTTTTCTCGCGGGCGCGCCGGCGCTCAGCGCGACTGCTCGCGCGCGGTGCTGCGCGGCGGCGGCGTGAAGAAGTTGCGCAGCCAGGCGGCAAGACGCGTGAACACGTCGTCGGGTTCGTCGACGAAGATCTCGGGCTTGAGCAGCCGCAAATACTCCATGATCTGCTGCGCTTCCTGTTTCTGGAACGCGCCATGCGTGATGCCGAGCCGCAACAGCCCGCGCAGTTCGCCCAGACGCTCGCGCGCCGCGCTGCCGCTCGCCTGCTCGCAGCCGATCTTCGCTTCGTACACACGCTGGCGCAGCGATTCCGCAAGCCGCCACGCAGGTGTCTGCATCGATTCCTCGAGCGCCTGGATGTCCTGCACGCTCGACTTGATCTGCGCCGCGAGCGGATCGATCAGCGAGTCCTCGCCCTGGGCTTCCGTCACGATGGCCGCCGCCCAGTCGCGGCACTGCTTCGATAGCTCGTCGGGCGTCCACTCGGGGCGCGAGGCGAAGCCGAAGCCGAATTCGCCGGCCTGACGCAGCAGGATCGAGACGACCTCGGGAAACTCCTTGTCGAGCGTGCGCTTCGCCCATGCGTACTGGCCGCCCTGCAGAAGCCGCTGCACCGCGTGCTCCGTGAGCGGCGTCATGTTGTCGAGCAGCTTCGCGCGCAGGTAATCCTCGAATTCCGGCGTGGCGAACTGCGGGTCGAGCTTGAGCGAGACGCGCAGGAACGCGTCGAAGTCCTTGCGCAGCGACGCAAGCGTTTCGTCCTTCAGTTTGAGGGTGATCTGCCCCATGTGGTTGCCCCGGTGTAATCCTTATCCCTACTCGCGCGCTCTCGCCGTTCGAGCACGGGCCTGCCACAGCGGGCCTCGACGGGTTTATCGGCGGGGCGGGGTAAAACTTGAGCGCAAGGGCCGAGTGGGGCAGCGAGGCGCTAGCGCAGGACGACGCCTTGCCAGAGGAAAAACACGCCGAGCCCGACCGCGATCGTGAGGAGCGGGCGCTTCGTGAGCGCGCTCACGACGATCGCCGCGAGCGCGCCGACGAGCTGCGGGTTGTGCCACGTCAGCTCGGCGCCGTGACCATGAGGCGAGACGGCCATCGGCACGATGATGGCCGTGAGCACGGTGACCGGCACGAAGCCGAGCGCGGTGCGCACGAGCGGCGGGAAGACGAGCCGCTCGCCGAGCACGAATACGGCGGTGCGCACGAGCCACGTGATCAGGGCCATGCCGAGGATCAGGACGACGTAGTTCATTGCCTGGCTCCTGCGGTGCGCCGAACGGTGGGTGGTTTGCGGGAGCTTTCAGCGGACTCGCGGGCGCCGCGCGGCGAGCCGGGGCGCGAGAGGACGACACCGACGACCACGCCCGCGAGCACCGCGCCGAGCAGCCCGAGCTTGTACGGCCAGTCCTGCCAGAAGAAGGCGAGCGCGCCCGCCGTCGCCGCGGCGGCGAGATAGCGCAGGGCGACGAGCTGCGGCACGACGATGGCGATGAAGGTCGCCACCATCGCGAAATCGAGCCCGAGAGACTGGAGGCCCGGGAACGCCGCGCCGAACAGCAGGCCGGCCGCGGTCCAGAGCTGCCAGTTCAGGTACATCGAAATGCCCGAGCCGAGGAAATGCCACGGCGAGACATCGTTGCCGGGCGGGTGGCGGCGAAAATGCGCCCACGCGACGGCGAAGACCTCGTCGGTGAGCACGCCGCCGAGCACGAGGCGCCAGCGCAGCGGGAGGTGCGCGACGTAAGGCGCGAGCGTGGCGCTGTACAGCACGTGCCGCAGGTTCACGATGAACGTGGTGGCGAGAATCACGGCGAAGTTCGCGTGCGAGGCGATGAGCCCGAGCGCGATGAACTGCGCGGAGCCGGCGAACACGGCGAGCGACATGAACTGGCCGTGCCAGGGCGAAAGCGGGCCCGAGGTGACGAGCGTGCCGAAAATCACGCCGAAGGGCGCGGCGCCGATCATCATGGGAATCGTGTCGCGCGCGCCGGCGACGAATTCCGCGGCTCGCTTCGGATGCGGCCTGGGCCGCGCGTTGGATTGCGTGGTCAAACTGTCCTCCTGATGCAAGGGGACAGGATAGCGGGCGCCCGTGCGCGTGGCTTGTACGTTCTTGCGGCTGCGCGCCAGCGGCGTGCGCGAGACGGCGTGCGCGAGCGGCGTGCGCGAGCGGCGTGCGTCAGGACGACTGCCAGCGCCCCGGCGGCACGCCGAACATGCGGCGAAAGTGTCGCGTGAAATGACTCTGGTCGGTGAAGCCGCTTGCCACGGCGACGTCGGCGACCGTGGCGCCTTCTCGCAGCGGCCCCAATGCGCGTTGCAGACGCAACTGTGTGCGCCACGCGTGCGGCGGCAGCCCGGTCGCCTGCGTGAAAAGCCGTGTGGCGTGAAACGGCGAGAGGCCGACCGCCAGTGCGAGATCGGCCACGCGCAGCGGCGTGGCGAGATCGGCGGCGAGCAGTGCCTTCATCGTCTCGATGCGCGGGTCGTCGGGGCCGTGGCTGAGCGCCGCCTCGCGCGTGCGGCCGTAGCGTGACAGGAGCGTGGAGAGGGCATCGAGCAGGGCGCCTTCCACGGCGAGCAGATCAGGGCAAGGCGCTGAGCGCGCCGCTGGAGCGGCCGCGCGCGAGCAAGGGTGAAGCGCCGCCACGTCTTTCGGCCGCGCGGCCACGGCAGGTTCCGCCACGGCCACGTTGCGTCGACGCCCGGCGTCGGCTTCGAGCAGGCGGTGGGCACGAGAGAGCCGGTGCGCGAGATCGAGATCGTGGATCACCTCGGTATCGAACCACGGCAGCGGCTGCGCGCGCCCGGCGATGTCAACGGCGAGTTCATGCAGGAAATCGACGGGCACGTACATCACCCGATAGCTCCAGCCTTCGTCGACGGCGCGCGAGCCCGTATGCAGCTCGCCCGGATTGATGACCGGCACGGTGCCCGCCGCGGCGACATGCTGCGAGCCGCGATAGCGATAGCACTCCGCGCCGCCCTCTATCACAGGAATCGTGTAGGCCTCGTGCCAGTGGGGCGCGAATGCGTGCTCGTTGTATTCGGCCGTGACGAGGTCCGCGCCGGGCAGCAACGGCGTGCGCCAGTAGCGGGCGGAATCCCGGAAACGCGAGTCGGTCATGGCGAGAAATCCTGCGCAGGACGCCCAGTCTAGCGCAGCGGGATTGCCGTGCCAGCCGGCACCGGCACCGCGGTGACGCTGTTCTTCGCGCTGCCGCTCACCACGCGGTCGCTGTAGGTCAGGTAGACGAGCGCGTTGCGTTTCGCGTCGACCACGCGCACGACGTGCAGCGTCTTGAAGAGAAACGACATGCGCTCGTTGAAGACATCGGCCTGCTGCTTGAGCGGCCCGGAAAACGAGATCGGCCCGACCTGGCGGCAGGCGATCGACGCCTCTGTCGGGTCTTCCGCAATGCCGAGCGTGCCTTTTACGCCGCCCGTGCGTGCGCGCGACACATAGCAGGTGACGCCTTGGACCTGTGGGTCGTCGTAGGCCTCGACGACGACCTTGTCCGAGCCGGTCACGCGGAAGTTGGTATTCACGCTGCCGATCTGCTCGGCATGGGCGGCGGCACCGGCGACGAACGCAACGAGGCTCGCGCAGCCGAGGAGCGGACGTGCAAGGAGGACGGCAAGGCGGTTGGATTTCATGCGGATTCCCAAAGATGGGCGTAGCGACATTATCGGGGAGGGAGGGGAAGGCGACGGCAAGACCGCGAAAACGTCATGCGCAGGGCTCGCAGGACTCGCAGGGCTAATACGCGGCCTCCCGCTGATGACGGAACGCGAGAACGTACACGGCGTCATCTTGAGCGTCATGCAGGTACAGTGCCACGTAACCCGAATCTCCGAAGGGAATCACAAGATCGCGCAGTTCGGGCGAGCCGCCCAGTGGGCGTCCAATAGCGGGAGTCTTTTCGAGACGGAGGAACTGCCCGGCGATGACCTGAGCTGCGCTTCGTGCAGCTTCAGGGGTTTTGCGAGAGGGAAATCGCCGGCAGCGCTCCAAGCCTCCAACGGCGCGCTCGGCGACGATCAATCGTGGCACCCGGGCACCGGCTTCTCGTCGTCCGTTCCCCAGCTATCCAGCCACGTGCGCACCTCGTCACCGTTCAAGTGGCGGCCGGTTTCCCTGAAATGCTGCCAGGAAGCGAGCGCTTCCTGCTTGAAGCGTTCGCGTGTCTCTTCGCGTTCGACGTACTGCGCGATGGCTTCCCGCATCACCGCATGCGGCGAGCGGTGCTGCAAACCGGCGATGTGCTGGACGCGGTCCTTGAGGTCTTCGTCGAGCTTGATGGACGTTGCCATGACGGTTCCTGCGGCTGGGTATCACCTGGTGATACTACACCAGCAGGGCGCCTGGCGTGACGCAAGGCCCCGTGCTGGACTGACGCCGAACAGGGGGTGTGTGCGAAAGGTGCACAGCAAAAGAAAAAGGGGTTGCGTGCGACACGCAACCCCTCGATATTTTGGCTCCCCGACCTGGGCTCGAACCAGGGACCTACGGATTAACAGTCCGGCGCTCTACCGACTGAGCTATCGGGGAACAGCAATACAGCTACAACGCTTTACGTCATAAAAAAACCCGTTGTGCGCTGTGATCAACACGAACGGGCTTTTGCGAATCTTGGCTCCCCGACCTGGGCTCGAACCAGGGACCTACGGATTAACAGTCCGGCGCTCTACCGACTGAGCTATCGGGGATCAACAAAAGCAGAGAACGAGATTCTATGGGGTATGGCTGAGCCTGTCAACACCCTCTCGCTATGTCACAAGGGGCAATTCGCTGTCTGCGGGGTGATTGGGGGGACTGGTCCGCCAAGTGACAGAACGCTACCCCGAACAAGCCCTTAGCGCGCAATCAACGTGCAAGAAGCGCGAGCTTGTCTTTCACGTCCTTGAACTCGTCGGCTTCCGGCAGCGGGGCCTTGGTCTTGGTGATGCTCGGCCAGCCCTTCGCCAGGTCGGCGTTGAGTTCGATGAAGGCTTGCTGGTCGCCTGGCACGTCCTCTTCGGCGTAGATGGCGTTCACCGGGCATTCGGCGACGCACACGGCGCAGTCGATGCACTCGTCCGGGTCAATCGCGAGGAAGTTGGGACCTTCGCGAAAGCAGTCCACCGGGCACACATCGACGCAGTCGGTATAGCGGCACTTGATGCAGCTTTCGGTCACAACGTGAGTCATTCAGGCAGCTCCTGCAAGCTTTTGTATCGTGGGTGGCGGTTCGCCAAAAGCGGTATTGTAACTGATGAGGAATTCGCCCTACCAGACGCCCGCACCCGTCCTTAGATCGTTTCGTGATTAGTTTATAAGACCCGGTGATCCGCGACATTTCACCGTTGCTCGCAAGGGGCGTGCGGGCTGGCACGCGGGGCGCGCAGGTGTTCGGGTAACATGGGCGCACCGCTGGTGCCCGCCACCCGAAAGCCGCTGTCAGGCCCGAACCCTGTGCCGCGTCCGGTTCCCATTTCGCGGGCGCTATCCGATCGCAGTCCGGCTGGCTCATCATGATCATTACTTCGCTGCTCGATACCGACCTGTACAAATTCACGATGATGCAAGTGGTGCTGCATCATTTTCCCGCGGCCAACGTGGAGTACCGCTTCCGCTGCCGCACGCCCAACGTCGATCTGGTTCCCTACGTCGACGAGATCCGCGGCGAGATCCAGAAGCTTTGCCGGCTGCGCTTCGCGGAGCCCGAGCTCGACTATCTGCGCAAGATGCGCTTCATCAAGAGCGACTTCATCGACTTCCTCGCGCTCTTCCATCTGAACGAAAAGTACATCTCGGTCACGCCATCGCCCAAGGCCAACGGCGAGATCGACATCGAAATCAAGGGGCCGTGGCTGCACACGATTCTCTTCGAGATCCCCGTGCTCGCCATCGTCAACGAGGTGTATTTCCGCAACACGCAGCATCACCCGCAGTACGACGAGGGGCGTGAGCGCCTGCGCCACAAGATCGAGCTGCTCGGCGCAAAGCCCGAATTCGCCGATTGCAAGATCGCCGACTACGGGACGCGGCGCCGCTTCTCGAAGCGCTGGCACGAGGAGGTGATCCTCACGCTCAAGGAAGACCTGGGCGAGCAGTTCGCCGGCACGAGCAACGTGTACTACGCGATGAAGCACAACCTCACGCCGCTCGGCACCATGGCGCACGAGTACCTGCAGGCATGCCAGGCGCTCGGGCCGCGTCTGCGCGACTCGCAGATCTACGGCTTCGAGATGTGGGCGAAGGAGTATCGCGGCGATCTCGGCATCGCGCTTTCGGATGTCTACGGCATGCGGGCCTTCCTGCGCGACTTCGACATGTACTTCTGCAAGCTCTTCGACGGCGCGCGCCACGACTCGGGCGATCCGTTCGACTGGGGCGAGCGCCTGCTCAAGCATTACGAGGACAACCGCTGCGACCCGCGCACGAAGACGATGATCTTCTCGGACGCGCTCGACATTCCCAAGGTGCTGAGCCTCTACGAGCGCTTTCGCGGGCGTTGCCGCCTCGCGTTCGGCGTGGGCACGAACCTCACCAACGATCTCGGCTATCAGCCGCTGCAGATCGTCATCAAGATGGTTCGCTGCAACGGTCAGCCCGTCGCGAAGCTCTCCGATTCGCCGGGCAAGAACATGTGCGATGACAAGGCGTATCTCGCCTATCTGCGCCAGGTGTTCGGCATCGAGCAGCCCGTTGAGGAAGAGTGTGCCGGCAATCAAGAAGGTGCCGTGCACGCGCGAAGTGCCGGGTAACGCGCCGGTATAATCGGCGCGTCGCCTTTCCTCTCTTTTGACAAGGACGTTCATGGACACGTCGGCCGCCCGCCGCAGCATACTCGCGCGCATTCGCGCCGCGCAGGGACGCGAGCCCACGCCCGCGGCGCACGAGCGGGAAGCCGTTGCCGACTACCTCGCGCGGCATCCCGAAGGCCCGAGGCCGCCGCTCGAAGGCGACCTCGTTGCGCGCTTCGTGGCCGAGGCGCGCAAGATGTCGAGCACCGTCGACGAAGTCCAGCAGTTCGCCGACGTTCCCGCTGCCGCGCAACGCTATCTCGCCGGCCACGGCTTGCCGATGCAGGCCGTCGCATGGCAAACGCTCGAAGCCTTCGACTGGGCCGGCGCGGGCCTCGCCGTTCAGTGCCGCAAGCCCGAAGATCGCGATCTCGTCGGCCTCACAGGGTGCTTTTGCGCCACGGCCGAAACCGGCACGCTGGTGCTGCTTTCCAGTCCGCAAACGTGGGCATCGGGCGCGCTGCTGCCCGAGACGCACATCGCCGTCGTGCCCGCTTCGCGCATCGTCGCGGGCCACGAGGACGCCTTTGCACTGATGCGCGCCGAACGCGGCGAGCTGCCACGCGCGGTCAATTTCGTCTCCGGGCCTTCGCGCACCGGCGACATCGAACAGACCATCGTTCTTGGGGCGCACGGGCCCTATCGCGTCCATGTGATCGTCGTGCATGGCGCGTAAGGGATCGGTGGTAGTCAAACTCGTCAGCAAACCCGCAGCGGCGGCCTTCGCCGCGCTGGCGTTGCCCGTCACGAACGCACACGCAGCGGGCTTCGACGGCGCCTCGCTCAGCGCCGCCTGGGCGCTGCCCTTCGCCGGCATGCTGCTCTCGATTGCGTTCTTCCCGATGTTCGCGGGCGCATTCTGGCATCGCCACTTCGGCAAGATTTCGGCGGCGTGGGCGCTGGCATTCCTGCTGCCGTTCGCGGCCACGCATGGTTTCGACGCGGCGTATCCGCTCTTCGTGCACGCCGTCGTCGACGAATATGCCCCGTTCATCGTCTTGCTCGGTGCGCTCTATACGATCGCGGGCGGCATCTGCGTATATGGGAATCTGCACGGATCGCCGCGCACCAACACGGCGATCCTCGCGCTGGGCACGTTGCTCGCGAGCGTGATGGGCACGACGGGCGCTGCGATGCTGCTGATCCGCCCGCTGCTGCGCGCGAACGACAACCGGCGGCACAACGTGCACGTCGTCGTGTTCTTCATCTTTCTCGTCGCGAATGCGGGCGGTCTTCTCACGCCGCTCGGCGACCCGCCGCTCTTCCTCGGCTTCCTCAATGGCGTGGGATTCTTCTGGACTGCGCAACATCTCGCGCTCCCCATGCTGTTCGTCTGCGGCTTGCTGCTCGCGGTCTTTTACGTGCTCGACACCTGGTACTTCACCCGCCGCGGCGAGGCGCACGCGGCGCGTCTGGACCCGACGCCGGACACGGGCGCGCTATCGGTCGGCGGCAAGGCGAACTTCGTGCTGCTCGCGCTGCTCGTCGCGCTCGTGCTGATGAGCGGCATGTGGCGTCCGGGCATCGTGTTCGAAGTCGCGGGCGCGCATCTGCAGTTGCAGAACCTCGTGCGCGATACGGGTCTCGTTGCGCTCGCACTGGTTTCGCTCGCTTTCACGTCGAAAGCGGCGCGCGCCGACAACGGCTTCGAATGGGCGCCGATCGTCGAGGTGGCGAAGCTCTTCGCAGGCATTTTCGTGACGATCACGCCCGTCATCGCGATGCTGCGCGCGGGCGACGCGGGTGCGTTCGCCGCGCTGATCCAGCTCGTGAACGACGCGCCCGGCCGTCCCAACGAAGCGATGTACTTCTGGGCGACGGGTCTGCTCTCGTCGTTTCTCGATAACGCGCCCACCTACCTCGTGTTCTTCAATCTCGCGGGCGGCGACGCCGAAGCGCTCATGTCGGGCGGCGCGAAAACGCTGGCCGCGATCTCGGCAGGGGCGGTCTGGATGGGCGCGCTCACCTATATCGGCAACGCGCCGAACTTCATGGTCAAGGCGATCGCGCAGTCGCGCGGCGTGCGCATGCCGGGTTTCTTCGGCTATCTTGGCTGGTCGGCGGTGCTGCTCGTGCCGGTCTTTCTCGCGGCGACCTGGCTCTTTTTCGTCTAGCCGCGGGACGTTCGCAAGACTTCCCCGAGTCCCCCGTCAAGCGCAACAATGACGGACATCCGGACAGAACGACTGAAGTGTGGAGAGCAACAATGCAAAAGATTCTCGTGGCGCGCCCGATCTTTCCCGACGTGATCGATCGGCTCAAGCAGTATTTCGACGTGGACTGGAACAACGGCGACGCACTGTCGCCGGAGGCGCTCAACGAGCGTCTCGCCGACAAGGACGGTGCCCTCACGGCAGGCGACCCGATCGGCGCGGCCACGCTCGCGGCCGCGCCGCGTCTGCGTGTGGTTGCGAACATGGCGGTGGGCTACAACAACTTCGACATGGCCGCGTTCAACGCAGCCCATGTGCTCGGCACCAACACGCCCGACGTGCTCAACGAGACCACGGCCGACTTCGGCTGGGCGCTGATGATGGCGGCCGCGCGCCGCGTAACGGAATCCGAGCACTTCCTGCGCGCGGGCAAGTGGGGCAAATGGTCGTTCGACGCGTTTCTCGGCTCGGACATCCATGGCTCGACGCTCGGCATCATCGGCATGGGGCGTATCGGCCAGGCGCTCGCGCGCCGTGCACGCGGCTTCGACATGCGCGTCGTGTATCACAACCGCTCGCGCGTCGCGCCTGAGATCGAGGCCGAACTGAACGCCGAATATCTCTCCAAGGAAGCGCTGCTCAAGGCGGCCGACCACGTCGTGCTCGTGCTGCCCTACACGCCGGAGAACCATCACACGATCGGCGCCGCGGAGCTCGCGCAGATGAAGCCCACCGCGACGCTCACCAACATCGCGCGCGGCGGCATCGTCGACGACGCGGCGTTGGCGCATGCGCTGCGCACGCGCCAGATCGCCTCGGCGGGGCTCGACGTATTCGAGGGCGAGCCCAGCGTGCATCCGGCGCTGCTCGAAGTGGAGAACGTCGTGCTCACGCCGCACATCGCGAGCGCGAGCGAAGCCACGCGCCGCGCCATGGCGAATCTCGCCGCCGACAACCTGATCGCCGCGCTCGGCGAAGGCCCGCGCGCGGGGCGGCCGCCCAATCCGATCAACCCCGGGGTGCAGGGGAAAGCGCGTACATGAGTGAGCTCGCAGTCATGTCGCTGGCGCTCACCGCGCTGGCGATCGCGTTCGTCGTGACGCTCGTCGCGCTGCTGCGCGCCCGTCGTGGGGACGGCGACGGCGAGGCCACGCTCGACGCGCTCGATCAGCTGAGCGACCGTCTCGCGGCCTCGACCGATACGCAGGCACGTGCTGCCGAGCGCATCGAACGCGAGTTGCGCAATGAAATGGCGCGCACGGCGCAGAGCTCGCGCAGCGAGTTCGGCAGCGGCTTCGCGCAGGTGCAGCAGGCGCTGGCGGCGCAGCTCGCCAGCATCGCCACGGTGCAGAACGGCCAGATCGACGGCTTCGCGCAGCAGCTCGCCAAGCTCACGGCGACCAACACGCAGCAGCTCGATGCCGTACGCCAAAGCCTGCATCTGCAGGCCCAGCAGGCGCGCGACGAGCAGGGCGCCGCGCTGCGCCACTTCGGCACCTTGCTCACGCAGCAGCTCGCGCAGTTGACCGAAGCCAACGACCGGCGCCTCGCCGAAGTGCGCGCGACGCTCGAGCAGCGCCTGAAGGACATCGAAGCGAACAATGCGGCGAAGCTCGAGGAAATGCGCCGCACCGTCGACGAGAAGCTGCACGCGACGCTCGAACAGCGGCTTGGCGAGTCGTTCAAGCTCGTCTCCGATCGACTGGAGCAGGTGCATCGGGGGCTCGGCGAAATGCAGACGCTGGCGGCGGGCGTCGGAGACCTGAAGAAGGTGCTCACGAACGTGAAAACGCGCGGCACGTGGGGCGAGGTGCAGCTCGAAGCGTTGCTCGAACAGATGCTCACGCCTGACCAGTATGCGAAGAACGTGGCGACGGTGCCGAAGAGCAGCGAGCGCGTGGAGTTCGCGATTCGTCTGCCCGGGCGCGGCATGACGGGCGCAAGCGGCGCGGAAGGAGGGGAGCCGGTCTGGCTGCCGATCGATGCCAAGTTCCCGCGCGAGGACTACGAGCGTCTCGTCGATGCGCAGGAGCGCGCGGACGTGCTGGCGATCGAGGAAGCGGGGCGCGCGCTGGAACTGCGCATTCGCGCGGAGGCGCGCACGATCGCAGAGAAATACATCGCGCCGCCGCACACGACCGACTTTGCGTTGCTATTCCTGCCGACCGAAGGGCTTTACGCGGAGATCCTGCGCCGTCCCGGCCTGACCGATGTCCTGCAGCGCGACTGCCGGGTGAGCGTGGCGGGGCCGACCACGCTCACGGCGCTCCTCAACAGCCTGCAGATGGGTTTCCGCACGCTCGCGATCGAGCGGCGCTCGAGCGAAGTGTGGCAGGTGCTCGGCGCCGTGAAGACGGAGTTCGGCAAATTCGGCGACGTGCTCGCGCGCACCAAGTCGCAGCTCGAAACCGTCACGCGTTCGATCGAGGCGGCGCAAGTGCGCACGCGCGCGATGAACCGCAAGCTGCGCGACGTGGAGGCGTTGCCGGGGGAAGCCGCGGCAACCCTGCTTGGCGACGTGCAGAGCAACGGTGAAAGCGGTGGTGAAGCCGGAAGCGAAGGAGGATTCGGCGACGAGTGACTGGCGCTGCTTTGCTGAAGCACAACGGGCCGCCTGCATGATATGCAGGCGGCCCGTTCGCGTTGGAGCCTGTGCGTTGCGTGCGGGCCGCGCTCAGCCGATCACCGGCTCGCCGGGCGCGGCGAGCTTTTCGAGCGCATCGCCGGTCATGCGTACGACGCGCCAGTCCGGCAGCACGGTGGCACCGAGCTTCTCGTAAAAGCCGATGGCCGGCGTGTTCCAATCGAGCACGGTCCACTCGAAGCGGGCGCAGCCGCGTTCGACAGCAATGGCTGCGAGCGCGCGCAGCATCGCCGTGCCGAGACCGCTGCCGCGTTGCGAGGGTTGCACGTAGAGGTCTTCGAGATAAAGGCCGCGGCGGCTCAGGAAAGTCGAATAGTTGTGAAAGAAGAGCGCGTAGCCGACGATGCGGCCGGCATCTTCCGCCACCAGCGCTTCGGCGGCGGGGCGCGTGCCAAAGAGGGCATCGGCGAGCCCTTCGGCCGTGCCCGTGAACAGATGCGTGAGCTTCTCGAATTCGGCGAGCTCATACATCAGCGCATGCATGGCGCCGACGTCGGCAGGCGTGGCGGCGCGGATCGTCGCGGCCATCAGGCTTCCTCGGGTACGTCGGAGAGGTGGATCTCGATGCCGCCGAAGCGCGACGCGACCCAGTTATAGGCATGGCACGCGATCCACAGCAGGATGAAGCCGACGATCGCATTGAGCAGCAGCGCGCTGAAGATGGTGGAGAGCTCAACCGACCCATAGCGCACGAACGCCACGAGCACGCCGAGCAGCACGATCGGCACGCTGAAGGTCAGATAGACGAGGATGAGCGCCTTGGCGGTCTGTCCCGCAGCGATGAACGAAATCTGTTTTTGCATAGTAGTCGGTCCGTTTTGCAGGTGTGGACGTGTGGATACGATTGTTGGCGTCTGACGCGCCGCTGTGCTAGACGAGTCCATCGAACAGCATGATGTCGACGGCGTCGCCGGCATCGAGGTCCCCGGCCTCGTGGGCAAGCACGATGAAGCAGTTCGCCTCGCTCATCGTGCTGAGCGCGCCCGAGCTTTGCGAGCCCGTCGGCGTGACTCGCCAATGGCCGCTGGCGTCACGGCGCGCGAGGCCGCGCTGGAATTCGGTGCGGCCAGGGCGCTTCCTGATCGACTGATCGCAGAGCGCCGGCACGAGCGGCACTGGCTGAGGGCTCGCACCCGCCATCGCCATGAGGGCGGGGCGCACGATCTGATAGAACGAGACCATCGTCGCGACCGGGTTGCCGGGCAGGCCGAACAGGAGCGCCGCGCGGCCCGCGCCGGGGCGACCGCCCGACCAGATGCGGCCGAACGCGAGCGGGCGGCCGGGGCGCATGGCGAGACCCCAGAAGGAGACGTCGCCCAGCGCCTGCAACTGGGTGCGCGTGAAATCGGCTTCGCCGACCGAGACGCCGCCGGAGGTTAGCACGACATCGGCGGTTTCGGCTGCGAGCTTCAGCGTGGCGGCCAGCGCGGCAGGGTCATCGCGCACGACGCCCAGGTCGATCGGCTCGACGTTCAGGCGCTGGAGCATCGCGCCGAGCGCGTAGCGGTTGCTGTCGTAGATGCAGCCGGGGTCGAGCGGCTCGCCGGGCGAGCGCAATTCGTCGCCGGTCGAGAAGTAGGCGACGCGCAGGCGCCGCCTGACGTTCGCCTCGACGAGGCCGAGCGAGGCCAGCAAGCCGATGTCGGAAGCGCGCAGCAAGCGGCCGGCCGCAAGCGCCACGCCGCCGCACGCGAGGTCCTCGCCCTTGCGGCGGGCATTCGCGCCGCGCGTGACGGCGTTGGCGTCGAACGTGATCGCTTCGCCATGCGTCTCGACGCGTTCTTGCGGCACGACGGTGTCGCAGCCCGCGGGCATCGGGGCGCCCGTCATGATGCGCACGCAAGTACCCGCGGCGACGCCGCCCGTGTAGGGATGGCCGGCGAACGCCTTGCCGCACACCGCGAGCGTGAGCCGGGCCGGGGCGCCGTCGCCCGATGCGCCGGCCGCAGCCAGCGCCGCGCCGTCGAACGCGTAGCCGTCCATGGCGGCGTTGTCGTGCGCGGGAACGTCGATGGGCGAGATCACGTCTTCGGCCAGCACGCGCGCGAGCGCATCGCGCAGGGGCACGCGCTCGCTCGCCGCGAGCGGCGTCACCCACTGCAGCACGATGGCCTGTGCGGCGCTGACGGGCAAAGCTTGCGGATCGTACTGGCTGATGCACCCGGCGGTGCCGGACGGATGGTTAAGCGTGGTCATCGAGTGGGGGAAGCGTCGCGCCCGCACGGCGTGTGCGGCGATCGTCCAGGCGGGTATGCCGGCCGCGTGCCGGGAACGGCGGCTGGCCGGGCGCCACCCGATTGCGGTTCAGGCGCGTTCGAGTTCGGCCAGTTCCTGTAAGGAATTGATATTGTAAAACGCGCGTTCATCGGCAAAGGCGACTTCGGCGGCCGTGTGGCGCGCGTACCACGCACGCACCTTGCGTCCGCCGGCGTCGAGGTAAGCGGCGAGATCGTCCGCGAGTGAAGTGCGAACGAGCGCGAATACGGGATGCATCGAGACGACGCCTTCGGCGTTCGTCGTGGTGGCCGTCACGATGTCGGCGCGTTCGGCGAGCGCGGCAGTGCCCAGCCGCTCTGCGAGGTCGGCAGGCAGCCACGGCGAGTCGCACGGCGCCGTAAGCAGCCACTCCGTGCGCGCCGCGCGCAGGCCGGCGAGGAGCCCGGCGAGCGGGCCGGGGAAGTCAGGCAGCGTATCGGCGCATACATCCGCTTGCCATGGCGCGCCGAGCGCCGCATAGGCGTCGCAGTTGCGATTCGCGCTGATGACGACCCTGGCCACCTGCGGCGCGAGGCGCGCGAGAACGAGCGCCACGAGCGGCTTGCCGTGCAGTATCTGCAGGCCCTTGTCCGCGCCGCCCATGCGCTGGCCGCGGCCGCCCGCGAGGACGAGGCCGGTAATCGATGCAGCTGGAATGGAGACGGCGCTCATCGGCTTCATGGCTTCTCAGCCGCCGATATAGGACATTTCGATGCGGCGCTCGTCGGTGGTGGCGCTTGCCTGGGCGCTGCCGCGCAACTGCGAGTAGCGGTCCGCACGGCCTTGCCAGATTTGCGCGATCGCGTCGCTGATCGCCATGTCAGTCGCGCCGTTGCGCAGCAGCGCGCGCAGGTCGTAGCCCATCGAGGCGAAGAGACACAGATACAGCTTCCCCTCCGTCGAGAGGCGCGCGCGCGTGCAGTCGCCGCAGAACGCGCGCGTCACGCTGGAAATCGCGCCGATCTCGCCTGCGCCATCCGCGTAGCCCCAGCGCTGCGCCGTTTCGGCGGCGTTGTGCGGCTCCAGCGGCACGAGTGGCCAGTGTTCGGAAATGCGCGCGACGACCTCCGCCGACGGCAGCACTTCGGCCATGTTCCAGCCGTTTGAGGTGCCCACGTCCATGTACTCGATGAAGCGCAGGGTCACGTCCGTGCCGCGGAAATGCCGCGCGAGCGGGACGATCTCGCCGTCGTTCGTGCCGCGCTTGACGACCATGTTCACCTTGATCGGCGCGAGACCGACGGCCTGCGCCGCGGCGATGCCGTCGAGCACGTCGGCCACGGCGAAGTCGGCGTCGTTCATGCGGCGAAAGAGGGCGTCGTCGAGGGCGTCGAGGCTCACCGTCACGCGCGTGAGGCCCGCGTCGCGCAGCGCGCGCGCCTTCCGTGCAAGCAGCGAGCCATTGGTAGTGAGCGTGATGTCGAGCGCCTCGCCCTCGGGCGTGCGCAGCGCGGCGAGCCGCTCGATCAGGAATTCGATGTTCTTGCGCAGCAGCGGCTCACCACCCGTTAGCCGGATCTTGGTGACGCCTTGCGCGACGAAAAGCCGCGCGACCCGCTCGATTTCTTCCAGCGAAAGAAGCGCGGAATGCGGCAGAAAAGGGTAATCCTTGTCGAACACGGCGCGCGGCATGCAGTAGACGCAACGGAAATTGCAGCGGTCCGTGACCGAGATGCGCAGGTCGCGCAGCGGCCGCCCGAGCGCATCGGCGAGCGCACCAGAAGGCGCGCGTACGGACGCCGTTGCCGGCCGGGGGATGTCGGGCGGCAACGAACGGACGTCTGCAACAGGGATGATGCGTCGTGTCATGGACTCTTCATTCTCGCGTTGATTCGATTTTAGCCGAACCGGCGATCGCCTACAGACAAGGGACAACGCTGATATATCAAAAAAAGCCCGCCGGTAGGGGCGGGCTTTCGGGGGGCAGCCGGGCGCGAGGCCCGGCTGCGCGGCCTGTGCCGCAAGCGGGGCTTACGGTTGGCGCGTGGTTTCGACCTGCTGCATCGGCGTGCTGTCGACAGGCGGCAGCGACTTGCGCTCGCGCGGCACGCGCGCGGGCTTCGACACCTGCGCGGAGGCTTGCTGGGCCGCACGCAGCTTGTCGGAGTCGGTGTTGACCCAGACGAGGCCTACCGATTCCAGCGTCGCGCGGAGGGCGTCGTCAGAAGCCGGAGCGGCCTGAACCGGGCGCTGGGCGGCCGGTTCGGTGATCGCGACGACCGCCGGGGCAGCCGCGACTGCGGGCTGTGCGGCCTGTGCCGGCTCCGGATGAGCCACTGGCGTTGCCGCCGGCTCGTGGCTCACGGCGGCTTCCACGCGGTCTTCACGCACGACGGGCGCGGTTTCGGTCCGGCCAGGTTCGGTCCGGCCAGGTTCGGCCGGAGCCGCAGGTGCCGTCGGTTCTGCAGCGGCAGCAGGCTCAGCCGGTTGCTCGGCCTTCGCCTCGACTACAGGCGCGGTTTCGACCGGCGCCAGCGCAGCTTCGGGGGCCGGCTCGGCCGGAGCCTCGGCTTGCGTGGCTTCCGGCGCCGCCGTTTCGACCTGCGTGGTCGCTGCGGCTGCGGCGCTCACCTGACCCGCTTCGGCGACGACGTCTGCCGCCGGCGGCGTGGTCACGGCAGCGGGCTCGACGACTGCCTCGGTGCCCGCTTGCACGGCGGGTGCTGCATGCACCTGAGCCGCGACAGCCGGCTGCTCGATGGCCGGTTGCACGGGCGCGGCTTCTTCGTCGCCTGCCGGCGCCTGCTCATCCGGCGTCAGGCCTGCGACTTCCGTCTCGCGCTCGCGGCGACCGCCGCGGCGGCCGCGACGGCGACGGCGGCGTTCTTCACCTTCGCGCGGTGCGCCTTCTTCATCGGCACCGGCGCTCACGCCTTCGGGCAACTCCGTCAGCGGGGCTTCCACGCCTTCGGCGGCTGCCGATGCAGCCTCGAGACGCGCTTCCTGGGCTTCGGCGGCCTCGGCCTGCGGGCGGCGGCGCTGTTCACCGCGCTCGCCGCGCTCACCACGCTCACCACGCTCACCACGCTCGCGGCGCTCGCCGCGTTCCTGGCGCTCCTGACGTTCGCCACGCGCCGCACCGCCTTCCGCCGTCACTTCGCTGCGGTCCTGACCGCGCTCGACGCGTTCGATACGCTGCTCGCGCGGCTCGCGCTCGGCGCGTGCTTCACGGGCCTCACGCGGTTCACGTTGCTCGCGCGGTTCACGCGGTTCGCGGGCGCCACGGCCTTCGCGCGCCTCACGGGGTTCGCGCGCCTCGCGAGGTTCACGCGGCTCACGTTGCTCGCGCGGTTCGCGGTCTTCGCGGCGGCCAGCTGGCTGGCCGGTGCGTGTGCCGCCGGCGCCTTCGCCGCGGCCTGCGGCGTCGCGGCCGCCGGGGCGGCGATTCCGGTTGCGGTCGCCGCCGGTCTTTTCACCGCGCTCGGTGCGAGCTTCGCGGGTGGGGCGAGCCGTCTTTTCGGGCTGCGTAACCGGTGCCGGTGCGGGTGCCGCGGCCGGTGCGCCGCCGAAGAGGCGCTTGATCCAGCCGAAGAAGCCGCCGCCCGCGGGCGTGACGGCCACTTGCGAAGCGACGGGCGCGCTCTCCGCAGGCTTGACCGGTGCGCTCGGGGCCGGACGCTCGGGCGTGATGCCCTTCACCGCGGCTTCCTGCTTTGGCTTGGCTTCGGCGCTGCGCTTGCTGTAGCCGGTTTCCGATTCGAGCTCGCGAGCCGCTTCCTCGGCCATCTTCCACGAGGCGCGCGGGTCGTCGAGGCGCGCGTCGTCGTGGCGCAGGCGCTCGAGCTTGTAGTGCGGCGTTTCGAGGTGCTTGTTGGGGATCAGCACGACGCCGACCTTGAAGCGCGACTCGATCTTGTTGATTTCCGCGCGCTTCTCGTTGAGCAGGAAGGCGGTCACTTCGACCGGCACCTGGCAATGAATGGCCGCGGTGTGTTCCTTCATCGCCTCTTCCTGAATGATGCGCAGGACCTGAAGCGCCGACGATTCGGTATCGCGGATATGACCCGTGCCGTTGCAGCGCGGGCAGGTGACGTGGCTGCCTTCGGAGAGCGCCGGGCGCAGGCGCTGGCGCGACAGCTCCATCAGGCCGAAGCGCGAGATCTTGCCCATCTGCACGCGCGCGCGGTCGTGACGCAGCGCGTCTTTGAGGCGCTGCTCGACTTCGCGCTGGCTCTTGGCCGACTCCATGTCGATGAAATCGATCACGATCAGGCCGCCCAGGTCGCGCAGACGCAACTGGCGCGCCACTTCGTCGGCGGCTTCGAGGTTGGTGCGCGCGGCGGTTTCCTCGATGTCGGCGCCCTTGGTGGCGCGCGCCGAGTTCACGTCGATGGCGACGAGCGCCTCGGTGTGGTCGATCACGATCGCGCCGCCCGAAGGCAGCGGCACCGTGCGCGAGTACGCGGTCTCGATCTGGTGCTCGATCTGGAAGCGCGAGAAGAGCGGTACGTCGTCGTGATACCGCTTCACCTTGTTGACATTGTCCGGCATCACGATATCCATGAAGGCGCGTGCCTGGTCATAGATCTCGGTGGTGTCGATGAGGATTTCGCCGATGTCGGGCTGGAAGTAGTCGCGAATCGCGCGAATGACGAGGCTCGATTCCAGGTAGATCAGCATTGGCTGACCGGACTGGCCGGCCTGCGACGCGGCTTCGATGGCGTGCCACAGTTGCAGCAGGTAGTTCAAGTCCCACTGGAGCTCTTCGGCGGAGCGGCCGATGCCGGCCGTGCGCGCGATGATGCTCATGCCGTCCGGCAGTTGCAGCTGCGCCATGGTTTCGCGCAGCTCCTGACGGTCGTCGCCCTCAATGCGGCGCGAGACGCCGCCGCCGCGCGGGTTGTTCGGCATGAGGACGAGGTAGCGGCCGGCGAGCGAGATGAAGGTGGTGAGCGCGGCACCCTTGTTGCCGCGCTCTTCCTTCTCGACCTGGACGATGAGTTCCTGGCCTTCCTTGAGGGCGTCCTGGATGCGCGCGCCGCGCATGTCCACGCCTTCGCGGAAGTACTGGCGCGCGACTTCCTTGAACGGCAGGAAGCCGTGGCGGTCTTCGCCGTAGTTGACGAAACACGCTTCGAGCGAAGGCTCGATGCGGGTGACGATCCCTTTGTAGATATTGCCTTTGCGCTGTTCGCGCCCGGCGGTTTCGATGTCGATGTCGATCAGCTTCTGTCCATCGACAATAGCGACACGCAGTTCTTCCTGCTGTGTCGCGTTGAACAGCATTCGTTTCATTGAACGACTCCAGTGCGTTCACGCGCGAGCCGCACCGTGCGCGGCGACGACGCCAGGCAGCACGGTACGGGCAGCGGCGAGCCGCGCCTTATTGTGTTGTCACAAGCACGCTGGAGCAGGAACGATGGCGGGGAGAATTGCCTTTTTTGGGCACCGGTCCGGCGTTGCGTTGCCATGGACGGGCCGCGTGGGCACATGCGAAATACGTCTTCAATGAGCGAAGAGACGTGCCGCGGAGGGCACGGTTTTCCTGCGCTTCCGAACCACCTGATGGCTGTGCCACGGCAACGGCCGCAACAGGCGCCGGCCGCAGCGGCGAACCGCGCGCGCTTGCGACTGGATCAGGTTTGCGGCCTCAAGCATGAAATCAGGGCCGCGCACGGGAAGCTTCTCAGGAACGCCCGTCTTCCCCCTCGGGTGTCTCGTCACTTTTGACGTCGCCGTGTCCCGCACGTTGCCGGGACGCTTCGGGCGCTCGCCGTATTTTCGCCACCAGCGCCTCCCGCGGCGGTCACTTCGACCGCGCGGCGGGACGCGCCGGATAAATTCTTTATACCAATGTTCCTTAACCGTCGGAACCGTCCCTAACCGAACGTGCCTGTGGGCGCCGTCCCTGCCGGTGCGGGATTCCGTGCGTGCAACTCGTTGCTTCTCATCAGGCGGGGTGAGCAACCAGCCCCGGGCGCAAGTAAAATAATGGTTTATCGCTTGCAGCCTGCGCTCGCCGCGTGGTCCAAGTCCAGGATAACCCCCTTGGTGTCCATAGGGTGGTTCACAGAACATCTGGCTGTCTGGTCAGGGCCATTCGGCCTGGGCCATCCGGCCTACCATTGCGTCGGCGCTGGGCAAATTATATTCAGAATGAAAGGGTTAGGCAAAACATCCCAGAATCAGGTCGCAAGCGACCAGGTTTCGTTCGTCGAAATCGACGAGGGCGCGGCCGGTCAGCGCATCGACAATTTCCTTGTGCGCGTCTGCAAAGGCGTGCCGAAGAGTCACATCTACCGCATCTTGCGCAGCGGGGAAGTGCGGGTGAACAAGGGCCGAATCGACGCGCAATACCGGCTCGTGGAAGGCGACATCGTGCGCGTGCCGCCCATTCGCACCTCGCAGTCGAATGCCCCGGCCGGCGCTGCGCCTGTGCCGGCCGCCCAGTTTCCCGTGCTTTATGAGGACGACGCGCTGCTCGTCATCGACAAGCCCGCCGGCGTAGCCGTGCACGGCGGCAGCGGCGTGGCGTTCGGCGTGATCGAGCAACTGCGCGAGGCGCGCCCCCAAGGCCGCTTTCTAGAACTCGTGCACCGCCTCGATCGCGAAACCTCGGGCGTGCTCATGCTCGCCAAGAAACGCGCGGCGCTCGTCGGGCTACATGCGCAGATGCGCGACAGCCAGACGGACAAGCGCTATTTCGCCTGCGTCCACGGCGAATGGGCGAGAGACTGGGGCCGCCGGCGCGCCGTGAAGGAGCCGCTTCACAAGTATCTGACCCCGGAAGGCGAGCGCCGCGTGCGGGTGCAGCCCGATGGCCTGGCGTCGCATACCGTGTTCAATCTTGTCGAGCGCTGGCCAGGCTACGCGCTGCTCGAGGCCGAACTCAAGACGGGCCGAACCCATCAGATCCGCGTGCACCTCGCGCACCTCGGGCTGCCGATCGTCGGCGATGCCAAGTACGGCGACTTCGCGCTCAACAAGGCGCTGGCGCGCAATGGGGCGCAACCGGGCATCAAGCGCATGTTTTTGCATGCGCATCGGCTCAAGCTCGCTCATCCGATTACGGGCGTGCCGTTGCAGTTCGAGGCACCGTTGCCGGCCGACTGCCGCGCCTTTGTCGAGGCGCTGCGCGCCCAGCGCGAGGAAGGCGCGTCAGCCGACGCGGCCTCACCCAGCGGGACCCGACCTGACGCGGCCCGACCTGACGCGGCCCGACCCGACTAACACCGAATACAACAGCGTTTGGAGAAGTCCTGCATGGCTCGAGAGTTATTTGACCTGATTGTGTTCGACTGGGACGGCACCTTGATGGACTCGACCGCCCACATCACGCGCAGCATCCAGGCGGCGTGCCGCGACCTCGGCCTGCCCGTGCCCGGCGACGAGGCGGCCAGCTATGTAATCGGCCTCGGGCTGCGGGATGCGCTGCAGATCGCCGCACCGACGCTCGATCCCGCGGATTACCCGCGGCTAGTCGAGCGCTACCGCATTCACTACCTGCTGAAGGACCAGCAAACCGAGCTTTTCGCGGGCGTGCGCGAGATGCTGACGGAGCTGCGCGACACCGGCTACCTGCTGGCCGTTGCGACGGGCAAGAGCCGCGTGGGGCTGAACCGCGCGCTGGCGGATGCGCGGCTCACGAGCCTCTTCGACGGCACCCGCTGCGCCGACGAGACCTTTTCGAAGCCGCACCCGGCCATGCTCCAGGAGCTCACACGCGAGCTGGGGCAGGATCTTGGCCGCACGGTGATGATCGGTGACACGACGCACGACCTGCAGATGGCGATCAATGCGGGCGCGGCCGCCATCGGCGTGGCGTATGGCGCACATGCCCTTGGCGCACTCGAAAAGCTCGAGCCGCGCTTCGTCGCGCAGGACGTCGCCGCGCTCGCCGGCTGGCTGCGGGTGAACGCATGAGCACGGCGCCGGTAGCGTCGACGCACGAGCCGGTGCGCGTGTGCGGGGCCGCCGAACTCGCCGAGGGCGGCGCGGGTTGGCGCATGAACGCGACCTACGCGGGCGGTGACGCCGTGGTGTTCTTCGTGCGCTATGGCGGCGAGGTATATGGCTACCTGAACCGATGCGCGCACGTGCCGATGGAGCTCGACTGGGTCGAGGGCCAGTTCTTCGAGTCGTCGGGGCTCTATCTGATGTGCGCCACGCACGGCGCGATCTACCAGCCCGACACGGGCAAGTGCGTGGGCGGACCGTGCCGCGGCGGGCGTTTGCGCCCCGTTCGCGTCGAGGAACGCGACACGCCGGAGGGGCGTGCGGTATTCTGGCTGCCGGACGACGATCTGCGTCCCCATCCAGGCTCCTCCGTCTCTTGACCATTCTTCCGCTCGCATGGCCGACAATCTGACCCCTGATCCAAACGAAGCGCCTCGCGCGGCTTCGTCAGACCCTCGCGCGCCTGCGCCCGGCTGGGAGCGCGAGGCGCTGGAGCGCATCGCGCTTGCGGCGATCACCGAGCAGCGCGCGGCGCGGCGCTGGCGGATCTTCTTCCGCTTCGCATTTCTCGCCGTCTTCGTGGTGATCGCGTGGGCCGTTCTCGATATTTCGGGCGCTCGCCTGGAGAGCGAAGGACGTCACACGGCGCTCGTTACGCTCGACGGCGAAATCGGCTCCGACACCCAGGCCAACGCCGACGACATCATCAGCGCGCTCGATAGCGCGTTCGACGACGACGGCACCGCGGGCGTGATCCTCCACATCGACAGCCCCGGCGGCAGCCCGGTGCAGGCTGGCATTATCAACGACGAGATTCGCCGTCTGCGCACGAAGTACCCGGCCATCCCGCTGTATGTGGTGGTCGGTGACATGTGCGCGTCGGGCGGTTATTACGTCGCGGCCGCCGCCGACAAGATCTACGTCAACAAGGCGAGCATCGTGGGGTCGATCGGCGTGCTGATGGACGGCTTCGGCTTCACCGGGCTCATGGACAAGCTCGGCATCCAGCGTCGCCTGCGTACCTCGGGCGAAAACAAGGGCTTTTTCGATCCCTTCTCGCCCGACACGCCGAAAATGGACGCGCATGCCCAGGCCATGCTCGACCAGATCCACCAGCAGTTCATCGATGCCGTGAAAGCCGGCCGCGGCAAGCGTCTGAAGGACTCGCCAGAGCTCTTCTCGGGCCTCTTCTGGACCGGTCAGAAGAGCGTGGAACTGGGTCTCGCGGATGGTTACGGCGATACCGACTACGTGGCGCGCGAGGTGATCAAGGCGTCGAACGTCGTCGATTACACCGTCAAGCAAAGCCTTACCGACCGCGTCGCGAAGCGTGTCGGCGCGAATATCGGCTCGGCGGCCGTGCGTTCGCTGTTGATGGGCGCGAAGCTGGCGGTTCACTGAACGGCAACACGTCTGGCACGTTTGCGGGTTGATGCTCGCCAAGGAAAAACCGGCCGCTGCGTGAACGCGCAGCGGCCGGTTTGCTGGCCGGCGATCGATGCTTAGTTCGCGAGCAGAAGGAAAATCGCCGGCCGCTTGTGCAGCTCGGGCGCAGGCTTTCTTTTCCAGTCGGACACGGCGCGGCTCACGATCGTCTCCGTGGGCAACGTGAGATCGGCGGCGACGCAAACCAGCGTGGACGGCGCGCAGGTCGCGAGTAACGCGTCGAGCAGCGTGCGGTTACGGTAGGGCGTTTCGATAAAGATCTGCGTCTGCCTGGCCTTGCGCGAAGTCTGCTCCAGATCGCGCAGCTTCTTCACGCGCTCGTTGGCATCGACGGGCAGATAACCGTGAAACGCGAAACTCTGGCCGTTGAGGCCCGACGCCATGAGCGCCAGCAGGATCGAGCTCGGGCCCACGAGCGGCACGACCTTGATGCCGCGTTCATGCGCGCGCCGCACGAGCAGGGCCCCTGGATCGGCGACAGCGGGCACGCCCGCTTCGGAAACGAGTCCTGTGTCGACGCCCGCGAGCAGCGGCGCCAGCAGCTTGTCGATTTCGCCCGCCGGCGTATTCACATTCAGTTCGCGGATCTCGATTTCCTGAATCGGCCGCGTGGTGCCCACGCGCTTGAGAAAGGCGCGCGTCGTTTTCGCGTTTTCGCCGATATAACTTGCAAGCGTGCCCGCGCGTTCGCGCACCGGCGCGGGGAGCACGGCGTTGAGCGCGTCGTCGTCGCCTTCGCCGAGCGTGTTCGGGACCAGATAGAGCGTGCCGGTCGTCATGCGTGTGCCTCCAGAAGCGGATAGCCCGCGGCGAGCAGCATGCGCGTGAGCGCGATGAGCGGCAGGCCGATCAGGGCGGTGGGGTCGTCCGACTCGATCGCCTCCAGCAGCGCGATGCCGAGGCCTTCCGATTTCGCGCTGCCCGCGCAGTCATACGGCGTTTCGGCGCGCAGATAGGCGTCGAGCGCGGCGTCGGGCAGCTCGCGAAAGCGCACTTTCGTGACGACGTCGACGGTATCCGTTTGGCCAGTAGCGGTGTCGAGCAGGCTCAGGGCACTATGGAACAACACTTCGCGGCCGCGCATGGCCTGCAACTGGGCGAGCGCGCGCTCGTGCGTGCCGGGCTTGCCGATCTGCTGGCCATCGAAAGTGGCTACCTGATCTGAGCCAATCACCAGCGCGCGGCCAGCGCCAGCGGGAAGCGCGGCGGCTGCGGCACACGCTTTCGCGGCGGCGAGCCGCAGCGCGGTCGCCTCGGGCGTTTCGCCGGGCAGCGGTGTTTCATCGATGTCGGGCACGACCGTGTCAAACGGAACGCGCAGACGTTCGAGCAACTCGCGCCGGTACCGCGAGCTCGAGGCGAGGATGAGAGCGGGGCGGCCCGTACGCGGGGCCTGTGAAGGGGAATCCTGCATGGTCGATTGGCAATAGGGGAATGGGTAGTGATGGTGGCTGTGGCGCGGGAAGGCCCGTGTTGATAGCGGCTGTGGAACGGAGCGGATTCGCCGCAGCGCTTCATGAGAAGGGCGCGAAACCCCGGCTGAACAGGCACCATCCAGGCACTTTCGTACGCGAGCTTAAGTGTTTGACTCGCAAAGATAAAGGCGATATGATTTTGGGCTTTTCATTGGTACGCTCTCGTCGCACGTCTTTTGTGTGCGCGCCGTTTTTTGCGGCGCCGCGGTTCGGAAGACGTTGCTGGCGGTGCAGCGTGCCGATGGCCGGTAAAGGGTTGGATCGGCTTGGATCGCGGGGAGCCATCCCGGCTTTCGCGCCGCATTCCGGCCGCAAGCCTTGAAGCATGACTTGAAGCAGGAGAGCGCACATGACCGAACATCTGGACAAGTCTGCTGGCGCTGGTCTGAATCCGCGCGACCTCGATATCTTCGAATTCGCGCGCAGCGGGCGCGAGGCAGCGGGTGCCGTGCGTCTCTCGCAACTGCCGCGCATGTTAAACGAAGTCCCGGTCGAGGCGCCAGATCGCGACACTGCGTTCACCTGGCAGGCTGCGGGTTCGACGCGGCAAGAATTGCAGGACGACGGCGCCGAGGCGCCGCAACCATACCTGCAGCTCGTGGTTCACGGCAGCGCATGGTTGAACTGCCAACGGTGCCTCGCTCCCTACGAGCAGGCATTCAATGCGGATGCGACCTTCCGTATCGTCCAGACGGAAGAAGAGGCGGACGAGTTTCCGCTCGACGACGATGAAGTCGAAGTGATCGTGGGCTCGCGCCATTTCGATCTCGTCGACTTGATCGAAGAGGAGCTGTTGCTCTCGCTGCCGCTGGTGCCGAAGCACGAAGTCTGTCCGGAAGTGCACGAAAGTCTCGCCTCGGGTGCCGATGGCGCAGACGGCGTGGATTCCGTGGATGACGTGCCAGAGCAGGAAATCGAGTCGGAAGAGCGCGTGAACCCGTTTGCGGCGCTCGAATCGCTCAGGAAGGACGGTCCCGGCAACAAGCACTAACGGGAAACCTGGTTCGTAACCTGGTTCGTAACGTTAGGCAACTGTACGGGGCGGGCAGTACCAGACGCGTGGGCCTGAGCCCGGAGTCCGGCCACCCCCAGGGTGGCGGCGGCCGGATCGGGCTGTGTTAGAATTCGGAAAATTTTCAGGAGTTATCATGGCAGTTCAACAAAACAAGAAGTCGCCGTCGAAGCGCGGTATGCACCGCTCGCACGATTTCCTCACGGGCGCGCCGCTGGCCGTCGAGCCGAGCACCGGTGAAGTGCATCTGCGTCACCACATCAGCCCGAACGGCTACTACCGCGGCAAGAAAGTCGTCAAGACCAAGAACGATTAATCGTTTCAGCGTGTGGCGCAGTATCGACCCGCAAGGGGCGACACCGCGCAACGTCTGACGATTCCGTTCGCTTGACCATATTTCGGCTCGGCAAAAAAGGCGGCATTCTACTGCCGCTTTTTTGTGCCTGAAATTCGTCGCATTCCATGACTGTTAAGCTCACGATAGATTGCATGGGAGGCGACCACGGCCCGTCCGTGACGGTGCCTGCCGCAGTCCATTTCGTCCGCTCGCACCCCGACGCGCATCTCATGCTCGTGGGCGTCGAGTCGGCGGTCCGCGCCCAGTTGAAGAAGCTGAAGGCGGCGGACCATCCCGCGCTTACCGTCGTGCCCGCCACCGAGGTCGTCGAGATGGACGATCCGGTCGAAGTCGCCCTGCGAAAGAAGAAAGACTCGTCCATGCGTGTCGCACTCAATCGCGTGAAAGAGGGCGAGGCGCAAGCCTGCATTTCCGCCGGCAACACGGGCGCGCTCATGGCCGTGTCGCGCTATGTGCTCAAGACGCTTCCCGGCATCGAACGCCCCGCCATCGCGTTCGCACTTCCGAACCCGCGCGGCTACACGACGATGCTCGACCTTGGCGCGAACGTCGACTGCGAGCCGCAGCATCTGCTGCAGTTCGCGGAGATGGGGCACGCGCTCGTGGCCGCGCTCGAGGGCAAAGATCGTCCAACGATCGGGCTCCTGAACATCGGCGAAGAAGTCATCAAAGGCAACGAGACCATCAAGCGCGCGGGGGAACTCCTGCGCGCGAGCACGCTGAATTTCCGCGGCAACGTCGAAGGCAACGACATTTACAAGGGCACCGTCGACGTCATCGTCTGTGACGGTTTCGTTGGGAATGTCGCGCTCAAGACGTCGGAGGGCCTCGCGCAGATGCTCAACGACATGATCAAGGAAGAGTTCGGCCGCTCGTGGCTCACGAAGCTCATGGCGCTCGCCGCGCTGCCCGTGCTCATGCGCTTCAAAAAGCGCGTCGATCATCGCCAGTACAACGGCGCCGCGCTGCTCGGCTTGAAGAGTCTCGTCATCAAGAGCCACGGCTCGGCCGATGCCTACGCGTTTGAGTGTGCGATCAATCGCGGGTATGATGCCGTCAAAAATGGCGTCCTGGAGCGCCTCGCGCGCGCCATGGAAGAAAACGCCGGTTCGCTCGAACAGGCGGCAGGCGAGTCCGGCGGCGCCCAGAACATGCAAGCCGCACAAGCCGGGGCGGCGACCAGCGCGCCCAGCCAGGCGGCGGGCGATTTACCGCCCGGCGCCGCATCATCCTCGAAGGCATAATGGCTCAATCGACTCTCTACTCCCGCGTGATCGGCACGGGCAGCTACCTGCCGCCTGATCGCGTCACCAACCAGGAACTGGCCACGCGGCTCGCCGCGAAAGGCGTCGAGACGAGCGACGAGTGGATCGTGGCCCGCACGGGCATCCACGCGCGCCACTTCGCCGCACCCGACGTCACGACGAGCGACCTCGCGCTTGCGGCGTCGCAGCGCGCGATCGCGGCCGCCGATGTCGATCCCCAGACGATCGACCTCATCATCGTCGCTACTTCCACGCCCGATTTCGTGTTTCCGAGCACGGCTTGCCTGTTGCAGAACAAGCTCGGCATCCGCAATCACGGCGCGGCGTTCGACGTGCAGGCCGTGTGCGCGGGCTTCGCGTACGCCGTTTCGGTGGCCGACAGCCTGATCCGCAGCGGCCAGCACCGCACGGCGCTCGTGGTCGGCGCGGAAACCTTCTCGCGCATTCTCGATTTCAACGACCGCACCACCTGCGTGCTGTTCGGCGACGGCGCGGGCGCGGTCGTGCTCCAGGCGTCGGACGAACCGGGCGTGCTCTCGAGCGCGCTGCACGCCGACGGCAGCTACGCGCATATCCTGTGCACGCCGGGTCACGTCAACGGCGGTGTGATCGCGGGCAACGCGTTCCTGCACATGGACGGCCAGGCCGTGTTCAAGCTCGCCGTGAACGTGCTCGAAAAGGTCGCGATCGAGGCAATCGAGAAGGCGCAGCTCACCGCCGACCAGATCGACTGGCTCATTCCGCACCAGGCCAACATCCGCATCATGCAGGGCACCTG
Organism: Paraburkholderia sp. JHI2823; assembly: GCF_038900695.1. Lineage (NCBI taxonomy): Bacteria > Pseudomonadati > Pseudomonadota > Betaproteobacteria > Burkholderiales > Burkholderiaceae > Paraburkholderia > Paraburkholderia sp. JHI2823. The sequence goes on along the minus strand of NZ_JAYMRY010000006.1, from coordinate 37,533 downwards.
CCGCAAGCTCGGCCTGCCCGCCGAGCGCATGGTGGTGACGGTTGGCGAGCACGGCAACACGTCGGCGGCTTCGATTCCGCTCGCTTTGGACATCGCTGTGCGCGACGGCCGCATCAAGCGCGGCCACAACGTGCTGATCGAAGGCGTGGGCGGCGGCTTCACCTGGGGCGCCTCGGTCATCCGCTTCTAATCTTCCGGAGCGGGCTTTCGCGCTCCCGCGGTCAGGCCGCACGTACATGACATTCGGTATGTGCGCGGCCGGCAGCGGTCCATCCGAGCGCATCGCCCGCCGGTTTTAATCGAATTTGGGGACGTTATGAAATTCGCGTTCGTTTTTCCCGGGCAGGGCTCCCAGGCCGTCGGCATGCTCGACGCTTTCGCCGATAACGCCGTCGTGCGCGAGACGCTGCAAGAAGCGTCCGACGCGCTCGACCAGGATCTTGGCAAGCTGATCGCCGAGGGCCCGGCAGAAGAGCTCAATCTCACCACCAACACGCAGCCGGTCATGCTCACGGCCGCCTACGCCGTGTACCGCGCGTGGCAGCAGGCGGGCGGCCCGGCGCCGGCGATCGTCGCGGGCCACAGCCTCGGCGAATATACGGCGCTCGTCGCCGCTGGCGTGCTCGCGTTCCGCGACGCCGTGCCGCTCGTGCGCTTTCGCGCGCAGGCGATGCAAGGCGCGGTGCCGGTCGGCGAAGGCGGCATGGCTGCCGTGCTCGGCCTCGACGACGACGCCGTGCGCGCCGTTTGCGTCGAAGCGGCCGCGGCGAGCGGCGGCGTGGTCGAAGCCGTGAACTTCAACGCGCCGGCGCAGGTCGTGATCGCGGGTCACAAGGGCGCGGTCGAAAAGGCCTGCGAAATCGCCAAGGGCAAGGGCGCCAAGCGCGCGCTGCCGCTGCCGGTTTCCGCGCCGTTTCATTCGTCGCTGCTCAAGCCCGCCTCGGACCAGCTGCGCGAGTACCTCGCGGGCGTTACGCTCAATGCGCCGCAGATTCCGGTGGTGAACAACGTCGACGTGGCCTTCGAAACCGATCCCGCAAAGATTCGCGACGCGCTGGTGCGCCAGGCCGCCGGCCCCGTGCGCTGGGTCGAATGCGTGAAGGCGATTGCGGCGCAGGGCGCCTCGCATGTGATCGAATGCGGTCCGGGCAAGGTGCTTGCGGGCCTCACCAAGCGTATCGACGGCAATCTCGCGGGCGCCTCGGTGCTCGACCCGAAGTCGCTCGAAGAAACGCTCGCGCTTCTGAACGCATAAGCGCATAAGCCACTACCGCTAACGGATTCGAACGATGGAAAAGACTCTCGACAATCAAGCCGCGATCGTGACCGGCGCGTCGCGCGGCATCGGCCGTGCGATTGCGCTCGAACTGGCGCGCCAGGGTGCGACGGTGATCGGCACCGCGACGAGCGAAGCCGGCGCGCAAGCCATTTCGGCCGCCTTCGAAGAAGCGGGCGTGAAGGGCCGCGGCGCCGTTCTCAACGTGAACGATGCCGCTGCGGCAGAAGCGCTCATCGACGCAACGGTCAAGGAATTTGGCGGTCTCGCGATCCTCGTCAACAATGCGGGCATCACGCAGGACAACCTGGCGATGCGCATGAAGGACGACGAGTGGGATTCGGTCATCGACACGAACCTGAAGTCGGTGTTTCGCCTCTCTCGCGCCGTGCTACGCCCGATGATGAAGGCGCGCACGGGCCGCATCATCAACATCACCTCGGTGGTGGGCTCCTCGGGCAACCCGGGCCAGGCCAACTATGCCGCCGCGAAGGCCGGCGTGGCGGGCATGACACGCGCGCTGGCACGCGAGATTGGCAGCCGCGGCATCACCGTGAACTGCGTCGCGCCGGGCTTCATCGACACCGACATGACGAAGGACCTGCCGGCCGAACAGCAGGCCGCACTCAAGCAGCAGATTCCGCTGGGCCGTCTCGGCAGCCCGGACGACATCGCGCATGCGGTCGCGTTTCTCGCGTCGCCCCAGGCGGCCTATATCACGGGCACGACGCTGCACGTGAACGGCGGCATGTACATGTCTTAACCGGATTCAGGTACTATCCGCGCCTTGATGCGTTTGATGCAAAACCTTGCACGGACGCCTTCGCGCGAGAGCTATTCCGAACTTTGAGCGCCGCTTTTCTGCCAGGTCAAACCTGATAAAATGCGCGCACTCGCATTCATGAGCTAACTTTTTTCCCTTGGAGGGGTAATGGACAACATCGAACAGCGCGTCAAGAAGATCGTCGCCGAACAACTGGGCGTCGCCGAAGCTGAAATCAAGAACGAGGCTTCGTTCGTGAACGACCTGGGCGCCGACTCGCTCGACACCGTCGAACTGGTGATGGCCCTCGAAGACGAATTCGGCATGGAAATCCCGGACGAGGAAGCCGAGAAGATCACGACGGTCCAGCAAGCGATCGACTACGCTCGCGCGAACGTCAAGGCCTAAGCCTGTTTCCTGCCCGGGCCGCGCACGCCGCGTGCGCGCTGACGGCCCGCGAGGAGGCTCGCCCGTGAAACCGCGTACGCCTGCCGCAGTCGCTGCGGGGCATTTGCCGGTCAACTAGCCACAGGGCTCACAGGAGCATTTCCTGTGGCCTCTGTGGCTTTTGTTTTTGTCATCTATGGAAAAGGGGTTACCGTGAGCCGTCGACGAGTTGTTGTTACAGGCCTGGGGCTGATTTCGCCTGTTGGCAATAATGTTGCCGACGGCTGGGCCAATCTGGTCGCCGGGAAGTCCGGCATCGCAAACATCACGAAGTTCGACGCTACGAACTTCTCGACTCGCTTCGCCGGCGAGGTGAAGGGCTTCAACGTCGAAGACTACATGCCGGCGAAGGAAGCGCGCCATATGGATACGTTCATCCATTACGGCATTGCCGCGGGCATGCAGGCGATCAAGGACAGCGGCCTCGAGGTCACTGAAGCGAACGCCGAGCGGATCGGCGTGAACGTCGGCTCGGGCATCGGCGGGCTGCCGATGATCGAAGTCACGCAAACCGAACTGCTCAACCGCGGTCCGCGCCGTATTTCGCCGTTCTTCGTGCCGGCCTCGATCATCAACATGATCTCGGGCCATCTGTCGATCAAGTACGGCCTCAAGGGCCCGAACCTCGCCATGGTCACGGCCTGCACGACCGGCCTGCACTGCATCGGCGAAGCTTCGCGTCTGATCGAATACGGCGACTGCGACGTGATGATCGCCGGCGGCGCGGAATCGACCGTCTCGCCGCTCGGCATCGGTGGCTTTGCTGCCGCGCGTGCGCTCTCGCAGCGCAATGACGATCCCGCAACGGCCAGCCGTCCCTGGGACAAGGATCGCGACGGCTTCGTGCTGGGTGAGGGCGCAGGCGTCATGGTCCTCGAAGAGTACGAGCACGCGAAGGCGCGCGGCGCCAGGATCTACGCGGAAATCGGCGGCTATGGCATGAGCGGCGATGCGTACCACATGACTGCTCCGCTCGAAGACGGCGACGGCGCGCGCCGCTGCATGCAGTACGCAATGCGCAACGCCGGCGTCAACGCGAACGAAGTGAACTGGGTCAACGCTCACGGCACCTCGACGCCGCTCGGCGACATCGCCGAAACCACGGCGATCAAGCGCGCATTCGGCGATCACGCGAAGGACATCGTCGTGAACTCGACCAAGTCGATGACGGGCCACCTGCTGGGTGGCGCGGGTGGTCTGGAGTCGGTGTTCACGGTACTCGCCGTGCACAACCAGGTCTCGCCGCCGACGATCAACATCTTCAACCAGGATCCCGAGTGTGACCTGGACTACTGCGCGAACACCGCGCGGGACATGAAGATCTACGTCGCGCTGAAGAACTCGTTCGGGTTCGGCGGCACCAACGGCACGCTCGTTTTCAAGCGCCACGCTTGATCGCGTACGACGCGACAGCGGCCGCGCCGGATTCTCCGGCCGGCCGCCTTCCTCCTGGTTTCCCCTCGCGGCGCACGAGCGCGCCGCTTCTTCCCCTGCGTCCTTCCCTCGCGCTGCAAGTGCTTGTTGCCGCGAGCCTGGGCCTGGCCACGGCCGCCGTCCAGACGGCGCTTGCCCCATGGCTCGGCGCCTGGCGCGCCTTGCCGCTCACGTTGGCGTTCTTCGCGACCGGCGCGCTCGCGGCTGCGGCGTGGCGTCGCAGTCAGCCCGCGTTCCTCGAAATCGGGCCGGATTTTCTTGCGGCTTATGCCCGCGACGGCGCCTGCCTCGCAACGGGCCGTCTTGCCGGTGCCTCGCAATGGGGTGCATGGCTGTTGGCCCTCGTCGTGGAGCAGGGCGCCCGTCGCACGACAGTGCTCATCGCTGCCGACGCCATTGCGCGAGGAGCCTTTCGCGCGCTCGCCGTGCGCGCCCGCAGCGCGGCCGGCCGCTGAAGGTGCCTTGCTGTAACGCTTGTAACGGCTGTTACTCGTGTAACGTGGGACCGTGGCGAGGACGCTACAATGGTGCCCCCACGTCTACTCCATGTGCTAACGGATTTTTCAGGTGAGCGAAAAAGAAATTGATCAGGTTCTGGTCGAGCGCGTGCAAAAAGGCGACAAAGCCGCGTTCGAGCTCCTGGTCTCGAAATACCACCGCAAGATCATCCGGCTGATCTCGCGCCTCGTGCGGGACCCCGCCGAGGTCGAGGACGTGGCCCAGGACGCCTTCATCAAGGCTTACCGGGCGCTTCCGCAGTTTCGTGGCGAATCGGCTTTCTATACGTGGTTGTACCGGATTGCCGTCAATACGGCAAAGAACTACCTTGCGACGCAGGGAAGACGCGCCCCAACTTCCACCGAAGCGGACGCAGAAGAAGCGGAAACTTTCTCGGACGCCGATCAACTAAGGGATATCAACACGCCCGAGTCGATGTTGATGAGCAAGCAGATCGCGCAGACGGTCAATGCTGCGATGGCGGTTTTACCGGAAGAGTTGCGCACCGCCATTACGCTTCGGGAAATTGAAGGCCTGAGCTACGAGGAAATTGCCGAGATGATGGGTTGCCCCATCGGCACGGTCAGATCGAGAATTTTCCGCGCACGGGAAGCCATTGCGGCAAAATTGCGTCCGCTGCTGGACACTCCGGAAGGCAAGCGCTGGTAAGAACAACCACCAGCTCCGCCCCGGGCGGCGACGCGATTCACCAGATAATGTTGGTGTCACCAGGGACGTCTGTTTAGGGAATGGGGAGCATCATGGGTTCGGTCTCGATGCAATCGGTATCAAGCTCGCGCGGCGAGCGTCTGTCCGCCTTCGTCGACGGCGAAGGGTCGGCCGGGGAGCATCTGAACGGAAATTTTCTTGAACTCGACGGCGAAGGCCGCGCCGCCTGGTCGGAGTACCACCTGATCGGCGACGTGCTGCGTTCGGACGATCTGGCCCTCAGTCAGGCCGCGAGCCGCGCCTTCATGACGGGTTTCGCCGCGCGCTTCGACGCCGAGCCGCATCTGCTCGCGCCTGCCGCGCTTGCGCAGCCGCAAGGCGCGAGGGCTGGGCGCAATGAGCGGGTGGGCCGCATTCTGGCGCTGCGCCGCCGCGTGATGCCTTCGTTGGCCGTGGCTGCCGCAGCCGCCACGCTCACGTGGATCGTCATGCCGCAAATGCGCGGTGTGGGCATGGCAGGCGCGCCGCAAATCGCCGCCGTGCAGTCGCAGGGCGACGCCATGCAGCGCGTGGCGATGAACGCCACGCCGGCGGTGGCCACGGGCGGTCAGGACGGCAATATCATCCGCGACGCACGCCTCGACGAATATCTTCAGGCACATCAGCAATTCGCTCAGCAGCCGGTCATTTCGGATTCCACGCCATATATCCGTTCGGCCGCTCTCACCACGCAAGGCCAATAAGTTTGATGCAGACATTGCGGTTGAATAACAACACGATCTGGGGGCGGTTGCCGGCTTTCCTGTGCTGCGCAGCCATGATGTTCACCGCTCTGTCTGTCGCCCCGCGCGCCCACGCGCAAGGCGCGTCGGCGGCCGATGCCGCCGGGGCGCGCCGGGCTGCCGCGCAGTGGCTCGACCGCATCCAGCAAGCCTCCCAGCAACAGAATTACGAAGGCACTTTCGTCTACCAGCGCGGCGAGTTCGTGCAGTCTTCGCGCATCATGCACTACGCGTCGAAGACGGACGGCGAATTCGAGAAACTGGAGAGCCTCGACGGCAAGCCCCGCACGATGCTGCGTCACAACGACGATCTCTTCACGTTCGTGCCCGAGCGCAAATTGCTCGTCGTGGAAAAGCGCCAGAACAAGGATGCTTTCCCGGCGCTGCTTTCCACGAGCGGCGACCAGGTGCTGACCGTCTACGAGCCGAAGATGCTCGGCACCGATCGGGTGGCGGGCCTCGACAGCCAGGTGGTCGAACTCGATCCGAAGGACAATTTCCGCTTCGCCTACAAGCTGTGGGCCGACGCCAAAACCGGTCTGCTGCTGCGTTCCCAGATGCTCGATCCGTCGAATGGCCAGGTGCTTCAGCAACTGGCGTTTACGCAGGTCCGCATTGGCGGCCCCGTCGACAAGACCCCCATCGTGAACGGCATGCGCAACATCGCGGGCTGGACCGTGGTGCGTCCGCCGCTCCAGACGGTCGATATGGAAGCGGCGGGCTGGTCGTTCGGGCAGGCCGTGCCGGGATTCGCCAGAATTCGCGAAGTGCGCCGGCCCATGGCGGCACGCGACGCGAGCGATCCGCCTATCGCCGTCGATCAGGCCGTGTTCTCCGATGGACTTTCCACGCTTTCGGTTTTCGTCGAACCGGTCAAGAACAACAGCCGCAAGGAAGGCTCGGGCAGCAGCGGCGCCACTCATGTGCTCGTGAAGCGCAATGGCGACTACTTCATCACGTTGCTCGGGGAAGTGCCCCAGAGCACGTTGCAGCAGTTCGCGTCTGCCATAGAATACAAGGCTCCCAGGTAACTTTCCTTCGGCTGACTTCGATATGACGATTCTCCCGCTGCGCAAATTTTTCGCGGCCGCGGTCGTGGCGGTTTGCCTGCCGTTCACGCCGCACGTGGCATCGGCGGCGCCGGCCGCGAATTTGCCCGACTTCGCCGACCTCGTGGACAAGGTGGGGCCGTCGGTCGTCAATATCCGCACCACCACGCGCGTGTCGACAGCCCAGCGAGGCCTCCCGCCGGGCATGGATAACGGCGACATGTCGGAGTTCTTCCGCCGCTTCTTTGGCATTCCACTTCCGCAGGGGCCGCAGGGCGGCCAGTCGCCGCGTGGCGGCCAGGGGGGGCAGGGCGGCGGCGGACAAGGTGGCCAGGGCGGCGGATCGGACTCCGGCCCGGACAGCGGCAACGACTCCGAACAGAACAGCGGCGTTGGCTCCGGGTTCATCCTGTCGAGCGACGGTTATGTCATGACCAATGCACACGTGATCGACGACGCGGACAGCATCTACGTCACGCTCACCGACAAGCGCGAGTTCAAGGCGAAGCTGATCGGCGTGGATGATCGCACCGACGTGGCTGTCGTGAAGATCCAGGCCTCGAATCTCCCGGCGGTGACGATGGGCGATTCGAACAAGGTGCGCGTGGGCGAGTGGGTCGTGGCGATCGGCTCGCCGTTCGGCCTCGAAAATACCGTGACGGCCGGCATCGTGAGCGCCAAGGGCCGCGACACCGGCGACTATTTGCCCTTCATCCAGACCGACGTGGCCGTGAATCCCGGCAACTCGGGCGGTCCGCTCATCAACATGCAAGGCGAGGTGATCGGCATCAACTCGCAGATCTACAGCCGCACGGGCGGCTTCATGGGCATCTCGTTCGCGATTCCGATCGACGAAGCGATGCGCGTGGCGGATCAGCTGAAGTCGACGGGCAAGGTCACGCGCGGCCGCATCGCCGTGGCGATCGGCGAGGTGACGAAGGACGTGGCCGACTCGCTGGGCTTGCCGAAGGCGCAAGGCGCGCTCGTGTCCAGCGTCGAGCCGGGCGGCCCCGCCGACAAGGCGGGCATCCAGCCGGGCGACATCATCCAGAAGTTCAACGGCGCGAATGTCGAGGCAGCGACCGACCTGCCACGCATGGTCGGTGACACGAAGCCGGGCACCAAGGCGACCATCACGATCTGGCGCAAGGGCGCGACGCGTGAACTGCCGATCACGATCGCCGAAATGCAGACCGACAAGAGCACGAAGGCCGACCTGAAGAAGGCGCCCGAGCCCAAGCCGCGCGCATCGAACTCGCTCGGTCTCGCGGTGGTCGATATCCCGGCCGACCAGCTCGCCCAGATGAAGATCAAGGGTGGCGCGATGGTCGATTCGGTGGACGGTCCGGCGGCGCGCGCTGGCCTCCAGAAGGGCGACATCATCCTGCGCGTGGGCGACACGGATATCACGAGCGCGAAGCAGTTCCAGGAAGTGACCGCGCACCTCGACCCGCAAAAGATGGTGGCGGTGCTCGTGCGGCGCGGCGACAACACACAGTTCGTTCCGGTGCGCCCGCGCGCGCAGGGCCAGAAGTAACGCCGATGCCGGGACCCATGCGGACTTCGGGAGCGGCTGACGGCGCGCTGGCCCGCGCCAGTGCCCATTTCGTTCTGTACGGCCGCGCGTGGTGCCACTTGTGCGAGGAAATGCGCGCGGCGCTCGAACCGCTCGCCGCCGCGGCGGGCGCGCGGCTCGACATCGTCGATATCGATACCGCCCCCGAACTGCAGGCGCGCTACGACGAACTCGTGCCGGTGCTCCTGTGCGATGGCGTCGAGGTGTGTCACTACCGGCTCGACGAAGCGCGCGTGCGTGCCATGCTCGGTCTCGGTATCGACGCACCGAATCTATCGCCGACTCCGCCGGCTGCAGCGTGAAACCGTTGCCCGGCACGCCGCCAGGCGCCACCCGCACGGCATGACACATCCGTTGGATCAGCGGACGGTTCGCCCGTGGGACCCCTTTTCGGCTAAAATAGTTCGGTTTTTCATCTATTTACGAGGCGTGCCCAGCTATCGTTGGGGCGCGCCTTTTTCGCTTGATCGGCACTGAATGGATCATATTCGTAACTTCTCGATCATTGCGCACATCGACCATGGCAAGTCGACGCTCGCCGATCGCATCATCCAGCTCTGCGGTGGCCTGTCCGACCGCGAGATGGAATCGCAGGTGCTCGACTCGATGGATCTCGAGCGCGAGCGCGGCATCACCATCAAGGCGCAGACCGCTGCGCTTTCCTACAAGGCGCGAGACGGCAAGGTCTACAACCTGAACCTGATCGACACGCCGGGGCACGTCGACTTCTCATACGAAGTCAGCCGTTCGCTCTCCGCGTGCGAAGGCGCGCTGCTCGTGGTGGACGCGAGCCAGGGCGTTGAGGCGCAGACGGTGGCGAACTGCTACACGGCGATCGAACTCGGCGTGGAAGTCGTGCCGGTGCTCAACAAGATCGACCTGCCCGCCGCGAACCCCGAAAACGCCATCGAAGAGATCGAGGACGTGATCGGCATCGACGCGACCGACGCCACGCGCTGCAGCGCGAAGACCGGTCTCGGCGTGGATGACGTGCTCGAAGCGCTCATCGCCAGGGTGCCCCCGCCCAAGGGCGACCCGGAAGCGCCGCTGCAGGCACTGATCATCGATTCGTGGTTCGACAACTACGTCGGCGTCGTCATGCTCGTGCGTATCGTCAACGGCACGCTGCGTCCGAAGGACAAGATCAAGCTGATGGCCACCGGCGCGCAGTATCCGGTCGAGCATGTCGGCGTGTTCTCGCCGAAGTCGCGCAATCTCGACCAGCTCTCGGCGGGGCAGGTGGGCTTCATCATCGCGGGCATCAAGGAACTCGCTGCGACGAAGGTGGGCGACACCGTCACGCTCGCCACGAGGCCGGCGCCCGAGCCGCTGCCGGGCTTCAAGGAAGTGAAGCCGCAGGTGTTCGCGGGCCTCTATCCGGTCGAGGCGAACCAGTACGACGCGCTGCGCGAGTCGCTCGAAAAGCTCAAGCTCAACGACGCCTCGCTGCAATACGAGCCGGAAGTTTCGCAGGCGCTGGGCTTCGGCTTCCGCTGCGGCTTCCTCGGCCTGCTGCACATGGAAATCGTGCAGGAGCGTCTGGAGCGCGAGTTCGACATGGACCTCATCACCACGGCGCCGACCGTGGTGTACGAGGTCGTGCAGGCGGACGGCAGCACGATCAAGGTCGAGAACCCGGCGAAGATGCCGGAGCCCTCGAAGATCGCAGAGGTCCGCGAGCCGATCGTGACCGTGAACCTGTACATGCCGCAAGAGTACGTGGGTTCGGTTATTACGCTCTGTACGCAGAAGCGTGGCAACCAGATCAACATGCAGTACCACGGCCGCCAGGTGCAGCTCACGTACGAAATCCCGATGGCGGAAATCGTGCTGGACTTCTTCGATCGGCTAAAGTCGGTGTCGCGCGGCTATGCGTCGATGGACTACGAGTTCAAGGAGTACCGCAGCTCGGACGTCGTGAAGGTCGACATGCTCATCAACGGCGACAAGGTCGATGCGCTGTCGATCATCGTGCACCGTTCGCAGTCGCAGTACCGCGGCCGCGAAGTGGCGGCGAAGATGCGCGAGATCATTCCGCGCCAGATGTACGACGTGGCCATTCAGGCCGCGATCGGTGCGCACATCATCGCGCGCGAGAACATCAAGGCGCTGCGCAAGAACGTGCTCGCCAAGTGCTACGGCGGCGACATCACGCGCAAGAAGAAACTGCTCGAAAAGCAGAAAGAAGGCAAGAAGCGGATGAAGCAGGTCGGTTCCGTGGAAATTCCGCAGGAGGCCTTCCTCGCGATTCTGCGCGTCGAAGACAAATAAGCCAGAACAACGGACCTCTACATGAATTTTGCGCTGATTCTTTTTGTGCTCGTCATTTTGACGGGCGTTGCGTGGGTTGCAGACAAACTGGTTTTCATGCCGCGCCGGCGCCTCGCCGCCGATGCGGCGGTCGAGGAGTTCGACCGGCAGCAGGAACGTATCGGCGAGCGCTTCGCCGATGAAAACGCGCCTGCCACGCGTCAGCACCTGCGCAACGAAAAGCTGCGCCAGCCGTGGTGGCTCGAGTACACGGCGAGCTTCTTTCCCGTCATCCTGATCGTGTTCTTCGTGCGCTCGTTCGTCGTGGAGCCGTTCAAGATTCCGTCGGGCTCGATGGTGCCCACGCTGCTCGTGGGCGACTTCATCCTCGTGAACAAGTTCGACTACGGTATCCGCCTGCCGATCACGAACACGAAGATCACCCGGGGCCGCCCGCTCGAGCGCGGCGACGTGGTCGTGTTCCGTTATCCGAAAGACGAGTCGGTCGACTACATCAAGCGTGTGATCGGACTGCCGGGCGACGTGGTCGCCTATCAGGACAAGCAGCTCACGATCAACGGCAAGCCCGTGCCCGAAACGCCGGTGGGGGATTACTTCGACGAAGAGCGCATCGGTTACGCGAAGCAGTTCACGCAGGACCTTTTCGGCCGCAAGAACAATATCCTCAACAACCCCGCGGTGCCGCCGTTCATCGTGGGCGCGGAGGACTATCCGTATCGCGACAACTGCCAGTACAACGCGCGCGGCGTGATCTGCAAGGTGCCGCCGGGCAATTACTTCATGATGGGCGACAACCGCGACAACAGCGCGGACAGCCGCTACTGGGGCTTCGTGCCCGACGCCAACATCGTGGGCCGCGCGTTCTTCATCTGGATGAACTTCAGCAACCTGCGGCGCATCGGTTCGTTCAATTGATACACGCGTGACGTGCGTGTCATCTACATGATGGGCACGCACATCGCGGCGAAGATGGCGCACGGCAAAGCGATAGAAGCAGCAACGATAATCGCGACCGTGAACGTGCGTTTCGCCCGATTCACGCGCATCGCATCTTCGCGCGCTACTTGAAGAACCCCCGGTAACGTCGCTTCATCATGGTTTTTCGTCCGCCGCCCCTGTTTTCGCCGGGGGCGGCGGGCGCGTTATACTCTCCCCATGCCCCTATCTCCGCTGGAAAGCCGTTTGCGCTATGAATTTCGTAATGCGGAATTGTTGCGCCAGGCTTTGACCCACCGCAGTCACAGTGCCACGCATAACGAACGCCTCGAATTCCTTGGTGATTCGGTTCTGAATTGCGCGGTGGCCGCCCTATTGTTCCAACGTTTTGGCAAGCTGGACGAGGGAGACCTCTCGCGCGTGCGCGCAAATCTGGTCAAGCAGCAGTCGCTCTACGAGATTGCTCAGGCCCTCAATATTGCCGATGGCCTGCGCCTCGGCGAGGGCGAGCTGCGCAGCGGCGGCTTCCGCCGCCCGTCGATCCTCGCCGATGCGCTCGAAGCGATCTTCGGCGCGATTTTCCTCGACGGGGGCTTCGACGCCGCCCAGACCGTCATCAAGCGCCTGTACGTGCCGATACTCGACCACATCGATCCGCGCACGCTCGGCAAGGATTCCAAGACGCTGCTGCAGGAATACCTCCAGGGCCACAAGATCGCGCTGCCGACCTACACGGTCGTCGCGACGCATGGTGCGGCGCACAATCAGCAGTTCGAAGTCGAATGCACGGTGCCCAAGCTCGATGTGAAGGTCTCGGGTTCGGGCGCGAGCCGCCGCGCGGCCGAACAGGCTGCGGCGAAGAAGGCGCTCGACGAGGTCATGGCCGCGGCGCCTGCGCTCGTCGCCAAGCCGCGCCGTTCCAAGGGCGCGCGTGCCCCGAAGGCGGAACCCGAGGTCGTCCCGGGCGTGACGGGCGTGCAGGGCGCGCTCGATCTGCGTGCGCCCGAGCGCCGCGAACGCGCCGCGGCGCGCGCGGAGCGCCCCTCGCAGCCAGCGGTTGCCGAAGGCGCCCCGCTCGCGGTGATTCGTGCAGCGCATCATGTGCAAGAGCGCCTGGCGGAGAAGGATAAGCCGGCTGAAAGGTCCGGAGAGAAGGCTGAGCGCGGTTCAGAAAGAGCGAGCGAGAAGCCCGCCGACAAGGCCGCCGGTTTCGACGCCGTGCCCAGCGCCGGCTCCATCGGCCACCGCTCGCCGGCGGCGAAGGCAGATTCGGCGCTGCGCCATGTCGAGCGCACGCACGCGGCTCCCACCGGCGCCGCCAGCACCGACGCCGATGCGCACGCCGAGGCCGCTGCGGCCATTCCTGTGCGCGCGGCCGATGCCGGCCACTGAACCCACCCATGCGCGCGGCGAGCGCGCCTCCTGTTTTCCTATCCCGGTCCGATCATGAACGCTCCCACTTCCACTCCTGCCGGTTTCCGCTGCGGCATGGTCGCGATCGTCGGCCGTCCGAACGTCGGCAAATCGACGCTGATGAACGCGCTGGTCGGCCAGAAGATCAGCATCACGTCGCGCAAGGCGCAAACGACGCGCCATCGCATCACCGGCATCAACACGATCGACGACGCGCAGTACATCTTCGTCGACACGCCCGGTTTCCAGACGCGCCACAGCACGGCGCTGAACCGCTCGCTGAACCGCGCGGTGACCTCCACGCTCAGCTCGGTCGATGCCGTGCTGTTCGTGATCGAAGCCGGCAAGTTCGGCCCCGACGACCAGAAGGTGCTCGACCTGATTCCGCCCAAGGCGCCGACGATCCTGATCGCGAACAAGATCGACCGCGTGAACGACAAGGACACGCTTTATCCGTTCATCCAGCAGATCCAGGGCTTGCGCGAATTCCGCGAGATCGTGCCGCTCTCGGCGAAGCACCCCGAGGACATCAAGCGCCTGCTCGACACGCTCAAGGCGTATCTGCCCGAAGGCGAGCCGATCTACGGCGAAGACGATCTGACCGACCGCAGCGAGCGCTTTCTCGCCGCTGAAATCCTGCGCGAGAAGGTGTTCCGCTGGACCGGCGACGAATTGCCGTACACGAGCACCGTGCTGATCGACAAGTTCGAGCAGGAAGGCCGGCTGCGCCGCGTCTTCGCGACGATCCTCGTCGAGCGCGACACGCAGAAGGCGATGGTCATTGGCCAGAAGGGCAGCAAGCTCAAGCAGATCAGCACCGAGGCGCGCCTCGACATGGAGAAGCTCTTCGACGGTCCCGTGTACCTCGAAACCTTCGTGAAGGTGAAGAGCGGCTGGGCCGACAACGAAGCCGGGCTGCGCGCCTACGGTTACGAGTAAGCACGACGGGCACCGCGTATGAGTGACGGCGCAGCCGGAACCCTGCACGACGACCGGCCCGCGCACGACGAAGCGCAGGCCGGCGAGGCGTTCGCTCCCGGCGAACCGTCCGGTTCCCGCAGTACGCGGCGCGCGCGCACGACGAGCGCTAAAAGCACCGAGACCACGAGGCGCAGTTCGAAGGCGACGAAAGTCGCCGCAACCCGCGACACCATGACGGAAGGCGCCGACGCCACGCTCGAAGGCCACGCCCAGGCGCACACCGAATCACCCAACAGCCGCAAGACGACCGCGCGCTCGCAACTGCCGCGCGCCTCGCGCAGCACGGCCCCCGATTACCGCATCGCCGAGCAGCCGGCGTTCGTGCTGCACAGCTATCCGTACCGCGAAACGAGCCTCATCATCGACGTGCTCGCGCGCGATCACGGCCGCGTCGCGCTCGTCGCGAAGGGCGCGAAGCGGCCGCACTCGGCGTTGCGCGGCGTGCTGCAAACCTTCCAGCCGCTCGCGCTATCGTGGACCGGCAAGGGCGAAGTTCGCACGCTCACGGGCGCCGAATGGGTGGGCGGCATGTTGCCGCTGACCGGCGACGCGCTGCTTTGCGGCTTCTACGTGAACGAGCTGCTCGTGAAGTTCATCGCGCGCGAAGACCCGCATCCCGAGCTCTTTCGTCACTACGTCGTGACGCTCACGCGCCTTGCGCACGACGAGCCGCCCGTGCAGGTGCTCCGCTCGTTCGAGCGCGTGCTGCTGCGCGAAGCGGGCTACGCGCTCGCGCTCAATCGCACCGTGAACCGCAAGACGGTGGTCGCCGAGGGTCGCTATGTATTCGATCCTGAACGCGGTGTACGCGAAGCCTCCCACGAGTGGCCTGCCCAATGGCCCCTGCTTTCGGGACAGACGTTGCTCGACATGGAAGAGGACGATTACCATCGACCCCAGACGGTTGCGCAGAGCAAGGCGCTCATGCGCTTTCTGCTGAACACCTACCTTGGCGGCACGCCGCTCGCGACGCGCCAGATTCTGATCGACCTGCAGAACCTATGAGCTTCTTTCTCACTTCGCCCAACGTGATCGACCTCGGCGTCAACATCGACCACGTCGCCACGCTGCGCAACGCGCGCGGCACCGCTTATCCCGATCCGATCCGCGCCGCGCTGCTCGCCGAAGAGGCGGGCGCCGACGCGATCACGCTGCATCTGCGCGAGGATCGCCGCCATATCGTCGACGCCGATGTGCGTGCGCTGCGCCCGCAACTGAAAACGCGCATGAACCTCGAGTGCGCGGTCACGGCCGAGATGCTCGACATCGCGTGCGAGATCAAGCCGCACGACGTCTGCCTCGTGCCAGAAAAACGCCAGGAGCTGACGACCGAAGGCGGCCTCGACGTTGCCGGCCACTTCGACGCGGTTGCCGCCGCCTGTCGTCAGCTCGCCGATGCGGGCTGCCGCGTTTCACTCTTCATCGACGCCGACGAAACGCAGATCCGCGCGGCGCACGAAACGGGCGCGCCCGTGATCGAACTGCACACGGGCCGCTATGCCGAGGCGCACGATGCCGGCGAGCAGGAGCGCGAATTCGAGCGCGTGGTCGCGGGCGTGAACTGTGGCAACAGTCTCGGGCTCAAGGTGAATGCCGGGCACGGCCTGCACTACACGAACGTGCAGCAGATCGCCGCCATCGACGGTATTGTCGAGCTGAATATCGGCCATGCGATCGTTGCGCACGCAATCTTCGCTGGCTGGGAGAATGCGGTGCGCGAAATGAAGGCGATCATGGTCGCGGCGCGCCTCGGCGCGCGCGTCTGAGCGGATTTGCGGATCGCGTCTCAGTGATTCGCGCGTTGCGCTCACGCAATCGACATCCATCGACGGGAATCTCATGGCGATTTACGGTATCGGCACCGACATCATCCAGGTGAGCCGCGTGGCGGCAGTCATGGAACGGACCCACGGGCGCTTCGCGCCGCGCGTGCTGGGCCCCGACGAACTCGCCGTCTACAAGGCGCGCAAGGCGCGCTCGGAGGCGCGGGGCCTCGCCTACCTCAGCACGCGGTTTTCCGCGAAAGAGGCGTTCTCGAAAGCGATCGGCCTCGGCATGCGCATGCCGATGACCTGGCGCGCCATGCAAACACTGAACGAGCCCAGCGGCCGCCCCGTGATCGTCGCTTCGGGCGCGCTGGCGCAGTGGCTCGACGAGCGCGGCATCACGGCGCGCGTGAGCATCACCGACGAGCATGACTACGCGGTGTCGTTCGTGATCGCCGAAGTGAACGTCACAGTCAAAGGCTGATATCCATCGCCGTGCGCTGCGCGGCATCAACGCAAAATTCATCGATGAAGAATATTTCCGGGCCAGTAATGCTCGACGTGGTCGGCACCGCGCTGAACGACGACGACGTGCGCCGCCTCGCGCACCCGATGACGGGCGGCGTGATCCTGTTTGCGCGCCACTTCGAAAACCGCGCGCAACTCGTCGCGCTGACCGATGCGATTCGCGCAGTGCGCGAGGACCTGCTGATCGCCGTCGACCACGAGGGCGGCCGCGTCCAGCGCTTTCGCACCGACGGCTTCACGGTGCTGCCGGCCATGGGGCGGCTCGGTGCGCTGTGGGACAAGGACGTGCTGCTCGCCACCAAGGTCGCGACCGCGGTGGGCTACATCCTCGCAAGCGAGCTGCGCGCCTGTGGCATCGATCTCTCCTTTACGCCCGTGCTCGATCTCGGCTATGGCCAGTCGAAGGTCGTGGGCGACCGCGCGTTCCACCGCGACCCGCGCGTCGTCACGCTGCTCGCCAAGAGCCTCAACCACGGGCTCGCGCTCGCGGGCATGGCCAACTGCGGCAAGCACTTCCCCGGGCACGGCTTCGCGACGGCGGACTCGCACGTCGCAGTGCCCGTGGACGAGCGCCCGCTCGAATCGATTCTCGGCGAAGACGCGCTGCCGTACGACTGGCTCGGCCTTGCCCTGACGGCGGTGATGCCGGGGCATGTCATCTATCCGAAGGTCGATTCGAAACCCGCGGGCTTCTCGCGCATCTGGGTCGAGGAGATCCTGCGCAAGCGGCTGCGTTTCACGGGCGCGATCTTCAGCGACGATCTCTCGATGGAAGCCGCGCGCCAGGGCGGCACGCTCACCGAGGGCGCACGCGCCGCACTCGAAGCAGGGTGCGACATGGTGCTGATCTGCAACCAGCCGCACGAGGCCGAAAAAGTCCTCGACGCGCTGCGCAGTGCCGAGCCGCGGCGCTCCGCCAGGCTTTCGAGTCAGCGCATCAAGCGCATGCGCGCGCGCGGCAAGGCGCAGCGCTGGGACAAAATGATCGCGGACCCGGCGTACCTCGAAGCCCAGGCATTGTTGCGCAGCGTTCTGCCCTGACCGCGAAGCCGCGGAAATCAAAAAAGCTGCCCTTCGAAAACAAAGGGCAGCTTTCTATGTGGCCTGGCGGTGCGCGGCGCAGTCAGTTCAGACGCATACGCTGCAGCTTGTTGTAGAGCGTCTTGGGGCTGATGCCGAGCAGGGATGCAGCGCGATGCCGCGTGCCGCCCACGGCGTCGAGCGTCGCGCGGATCAGCATCTCTTCCACGTCGGCGAGCGGCGTGCCCACGGTCACCTGCACGCGACCGCCGTTCATATCGCGGTGCCCTGCGCCGCTGGTTTCCTCCGCCTCAAGGGTTTCGAGCACCTCGCCGGAGGCATGCCAGGCGCGCCGCACGCGCTCGTGCAGTTCGCGCACGTTGCCGGGCCAGTCATACGCGAGGCATTCGCGGACAAACGAAGGGGCGATGAGCCGCGTCGCGCCGGGCAGGCCGTGCGCTTGCGCCTCCTGGTTGAGTTCGTCGACGCACGCGGCCGCGATCAGGGCGGCGTCGTCGTCGCGTTCACGCAGCGGCGGCAGCGCAATCGCCGCGGCATCGAGGCGCATCCATAAGCCGTCGTGCAGCGCGCCCTGCTGGACGGCTTCGCGCGGGATCGCACGGGTGCCGGCGACCAGGCGGAAATCCGTGCCCACCACTTTTTTGCCGCCAACGCGCATGAAGGTTTGCGAGTCGAGCGCGCGCAACAATGTTTCCTGGTGGTCGCGCGGCAGTTCGGTAAGCTCGTCGATGAACAGCGTGCCGCCGCTCGCCAGATCCACGAGGCCCGGTTCGCGCTGTTCCGCCCCGTTGAAAGCGCCGCGCTCATGCCCGAACAGCACGCTCGCGAGCGGCCGGCCGGCGGCGGCCTCCGCAGCGAGCGAGCGCGTGTCGCAAACGATGAACGGCCCCTTGCGGCGCCGGCTCAGCTGATGCAGCGTACGCGCAGTGATTTCCTTGCCGGTGCCGACCTCGCCATGCACGAGCAGCGCCGCTTCGGTGGGCGCGAGCTGTTCCAGAGCGTCGTAGACCTGCTGGATCGCGCTGCTGCGGCCGATCATCGGCCCGAAGTGGCCCATCCGGCGCAGCGTGGCCCGCAGCGTGCGCACTTCCTCGCTCAGCTCGTACGGACGCGGAATGCGCGCGAGCAGACTGCGCAGCCGCGGAATGTTGACGGGCTTGAGGAGATAGTCCCAGATGCCGTGGCGCAGGCCCTCGATTGCACTTTCGACCGTGGCGTTGCCCGTCATCACGATCACGGGCAGCGCGCCGCCTGGCGGCTGCGCGGGCAAATGGTGCAGCAGGTCGAGTCCGCCGCCGTCTGGCAGGTTGAGGTCGACGAGCACGACGTCGGGAATGAAACGCGAGAGCGCGGCGCGCGCTTCGGCGAGTGTGGCGGCAGTGTCGACGGAGAAGCCGTCAGCCGACAGGATCGCAGAGAGACCTGAGAGGCTGTTGGGATCGTCTTCGACAATCAGTGCATGTGGCATGGCGGTAGCGGCTTACGGATGAGCGCAGTCGCGCCTGCGTTGCGCGCGCGGTTTAGCGCGCTCGCCCCGGGAGGCAACCGCGCGGCGCGCGGGAGCGCGGCACGATGCGAAAGTTTTCATCGAGATCACGCAGGTGTCTCGAAGCAGGATGTTCAGGTTCCGGTCCTCCCAGTTGTACCGCGCCAGCGGAGGGGCGCGACGGCATTGCCGGGCAGAAGAGCGCCGGCGGCCGAACGGCGGCGCAGCCACTAGCGCATGGCGCTCTGGCGTGCCGCAAAACCCCCTGTTTGCCTGCAAGTGGGCGCACGTATCGCCCGTGCCGACGGCGCGTCAGCCGCGCGGCCCGTGCGCGTCGAACCAGCGGCGCACTTCCAGTTCCGCCTCGTCACGCGTCTTGCCGTAACGTTCCTGGATCAGCCCGGCGAGTCGATCTGCATGGCCTTCCGTTCGCGCGAGTTCGTCGTCCGTCAACTCGCCCCATGCCGCCTTGGCCTTGCCGACCAACTGCTTCCACTTGCCTTCAGCAATGTCGTTATTCATCGTGCTTCTCCTGGTTAGGGGAAAGAGCGTGGAACGCACGTTTCCCTTCCAGTAGCAGAAACCATGCCGCGGAGGTCACTCTGACCGGTTTGCATCGCACTGGCGCGTCGAAGTCGGCAAGTGGGCAATTCGTCCCGCATAACCGGTAAGGTTTTCCGCGACACTGTCAAACATACACGTTCGGCAAAAAAAGAAAAGCGCCCCGAGGGGCGCTTTCTCAGCGGGTCCGCCTGCAGATCGCGCGAGATGCTTCAGGCGCGGCTGCGGTACTCGTTCGTGCGCGTGTCGATTTCGATCTTGTCGCCGATATTGCAGAAGAGCGGCACTTGCAGTTCGAAGCCGGTGTTGAGCTTGGCAGTCTTCAGGACCTTGCCCGACGACGTATCGCCCTTGACGGCAGGTTCCGTGTAGATGATTTCGCGCACGAGCACGGTCGGCAGTTCGACCGAGATGGCCTTGTCGTTGTAGAACACGACTTCGCAGGCCATGCCGTCCTGGAGGTAGTTGAGGGCGTCGCCCATCATCTCGCCTTCGACTTCGTACTGGTTGTAGTCGGCGTCCATGAACACGTACATCGGGTCGGCGAAGTACGAGTAGGTCACTTCCTTGCGGTCGAGCACCACGACGTCGAACTTGTCGTCCGCCTTGTACACGGTTTCCATGCCTGCGCCGGTCAGCAGGTTCTTGAACTTCATCTTCACGACGGCGGCGTTGCGGCCCGACTTGTTGTATTCGGCCTTTTGCACGACCATCGCGTCGTTACCGATCATCACGACGTTGCCGACGCGGAGTTCCTGTGCGGTTTTCATAATAAAAAACTGTCCTGTCCAGATTAAATGACTTCGAGTGTGCGCGACGGCAAACGTCGCAAGCGGATTCGCGGATTCGTACGGTGCGACCCTCTTTGATGCGCTGACCTTCGCGCACCTGGTGGGGCGCCGAGATCAGAAGCACTGCTCCTGGCATTGCCGGGCGTTGCCGGGCGTTGCTTCTGCTCGCTGCTGTTTTCATGCCGCTTGAGACGGCTGCCGCCGGATAACCGCTTATTTTAACTGACTTTTTGCGAATTCGGCTAGGTTTGCGGCCAGATCGCCAACCTGGGCGAGTTCGCCGGCCCACGCCTTCGCGCGAGCCGCGTAGGCAGGCAGGTGCTGCAAGAAATCGGCCCAATCGGGGATCCCGCGACCGTTCCACGCATGCCAGAAGCGTTCGAGCGCGGCGCGCGGCGCTTCGGGCAAGGTGCGGCCGTAGTGTGCCAGCGCGGCGTCCAGCTTCGGCAGATGGGCGTCATCGGCTTGCGGGTAGATGTGCCAGACGAAAGGTCGCGCCGCCCATTGCGCGCGCACGAACGAGTCCTCGCCGCGCACGAAGTTCAGGTCGCTCGCCCAGAGCAGCGGGTCATAGCCGCGTTGCTCGGTGAACGCGAGCGCGTGCGCGCGCAGCGCGCCGCGCGTGGCCTGCGAACCCGCGCCGAACGCGGGCATTCCGAAAAAACGCGCGAGCGCGCCCGAAATGCGACCCTCCGGAACGAGCAAGACAACCGGCCTGGCCCCATCGCGCCACTGCTCGAGCAGGGGGGCGACGGCAAGATTTTCATAGGCGAAAAGCGAGATCACCGTGGCTTCCGGCGCCGGTGGCGGGCCGCCGGTGGCGTGCCGCCACCATGCGGCGCGGGTCTGCGGCGAGCGCTCGAAGTCGGCGCGCGAGGCGTCGAGCGTGCGCTCCTTGAGCACGCCGCCCGTGCCGGGCCCGAGCCCGGGAAAGAAGAAGTGCTTGGCGAGCGCGTAGCGCGGGTGCGGCGAGGGCCGCAGGTGAAAGTCGGCCACCCAGTCTTCGGCGCTCAGGTATTCGAGGTTGAGCCAGACGGGCTTGCGGCCGCGCTCGGCCATCGCGGCGACATAGACGGGCGGCAACTCGCACGCGAACGCCTCGATCACGACATCGGCGATCTGCAGCGTGTCGCCCGCGTGTTCGGGCTCGTGCCAGTGCTCGATGAGCACGCCTTCCACGGATTGCGTCGCGCGGCTGGTATCGAGCGCCGGGCAGAGCTTGTCGAAGGCGTGCAGGTCGTCGACGAAGAGGCGCACCTGCCAGCCGTGCTCGTGCGCGAGCTGGCGCGCGAGGCGCCAGCACACGCCGATGTCGCCGAAATTGTCGATGACGGCGCAAAAAATGTCGCAGGCGACGCCCGCTTCGGCTGTGCCGGTTGGAGCGGCCGCGGAGGAGGAGCGGGCTTCTGTCATGGGGAGCCAGTGAGCGTAGAGTCGCGCAACGAAAACTCGCGTTCGCCGTCCCGAAGGCGGGCGCGGGACCCTCAGCTTCGGGGCCCCTTCGTTGCAGCATGGAATGATCTAAACTTGCGATTCTAGGACAGAGCCTTGAACGCGTCGCGAGCGCGGCGCGCCCGGCCATCTCCGCATCCCCTCGCTCACCTTACATCGACGCATCGCCCGTCCCCGAAACTGGATGACCGAGACCGACGTTTTCGACCCGAAAAAGACGCTCGCGCAGTTGCCGCATCTGCCCGGCGTCTACCGCTACTACGACGCGCAAGGCGCGGTGCTGTATGTCGGCAAGGCGCGCGACCTGAAAAAGCGCGTGTCGAGCTATTTCACCAAGACGCAGCTTTCGCCGCGCATCGCGATGATGATCACGCGCATTGCGCGCATCGAAACCACCGTCACGCGCTCCGAGGCCGAGGCGCTGCTGCTCGAGAACAATCTCATCAAGGCGCTCACGCCGCGCTACAACATCCTCTTTCGCGACGACAAGTCGTATCCGTTCCTCAAGATCACGGGCCACAAATTCCCGCGCATGGCGTACTACCGCGGCGCGGTCGATCGCAACAACCAGTACTTCGGGCCGTTTCCGAGCGCCTCGGCCGTGCGCGAGAGCATCCACATCCTGCAGCGCGTGTTCCAGTTGCGCACCTGCGAGGATTCGGTGTTCAACAATCGCACGCGGCCTTGCCTGCTGCATCAGATCGGCCGCTGTACGGCGCCTTGCGTGCGCGCGATCAGCGAAGAAGACTACGCGCGCGACGTGAGCAACGCATCGCGCTTTCTGCTCGGCCGTCAGAACGAGGTCATGAAGGAACTGGAGACGAAGATGCACGCGTTCGCCTCCGAGCTGAAGTTCGAGCAGGCTGCGGCCGTGCGCAACCAGATGAGTTCGCTTTCGACCGTGCTGCATCAGCAGGCCATCGAAACGGGTAGCGAGAGCGACGTGGACATTCTTGCCGTGGTCGCGCTGGGCGGGCGCGTTTGCGTCAATCTCGCAATGGTGCGCGGCGGCCGGCATCTGGGCGACAAGGCCTATTTCCCGGCGCACGTGGAGCGCGCGCTGACGGACGAGGAGGGCGGCGTTGCCGAGGAGATCGACAGCGAGACCGTGGTCGCCGCAAGCGCGCTGAAGTCGCTGCCTTCGCTTGCCCGCAAGACGGTGGAGGATTTCATCGACGAGGCGAATGAAGAATCGGCGGCCGACGCGCCGCACGACGCCGAGGCGCTCGCGCCGGATCCCCTCGCCATCGCGGCCGATCTCGCCGCCGCCGACGAAATGGCAGACGATGGCGACTCCGATGCGCCCGTGGCCGAGGCGCAGGCCGATGCGCGCAGCAAGCGCGCGCCCGGCATCGAATCCGAAGTGCTCGACGCCTTCATTGCGCAGCACTACTTCGGCAATCGCGTGCCGCCCGTGCTGGTGGTGAGCCATCCGCCGGCGAACCGCGAACTCGTCGATGTGCTCAGCGAGCAGGCGGGTCACAAGGTCACGCTGCTGCGCCAGCCGCAAGGCCAGAAGCGCGCGTGGCTCGCCATGGCCGAGCAGAACGCGCGGCTCGCGCTCGCTCGCCTGCTCTCGGAGCAGGGCTCGCAGCAGGCCCGCACGCGCACGCTCGCGCAATTGCTCGGGCTCGAACTCGACGATCTCGCGCATCTGCGCATCGAGTGCTTCGACATCAGCCATACGATGGGCGAAGCGACCCAGGCATCATGCGTGGTCTATCACCATCACAAGATGCAGTCCGCCGAATACCGGCGCTACAACATCACGGGCATCACGCCCGGCGACGACTACGCGGCGATGCGGCAGGTGCTCACGCGCCGCTACGAGAAGATGGTCGCGCAAGCGGCGCGCGCCGAAGCCGAGGCGCCGGTGGCCTCGGTGCCGGCGCCCGATCCCGCCGACCCGAACGCACTCGCTGACACCGGCGAGGCCGCAGAATCCGTCGAAGCTCCTGAAGCCGCGCCGCCGGTCGGCACGCTGCCCAACATCGTTTTGATCGACGGCGGCAAGGGCCAGGTCGAGATCGCGCGCCAGGTGTTCACCGAACTGGGTCTGGATCCGGCGATGCTGGTGGGCGTGGCGAAAGGCGAGGGGCGCAAGGTGGGTCTCGAGACGCTCGTGTTCGCCGACGGCCGCGCGCCGCTCGAACTCGGCAAGGAAAGCGCGGCGCTCATGCTCGTCGCGCAGATCCGTGACGAGGCGCACCGCTTCGCCATCACGGGCATGCGCGCGAAGCGCGGCAAGACGCGTCAGACGTCGCGGCTGGAGGAACTGGAAGGCGTGGGCGCCAAGCGTCGCCAGCGCCTGCTCGCGCGCTTTGGCGGCCTGCGCGGCGTGATGGCGGCCAGCGTGGAGGACCTGGCGAGCGTGGAGGGCATCTCGCGCTCACTGGCCGAACAGATCTACCAGCAGCTTCATTGATGCGGGCGCCGCGCCGGCCGGGCCGAAGGCAGGCGCGGGCCGTTCCTTACGTTTGCTTGTGGCAGGTGCGGCGACACGGCACAATTGCATCTCCCATAATTGCATCTTCCCCGACAGATAGCGCCAGCCGATGCCGTTCAATATTCCGATTCTCCTGACCTGGCTGCGGATCGTGCTGATTCCGCTCGTGGTCGGCGTGTTCTATCTGCCGCAGACGTTGCTTTCCCCGATGCAGCAGAACACATTGGCGATGCTGATCTTCGTGCTGGCCGCGCTCACCGACTGGTTCGACGGTTTTCTCGCGCGCAAGTGGAATCAGACTTCGTCGTTCGGCGCGTTTCTCGATCCCGTCGCGGACAAGCTCATGGTGACCGCGGCGCTGCTCGTGCTCGTGCATCTGCAGCGGCTCGACGCCGTGATCGCGCTCGTGATCGTCGGCCGCGAGATCGCCATCTCGGCGCTGCGCGAATGGATGGCGCAGATCGGCGCGTCGAAGAGCGTGGCCGTGAATTCGCTCGGCAAGTTCAAGACGGCATGCCAGATGGTCGCGATTCCCATGCTGCTGTTCTATGCACCGCTCACGCTCGGCGGGGTGACGCTGTTCGATTCGCGCGTATGGGGCGCGTGGCTCATCTACGTGGCCGCGTTCCTCACGATCTGGTCGATGCTCTACTACATGAAGCTCGCGTGGCCGCAGATCCGCGAGCGGGGAAGCCTTTAATCTGTGTCGCTGTGTCGTGCAAACCGCCTGCGTCTTTTTCCAAAAAGATCTACCGAGGGGGTTGACACGATTCTGCGGGTTATACATAATCTCACTTCTCCGCTGCACGACGCAGTAGCAAATAAGCAGATGCAGTGGAAATCGCCGAAGATGAGCGTCACACGCTGATGGTTGAGCGAAAATCGAGCGAATCATCGGCGAAGTCAGGCAGAAAAATGCGGGAGTAGCTCAGTTGGTAGAGCGCAACCTTGCCAAGGTTGAGGTCGCGAGTTCGAGACTCGTCTCCCGCTCCAGATTTTAAGGCGCGTCGTTTTAGCAGTTTGAAAACGAAGTGTTGAAGCAGTAAAAAGCAGGACATATGCGGGAGTAGCTCAGTTGGTAGAGCGCAACCTTGCCAAGGTTGAGGTCGCGAGTTCGAGACTCGTCTCCCGCTCCAGATACCACGGGGAAGCAGCGCTTCCCTTTTTGTTTGGCAGGTCTTGATCAACGTATCAGGCCATCGAATCAAATCTGTCCGGTCGTTGTGGGCACAAGCAGTTTGCCTCCAGTTCGGTCAGTCCGCTTCTGGCGCGATAGCAAAGCGGTTATGCAGCGGCCTGCAAAGCCGTGTAGGCCGGTTCGACTCCGGCTCGCGCCTCCAGATGCAAAGCAAAAGCCACCTTCGGGTGGCTTTTGCTTTTGCGCGCTGGCTTTGCGGCACCGACGGCTGCACGCAATGCGTGTGGCGCACAATAGCCGGAAATCCCCCTCTGCGGATGGCCGCTATGCCCATCGAACTTCCAGAAGACGCGCGCACCGAGGCGGTCGCCTCCATCCAGCGCTATTTCGACGCCAACATGGAGGAGCCGATCGGCAACGTCGCGGCGGGCGCGCTGTTGGGCTTTTTTCTCGAAGAGATCGCACCGGCGGTCTACAACAAGGCAATTGCCGATGCGCAGGAGAGCATGCAGGCGCGCATCGTCGATCTGGATATCGATCTGCACGAAGAGCCGTTCCAGTACTGGCGCAAGTACGCGCAGCCGCGCCGGCGCAAGTGACCACGGGTTGGTCGTGCGCGCATCGCGCGGCATAATCTTTTCATTCGCGATGTTGACGGAATCACCGACCATGACCTTGCAGTCCCCCGCCTTGCCGCTTCCTCAATTCGACTGGCAATGGAAACCCTTCGAGGCGCTCGATGCACGCGAAGTCTACGCCATGCTCAAGTTGCGCTCCGACGCCTTCGTCGTCGAGCAGCACTGCGTGTATGGCGACATCGACGGCCTCGACCTGGACGCCTGGCATCTGTTCGCCTGGGGCGAGCGCAATGGTGTGCGCGAACTCGCCGGCTATCTGCGTGTGCTGCTCCCCGACGCCGATGACGCGGACGTGCGCATCGGCCGCGTGGTGACATCGCAGAACCATCGCGGTATCAAGCTCGGCAATGCGCTGCTCGAACGCGCCATCGCGCAGATCGCGCGCCAATGGCCGCACGTGCAGATGCGCCTGCACGCCCAGGCGCATCTGCAGAAGTTCTACGGGGCGTTCGGTTTCGCGCCTGTCGGCGAGATTCACGAAGAGGACGGCATTCCGCACGTGTGGATGCGCTCCGCTTGAAAGGCGTGAGGCCCGGCGGCACCCTGCGAAGCGCTCTAAGTGCGCTGCGTGCGTCGTTCCTTGCGTTGCGCGCGGTCTTCGGGGCGCCCGCCGGAACGTTGCCCCGGCTTCAAACGTCCGCGCGCGGATAGGCGCATCCAGTGGCGCAGCGCGACCAGCGCGCCGACCACGCTCATCATCGACCCCGGAATCCAGAGCAGCAGGCCGCCGATCTGCTGATCGCGCATGGGCGAGAGCCAGGTAAATGCGCGGCCGCAGATCGAATAGACGGGATAAAGCTCGCGCGTCGTGAAGAAGATGAGTGCGCCGAGCACGATCTGCGGCGGAATCGCCGCGATCACGACCAGCACGCGCTTGCCCGGCGAGAGGCGAGCGGGCGGCGCGGGGCGCGAGTCGAGCACGAGCCACCAGAACAGCAGCCCGTCGATCACCATGCTCCAGTTCATGACGCGGTAGAGACGCCAGTCGAGCATCGCGATGAAGTGGATCGGCGAAAAGAGCCAGAAGTAAATGAGCCCGACGAAGAGCGTCACCGCGATGACGGGATGCATGACGATGTCGAGCGCCACGCGCACGGGCCGCGCTTCGAGCGCGGGCCGCACGAAGCGCTGTCGCCACTTGAACGGGACGCCAGCGCGCAGCGCCGCGCCGGGATACGCCAGCGCGATGAAGAACGGACCCACGTGGTGCAGCACCAGGTGCTGCCCGCGATGCATGAAGAACTCATGCTCGAAGAAGTAGTCGAGCCGCGTATGCAGTGCGACGTAAAGCGCACCGAGCCCGAACCAGAATGAGATCTGGCGCGTGAGCGATACCCGCGCGTGCCGCTTGCCGCGCACGAACAGCACCGCCGTGAGCAGCGTAGCGATCATGACAGTCGGCGATGGCTCCCAGGGTTGGAGCCAGTACAGCAGGGTCATCGCGAGCATGGCGGCGGCCTCATCGCGGATTCAACATGCTTGCGCGCGCAACGACAGATGATGCGCGCGCGATCCGTTACTGCACTAGATCTGCGGCCTTACTGCCCGGAGGGCGACTTGACCGTGAACGGCGTGTCGAGCGTTTCGCCGTCCGAGAACTCCAGCTTCACGTTGACCGTATCCCCCGGCGCGATCTTGTGCTTTGCCTTTTCCAGCATCAGGTGGTAGCCGCCCGGTGCGACCGCAAGCGTGCCGTGTGCGGGCACCGTCGCCTTGTGCACCATGACCATCTTCTGCGTCGAGCCGTTCGAGACCGTCTGATGCAGCATGACCATGCCGTAAGCGTCGCTCGATACCCCCACGAGATCGATCGGCTGGTCGCCGTCGTTCTTCAGCGTCACATAGCCCGCGGCCGGCAGATCGCCGGGCAGCCAGCGCACCCAGGCGTCCTGCGCGCTCAATGCGCCCGCGGCGGCGTGCGCGGCCGGCGCGAAGGCGGCAAGCGAGCCGAAAATGCTGAGCGCGTAGCCGAGCGTGACGGTGAGCGATTTGAGGTTCTTCGTCATGAGGTTTCCTGTTGAGGTTGCGGTTTCGAATACCGTTGTGAACGGCACTCGAAGATTGGACCGGCACGGCAGCATGCGTTCATGCCGTGTCGTTTATGACGCGGCGCAGGTCATGTGCGATCGCGTCTGCGGTGTCGTGGTCGGTGGCGAGCAGTCGCGCATGGCCCTGCGCGTCGAACACATAGACGGCCGAGCTGTGCGTAACTTCATAGCTGCCGTCGGCTTCGCGCTTTTCCATCTGGTACGCCACACGGTAGCGTCTCGCGAGCGACTCGATTTCGGCTTCGGTGCCGGTCAGACCGAGCGCATGCTGGGTATCGAATGCGCCCACATAAGTGTGCAACGCCTGCGGTGTGTCGCGCGCCGGGTCGACGCTGATGAAGAGTATGCGCACGTTCTGCGCATCGGCGCCCAGTTTTGCGACGACCTGGATCAGGCGCGCCATCGTTTCCGGGCAGACGTCCGGGCAGTGCGTATAGCCGAAGTAGACGAGCGTCGTGCGTCCGCGGAAGCTGGCGCCCGTCACGGGCTGGCCATTGTCGGCCGTGAGCGCGAAGTCGAGGTCGGGCAGATGGCCGCTCACGTTCATCAGCTGCCAGGGCTCGCCCGAACGGGAACAGGCGACGAGCAGCAGTACCCCCGCCACGATCGCCGCGCGCCGCAGGCTTCGTACGCCGCAGCCGAGGCGGGCGCGTAATGTGCTACTCGAAGGCGCGAACGGGTTGGACAAAGACTGTCTCGTCGACTCGAGGGGTTGCGGTGGCCGCGCTCTTTCTTGCGACAGGGCGCGGCTTGTCGCTGCGACTGTAGCAAAACTGGATTCGCGCTGCCGGCTGCGCTCCGGCGTGGGCGCCGTTCGCGTCGATTTGCCGCATCGGAGGAGACGACCGATGCTATCCAGCGTCGTGGCGGTGTGGGGCGTTCATATCACGGCGGGAACCAGGCAATACGAGCTCGAGGCCCGCCGCGCACGCGGCTTGGCCCCTTACTTTCTCGATAATCGCCCAAAGGCGCGGTAAGATTCGCACACTTTCCCTCGGCGCAGTCCTGCCGGGGGCATACCCGGCCATGGGCCGATGGGTGAACAGAACGCAATGCATGCACTCCCGGCAGTCCTGCCGCCTGAACAGACGGCATTTTTCTTCGATTTCGACGGTACGCTCGTCGATCTCGCGCCCACGCCCGATGGCGTGCTCGTCCGTCCCGACATGCTCGCGCTGCTACGCCAACTGCGCCGCGCGACGCATGGCGCGGTGGCGATCGTCTCGGGGCGCGGCATCGACAGCATCGATGGCTTTCTGCGCATGCCCGATCTGCCCGTGGCTGGCCTGCACGGCGCCGAGCGGCGCGACGCCAACGGCGATACCCAGCGTGTCGGGTTCAACGACCAGCGCCTGCTGCACATGGAGCAGGTGCTCGCAGAGGTGGTACGCACGCATACGGGCATGCTGCTCGAGATCAAGGGCGCGTCGCTCGCGCTGCACTACCGCAATGCGCCCGAGCACGAGGGCACCGCGCGCGCCGCGACCGAGCGCCTCGCCGCCGACTACGCCGAAGCCTATGTGCTGCAGCCGGGCAAGATGGTCTACGAAATCAAGCCCAAGGACGTCGACAAGGGCCGCGCGCTGCGCGCCTTCCTCGACGAGCCTCCGTTCGCGGGCCGCCGCGCGGTGTTCGCCGGCGACGACCTGACCGACGAGAAAGGCTTTGCCGTCGTGAATGCGCTGGGCGGCCTGTCGATCAAGGTCGGCGGCGGCGATACCATCGCACAGACGCGCATCGACTCGGTCGAGGCGCTGATCGGCTGGCTCGCGTCGCTCGTCGCGGCCATGCCGGGCGCCCGGTGACCGCACGCATGCTTCGCCTTGTCCCGCGCGTTGATTGCCTGTCGCGATGGGCCGATTCGGGCGTGGCCTCGCGCCCACCATACTTTCCTGATTCCCTGCACGGACCCCGCACCTCATGAGCCGATTGATCATCGTGTCGAACCGCGTCGCGCCGATTTCCGAAGGCGGTCCGGCCGCGGGCGGCCTCGCGGTCGGTGTGTACGACGCGCTCAAGGAAACCGGCGGCATGTGGTTCGGCTGGAGCGGCGAAGTGCTCACGTCGGGCCAGCCGCAGATCGCGCTCGAGGAGCGCGGGCCCGTCACCTTCGCGACCATCGGCCTGTTGCGGCGCGACTACGACCAGTACTATCGCGGTTTCTCGAACGCCACGCTTTGGCCCGCGTTCCATTACCGCGCCGATCTCGTGCAGTACGACCGCCACGAATACGAGGGCTATAGCCGCGTGAACGCGTGGCTCGCGCAGCAGCTGGTGCCGCTCCTGCGCGAAGACGACGTGATCTGGGTCCACGACTATCATCTGATTCCTTTCGCCCAGGCGCTGCGCGCGGCGGGGGTGAAGAATCGCATCGGCTTCTTCCTGCATATTCCGTTTCCCGCCTCGCAGGTGTTGCTGGCGGTGCCGCCGCACCGCGAGCTGGTCGAGGCGCTCTGTTCCTTCGATCTGCTCGGTTTCCAGACCAGGCCCGATCTGCGCGCGTTTTGCGACTACATCGTGAACGAGGCGGGCGGCACGACCGTCATGCAGCCCGACGGACTCACGCGCATCGAGGCGTTCGGGCAGACGCTGTGCGCGGGCGATTACCCGATCGGCGTGTATCCCGACGAAATCGCGGAGCTCGCCAAGGCGGGCGAACGCGGCAAGCCGGTGCGCACGCTCAAGGCCACGCTGCACGGTCGCAAGGTCATCATGAGCGTGGATCGGCTCGACTACTCGAAGGGGCTCGTCGAACGCTTTCGGGCCTTCGAGCGCCTGCTCGACCACGCGCCGGCGCAGCGCAACAACGTCTCGTTCGTCCAGATCGCGCCGCCCACGCGCGCCGACCTGCACGCCTATCAGGACATCCGGCTGCGCCTCGAGGCCGAGTCGGGGCGCATCAACGGCCGCTATGCGGAACTCGACTGGACGCCGATCTGGTACATCCACCGCCAGTACGAGCGCGCGGTGCTGGCCGCGTTGTTCCGGGCCTCGAATGTGGGCTACGTGACGCCGCTGCGCGACGGCATGAACCTCGTCGCGAAGGAATACGTCTCGGCACAGGATCCTGAAGATCCCGGCGTGCTCGTGCTCTCGCGCTTTGCCGGCGCGGCGCAGGAGCTGTCCGGCGCGCTGATCGTCAATCCGCTCGATATCGACGGCATGGCCGACGCGCTCAACGCCGCGCTCTCGATGCCGCTCGCCGAGCGTGTCGCGCGCTATCGGGACATGATGGCCCAGCTGCGCGAGAACAACGTTTCGGTGTGGCGCGACCGCTTCATGCGCGACCTGGGCCAGGTCAGCCTGCGGCAAGGCGTGGCGTCGCCCCCGCTTGCGCGCGCGCAGGGCTGAGCGCCGGCGCCGCGCTCGCTACGAGGGCGAAAAAAGCCGCTTCAGTCGATAGACCGAAGCGGCTTTTTTTACGTCTCTGGCAAAGCGAAGCGGGCGAGGGCGCGCGCGCGTGTCACGCCACGTGCTTTTCGTCGGCCTTCTTGTTGCCGAGATGCAGCGTCGACGCCTTGCCGTACTGCTTCGCGAGGAGGTCGCGATAGAGGCCCGGGCGGTTGCGCAGCTCTTCCGGGCTGCCGTCGTCGATGACCTTGCCCGCGCTCATCACGATGATGCGGTCGAAGTTGTGCAGCGTGGAGAGGCGGTGCGCGATCGCGATCACCGTGCGGCCCACCATCAGCCGGTCGAGCGCCTGCTGGATGGCCTCTTCGGAGGCGCTGTCGAGCGCCGAGGTGGCTTCGTCGAGCAGCAGAATCGGCGAATTCTTGAGAATCGCGCGAGCGATCGCGACGCGCTGGCGCTGGCCGCCCGACAGCTTGACGCCGCGGTCGCCCACGATCGTGTCGTAGCCTTCGGGCATCGCTTCGATGAATTCGGCGCAGCGCGCCTCGCGGGCCGCGGTGAGCACCTCTTCGCGGCTCGCTTCGGGGCGCCCGTAGGCGATGTTCTCGTAGATCGTGCGGTGCAGAAGCGAAATGTCCTGCGGCACGAGCGCGATGGCTTGGCGCAGGCTGTCCTGGGTCACGTGCGAGATGTCCTGGCCGTCGATCTTGATGGCGCCGCCCTGGGACTCGTAGAAATGCTGGAGCAGCGCGAGCACCGTGGTCTTGCCCGCACCCGACTTGCCGATGAGGCCCACGCGCTGGCCGGCCTCGATGCGCAGGTCGAAGTGGTCGAGGATCGGCTTGCGGTGCGGATAAGCGAAAGTCACGCCCTCGAAATCGACGCGGCCGCCCTGGGCCACGAGTTCCGTGGCGTCGTCGCGATCGGGCATGCCGTGCGGCTCGAGCAGCGTCTGCACGGCTTCGGCGAGTCGCGCCACGTGCTGCGTGACGTCCACCAGCGCCACGGCGAGATCGCGCGTGCCGTGCAGGATCGTGAAGCCCAGCGAACTCACGAGCACGATGTCGCCCGACGTCGCCTTGCCCTGATCCCACAGCCACAGCGCCCAGCCCAGCAGGCCGGCCGACAGCATGGCCGTGATCACGGCGTGCAGGAGGCGCAGCTTTTCGAGGTAGAGCAGGCTCGAGCGGCGCGCGTCGAGCTCGGCCTTGACGGTCGAGCCGAAGCGCTTTTGCTCGCGCAACGTCATGCCGAAGGCGCGCACGAGCGCCATGTTGCCGATCACGTCGACGAGTTCGCCGTCCACCGCGGCCGCTTTCGAGGCGAACGTGTGGTGGCGCGACGAGCCGCGCCCGGCAAGCTTGAAGAGGATCACCGAGAGCACTGCCGAGCAGAACAGGAGGCCCCCCGCCATCAACGGATTGACCGCGATGATCATGACGATGGCGCCCGCCACCGCGATGCAAGGCGGCAGCACGTTCCAGGCGGTGGTGTTCTCGGCCGTGTAGACGGCGTTGGAAGTCGCGGTGATGCGGCTTGCGAGCGTGCCGGGCTGCTTTTCCGAGTAGTAGGTGGGCGAGTGTCCGCTCAGATACTGGAACAGATCGCGCCGCAGGTCGCCCGTGACGGCGACGAAGGTGTGGGCGGCAAACCAGCCGCCGACCCGCCACAGCAGGTTGTCGGCGGCGATCAGTCCGACCAGGATGGCGAATGCGGTCCACAGCGGCCCCGGATGGTGGCGCCCGGCGCCGAGCACGTCGATCAGATGCTTGATGGCGTACTGCGAAGCCAGCGCGCACCCCACGGCCGCGAACACGCTGGCGAGCACGACAGTGTGGGCGAACGGGTGGCGTTTGATGTAGCGGAAAAGGAACGCGAGCGGCCGCCGCGCATAGCTCGCGAGCTTTGCGTTGTGGGCGTTACGCTGGGCGATGGTCAGATGTTCCAATTGATCGGGGTGGTCGGTCTGACGGAACTTCGTCCGTGCAAGTTCAAAGGAAGAAAGGAGGCGCGCTACGGCGACGAACGGTTTGAGCGCGCGGCAACGGAGGCGGATTTACCGCATTGTAAACACCCCATGCGCGAAGCGCACCGCCTATGCCCGGCGGACGCGCATCATATCGCGACAACAGCGCCCGGGACACCGGTTGCGGCGATGCTGTTGCGGCAGAGGTTCAGCACGAATCCCGGACCCTTTTAGAGATAGAATGGCGGTTTGCCTTCCGAAAGGCGCACTGCCCGCACTTCTCATCTGCAAGCGAGCCTCGCCGGTTACATACGGGAAAAGACGGGAACATTCGGGAAGGCCGCGGTCAGTCGAGTTGCGACAAACGCCCGCAGTTGTTTTCCGCGACGCAGCACCCAATCTAGAACTGTCTTGGAAAACAAGGGGTTGCGGAGTGTTTCCCGTTTGTAACAAGGTAAAGACTTTGAAATGATCGGACCGGTATTTTCCCTGAGCCGGGATAATGCCGACTCCAACTGCGTAGGGAATTTGACAGCTTTTGTGTCAACGGCCGCGAGCCCTGCGCGTTTACCGCCTGAACCGCCGCGTGTGCGCTCTTGTCGCTTCACAACTGCGTCGGGTCTATTCCGGATTTCCGGTGCGGTTAGCGGTATGGAACGCCTGGATGGCGCGTGGCGACAAGAAAGCCGCAGCCTGCATAGGTCGATTGTCAAATTTGCAGTCTATTGCCCGATTTATTACGAGGAAGGAGTTCACCACTATGCGAATCGCTCAAATCGCTCCGTTGCACGAGGCGGTTCCTCCCAAGCTGTACGGCGGCACGGAACGGGTGGTCTCCTACCTGACCGAAGCGCTGGTCGAACAGGGCCACGATGTCACGCTGTTCGCAAGCGGCGATTCGGTCACCTCGGCAAAGCTCGAAGCGTTTTGGCCGCAGGCGCTGCGCCTCGACCCGACGATTCGCGACGTGATGGCTCCGCACATGCTGCTGCTCGAAGAAGTTCGCCGCCGCGCGGACGAGTTCGACGTGCTGCATTTCCACATCGACTACTACCCGTTCTCGCTGTTCCAGCGCCAGCCGGTGCCGTTCGTGACGACCATGCACGGCCGTCTGGACCTGCCGGAACTGCAGCCGGTGTTCAACGCGTTCAACGACGTGCCGGTCGTCTCGATTTCGGACAACCAGCGTATTCCGCTGCCGCAAGCCAACTGGCAGCAGACCGTCTACCACGGCCTGCCGGAGGACGTGCTCACGCCGATCCCGAACGTCGAGCCGGGCTACCTCGCTTTCCTCGGCCGCGTCTCGCCGGAGAAGGGCCTTGACCGGGCGATCCGCATCGCCGGGCAGGCAGGCATGAAGCTCAAGGTCGCCGCCAAGATCGACAAGGCCGACCGCGCCTACTACGAAGAAGTCATCAAGCCGCTGATGGCGCTGCCGCACGTCGAGTACATCGGCGAAATCGGCGAGCACGAAAAGCGCGAGTTCCTCGGCAACGCGCATGCGCTGGTGTTCCCGATCGACTGGCCGGAGCCCTTTGGCCTCGTCATGATCGAAGCCATGGCCTGCGGTACGCCGGTCATCGCGTTCAAGCGCGGCTCGGTGCCCGAAGTCATCGACAATGGCGTCTCGGGCTTCGTCGTCGAAGACGAAATCAGCGCTGTCGCGGCGATCAAGCGCCTGTCGACGCTGCCGCGCGAGAAGGTCCGCGCCGCGTTCGAATCGCGCTTCTCGTCGAAGGTGATGGCGCGCAACTACGTTGCCGTGTACGAAGAACTGCTGCGCCAGAAGCGCCGCACCGTGCTGCGCGAAGTCGCCGCC
Source organism: Paraburkholderia sp. JHI2823 (assembly GCF_038900695.1). Classification (NCBI taxonomy): domain Bacteria; kingdom Pseudomonadati; phylum Pseudomonadota; class Betaproteobacteria; order Burkholderiales; family Burkholderiaceae; genus Paraburkholderia; species Paraburkholderia sp. JHI2823. Next base: position 2,407 of record NZ_JAYMRY010000006.1, on the reverse strand, counting down.
GGCTAAGGTTGTTGTACAGAAAGCGGGCGTGCTGCGGCGCGTCCGGTTTTCTCCGCGTTTGCCCAGCGCCCCGGTGCCCGTGCACCGGGGCGCTGTCACGTTTGGCGCCGGCGAGTGAGGCGTTTGCTTAATGTCCCTATAATGGCCGTGCCGTAAAATCCGCGGCGCACGCGACGACGACAGTGACAGACCTCAGCAGGAGACCCCACTTGGCGAGAACCCGACCGACGCCCACGGCCACCGTACCCGGTGCCGGGACGCTCTTCGCGCTGCGCGCGATCGGGCTCGTGATCCTGGCGCGCTGGCTGCATTCGATGGCGCAGATGAACTTCCTCGCCGCGCTCGAAGGCATGGCTTCGTCGCCGGCGGCGTGCCTGAACCTCATCTTCCTGTTTCTGCTCATCGTGCTGCCGGGCGCCAAGGCGCGCGTCGAGCGGCCGTTTCACCCGCTGCCGCAGTGGCTGCGTCAGGCGCTGCGCTTTTTCGGCACGCTCGGGTTCCTGTTTGCGATCGGCTCGATCGGCATGTTCGTCTGGACCGCCGGCTGGCGGCGCACCTTCCACGCGGCGGCGGACACCAACGGCTGGCTCGTTGCCGCGCCGGCGCTCTATGCGGCCGTGGTATGGATCTGCCGGCCGCGCGCGCTCTGGCGCACGAACATCGCGGCACGTCGATTCGCGATCGGGCGCTTTGCCGTTTCGATTGACGTCGCCACCCGCACCACGGTTGTCTGGCGGGAGAGCCGCAAGGTTGGTCAGTACGATGCGCGCGAGTTGTCGGTTCGCTGGCTCTCGGGGGGGCAGCCAGGCGCAGCGCCGGGAGGGGGGCTTGCGTCCGGGTCAACGGGGTTCGCCGCACCGGCGCCGACCGAAGATCCTGGGCGCGCGCCTCGTGTCAGCGAACCCGGTGTCGAACCGGAACCGGCTTTGCTTCCCGCGGACTCCAGTGCGCAGGGATCGGAGCCGTCCGCGGCGACGCCCGAGCCGGCCACGGCCACTGAGCCGCGTGCGGCGGCGGCATCGTCAGCGTCGCCGCACCGGGACGGGGCCGCGCGTCGGCCGAAGATCGAATTGCTGTGGGACTCGCCGGCTGCGGCGGGCCACAACCGACAGACTGTGTTTCTCGCGCGCCTCGCTTCCGAAGGCGACCGCACCGCCGCGCGCGCACTCGACGCGGCGCTGAGGCAGGTCTGACGCACGGGCCGCCTTCGCTGCGTCCGTGCTCGAGTGTTTACCGTTGCTTGCCGTTCCTGTCGTTCACCCGAAGGAGTCGCAATGCTCACACGCTGGTTGCTCGCCGCCATTCACCTGCTTGCCTTCGGATTTGCGCTCGCCTCGATTCTGCGCCGCACGCGCGGGCTGCGCCGCTGCACCTCCACCGAGGACCTGCCCGTGATTTTCAGCGCCGACAATGGCTGGGGCGGCTCCGCGCTCGTGCTGATCGTGACTGGCGCGATGCGAGCGTTCGGCGGCTTCGAGAAGGGTGCCGCGTACTACCTCCACGAGCCGCTCTTTCACGTGAAGATGGGGGCGCTTGTCCTGATCTTTCTGCTGGAGATCGCACCGATGATGGCGCTGCTGCGCTGGCGGCTCGCTGTGCGCCGGGGCGACGTGCCCGATTTGACCGGGGCGGCGAAGTATGCCCGTATCGGCCGGTGGCAGACGCTCCTGGTTGTCGTGATGGTCTTCGCCGCAACGGGCATGGCGCGCGGTGTCGGGCTCGACATGGGCGGCGAGTAGTGAGAGGTTCGGTCGGTCGGGGGACCTTGGGGAATCTACCGACCAGCCCGCTCCCATGGCGAGCAGGTGCTTGCCCCCGCAAACTAAAAGGCCTCGTTGCTTGCGCAACGAGGCCTTTTATGCGAAGTACTTCGTCCAAACCGCCGCCATCAAAGCCTTCATAGACAAGGAGCGGGGTCTCGTAAAGCGTGCGCCATGCCCGCAAACATGTTCCCAAATCGAATTGATACGCCTGGAGCGCGGGGGCCAAGATTCGCCGCGAACCTGAACATTTCGCTTCTGCGCGCCGCAAAGCTGGCAAAAGCGAGCGCTGGACAGAAGCCGACCGTCTATGGGGTTCGTGAGGGCCAGTTCATCACGCTCGATCAAAACGGATACTTTGTTGACAAGACGCCGTATGTACCGGTCGCAGCCAGGGTGCAGCAACGGCGAGCAACATCGCCAGTTCCAGCGGAGGACCAAACTAGGCAGGGAACATTCCAATATCCCGTTCACTGACGAGGATGCGCGCAAGCTCGGGGAATGGCGATCATGGCGATTGCCGGAGCGAACCCCGAGTTGCGTTCGCGTGTGCACATTACGGCCGAAACAAATATGGAATGGGCACGTCTGATGCCAATGACCCGGTAGTCGATGCGGGGTGCCGTCGTGGGCGGGTTACGGGCGGG